>JAAYSJ010000022.1 GCA_012518395.1 Clostridiales bacterium
AATAAAGGGCTAAAAGAAGAATGATTAAGGGGACGGAATGATTAAGGGGACGGGTACGTTGATCATTTGATCAATGTACCCGTCCCCATTGTTCACACCCATTGTTCAAAGTCTTAGCATTTCATAAGTTAAATCTCTGATAGATGTGGGGACAACACCGCGTGTTACCTCGCACTCAAGGACATGTTGCGCATAGAAGATTGAAAGGGAATTTTCTACATCTATCAAGGCATATGCACCAGCTGCGCCGCCCCAACCAAACTCGCCCAAGGGGCTTCTGGCCCCTGAAATTTCCTTATCAATCAGCGTTCTAACACCCAGGCCATAGCCATAGCCTATCTGTTCATGTAGGGCAAAGTCGTCTCTGGAGACTCCTTTTAGCTGATCAGTGCGCATTTCATTGATGGATTCCATTGACAAGATCCTATTTCCTATATGGCCAACCCCCCTATTTGCTAAGGCGTCCAAGAATAGAATATAGTCATCAACAGTGGAAATAAGTCCGGCGCCACCGCTTTCATAATTGTCTGAGAGAACATATACATTAGCGCGTTTCGTGGGGACAATAGCCAAGGTATCCACATTACAAATAAACTGGTCAGACATATTTGCTTTGAGTTCCGGAGTCAATTTAAAGCCGGTATTTGTCATGCCCAGAGGCTGGAATATATGCTCGTCCAAATACTCGCCAAAGTTCTGGCCGGAAACTACTTCTATTATGGCACCCAATACATCATGGCTAAGGCTATATTCGTAATGAGTCCCTGGTTCAAAATCCAAAGGCTCGTAGGAAAGGGCTTCTATAATTTGTCTGGTAGATGCCTTGCCCCGAGTACTCTTAACCACATTTTTGATAGAAGGGGGAGCAAGGTTATAATTAAGGCCGCTCTGCATAGTCAATAAGTGTCTTATAGTCATGGTATTTTTTGCAGGCCGTATAGCCGAACCCTGCCGTACATTCATCTTTTCATATTCAGGAAGATATTTATGTACAGGATCATCCAAGGCAATACTTCCTTTATCTACAAGCTGCATAAGGGCTGTACAGGTTATGATCTTTGTGGCGGAATAAAGCCAATAGGTGGTATCTTTTGTCAGGGGTCTGGTTTCGTTATTATCTGCATAACCGGTAATATGGCGGAAGACTTCCTTATGGTCTTTGTATACTACGCAATCACACCCGGGTATGCCCTTATCCCTTAGGGAATCAAGAAACTCTGTAAGCTTTGAACTGTCCACTGAATATCACCTTCCATTGTTAATATAAATATAGTTTATAACAATATTTATTAAATGGGAATAGGGGAAAATGATTAAGGGACCCGTCCCCACTGACGTCCCCACTGCCCAATTAGCGGCTTTTGTGGTATATTCATATTGAACTAAAAATTTAAGGGATGGAGGCATAGAGAATATATGATTAAAGAATATAAGGATTATAGACCTTCAGTACATGAGGATAGCTATATTACAGAAAATGTTTCTATAATTGGTAAAGTAACACTAAAAAGGAACGCAAATATATGGTATGGGGCCGTACTCCGGGGGGATTGTAACTATATCACCATCGGTGAGGATACAAATATACAGGACAATTGTGTTGTCCATGTGACGGATGATTATCCCGCAATTATCGGGAACTCAGTCACTGTAGGCCATAGTGCCATAATCCATGCCTGCACCATAGGTGATAATGTGTTGGTAGGTATGGGGGCAATAGTGCTGGATGGGGCAGAGATAGGGGACAATGTAATAATTGCCGCAGGAGCGTTGGTGCCTCCGGGCAAGAAAATACCCTCAAACACCCTGGTAATGGGTTCACCGGCAAAGTTTGCGCGGGAACTGACCCCGGAAGACATAACTGCCATAAAAGATTCTGCTGATTATTATATCAGACTGGCAAAGGATAGCGTGTAAAAGAGCAACCGTTTAAGGTTGCTCTTTTAGGTGGTTGTGCTTTATTGGAAACTTATATTGTCTTTGGCTATTAGTAGAAAATTCTTCTGGCTGTTATTAGGCGTTTGCCATAGGAATCCAAGTTGCTGATCTTTACCCCGTCTTTCCTATTGGAAGCATGGATGAACTGACCGCCGCCGATATAAAGCCCTACATGTCCGGAAAAGCAAAGTATATCTCCGGCTTTCAGTTCACTGCGGGATACAGCCTTACCGACAGAACGCTGTGAAGCAGAACTATGGGGGAGGCTTACTCCGAAATGACCGTATACATACTTGGTAAAGCCGGAGCAATCAAAGGTATTAGGGCCCGAGGTCCCAAAAACATATCTATAACCATTGAACCTCTTGGCATATGCCACTACATCACTGCCCGAACCGCTTGCCCTACTAGTCGAAGTGTTTGAGGATCCGCCGGAAGAACCAGAGCTTTTTGGTTTGGTAGATGTCTTAGGCTTGGGAGCCGGCTTTGGTCTGGGAGGGGCCTTGGTTCCATTGGCCACTATATGCTTTACAGGCTCCTTGGAAACCTTTTCCTCTGTTATTTCCCGGGAAACCTCTTGTCCATCTTCCTTGGTTACTAATGCAGTAATATCTTTTCGGCCTTTTTCACCTTGTTGTACTACCTTTGTATTTCCCCTTAAGAGGCTGCTATCTTGTCTGGTTTCGGATTCAAAGGGAATTTCTTCGGAATAATGGATTTTTTCTGTAGTGATAACGGAAAGGAGCCTTTCCTGCCGACCAATCTTAATAACCTGACCGGGATGGATTATATCGCTGGTCAGATCCGGGTTGGAGAGCATAAGATCGGATTCTTCCAAACCGTTTTCATGGGCGATTACCCATAGGTTGTCCCCCTCTTGGACTTCATAATCCTTAAGCTCTTCTCTGCCATGTAAAATTATCCTCAGGGCTTCCTCGGGGCTGACGATATCCTTTACGGAAACTATATCTTCTGTAAAATCAATATCCTGCTTAAAGGTGATAGCTTCAAGTTGTCCGCCTTCTTCATTTGGATCGGGGATATATGGAGCCTTGATATCATCAATTAATTTTTGCCCGTCTTCCATGGTCTTCACATTAAGTATCTTGGTACCGTCGATATTTACGGAGTAGGCATGCACCCTGATGTCAATGGCATTCCCAATAGCTTTGGCCAACGTTTTTTCATCAGTTAGTTCTGTGGAGCCGGGTTTAGCCTCCTTAAAGTGTATTCTGGAATCTATGAATACCTCTTCATCAAAGCCTGCCTTTTGCGCCTTTTCTACACTGTCGTAGATCTGCAACGCCCTTGCAGGAAATTTGATGACTCCCACCTGCAGGTCGTTGATGTGCATTGTGTACAGTGAGGAAGAACTCCCCTCATAAGCCATAGCCGGGACTGTCATGGAGACCAGTAGTAAAAACAATAAAGCTGCACACAATAGACTCTTAAATTTTCTCATGCTAACCTCCGTTGAAGCAGTCTTTCTGTTACAGTTCTGTTTCAAGTTCTTACAGAATTGTTACGTCAATGATATATATTCTACATAAATTATAGAACTCCTCCTTATTTTTTGCAATACCTAAAATAATTTTAAACTTAATTGTTTCTCTATAAAAGGATTTTATTCATGTCTAACCTGAACGTGGTTAACTCTGGCAATATGAACATCCCAAATTTAAAGTGTCCATAAAGCCTGCTATATTCAACAAATTGGCTCTAAAAACATATTATAATTCTGTATAGCAGTGTTATTGCCTTTTGTATTTGGAGTTGATATAATGATACTTGTATGCGAAAATATTGTCGGTTTAGGGGGATGAAAAACGATGGTTTGGGTAATGATCTATCTTGTGGGCTTAGGTTCTATTTTTTCTTTGATCTTTGCCTACTACAATTTTCAAAAGGGTACTAAAATGGAACATGGCACACCTGTGATGCGGGATATCGCAGATGCCATAAGGGAAGGTGCAGATGCATTTCTAAAAAGGGAATTCTCCCTCAGTATTCCTATTATTATCGGAATTGCCATATTATTTACTATAATTTTTACGCCCTGGGCAGGGATCGCTTTTCTTATCGGCGCGGCCATGAGCGCATTTGCCGGCCTGGTGGGTATGAAGGCTGCAGTAATTTACAATGAGCGTGTAGCCAATGAAGCCCGCCTTGGTGTAGAAAGGGGAGACCCATCCACCTTGGGAAAGGCATTGAACATAGCTTTTCGGGGTGGTTCGGTAATGGGATTGTCCGTCGGCGGATTTGCCATGTTTGGGCTTCTGCTGATCTACTTAATAGTTGGTATGTTATTAGGGTATGCAAACCCTGAAAATATCGTGGAGATGACCAGCTGGGCGGGTCTTAAGTTTGTTCTCTTCCCCCAGGTGCTGGCAAGTTATTCTCTGGGTTGCTCCTCTATCGCAGTCTTTAACCGTCTTGGGGGCGGTATCTACACAAAGGGCGCAGATATGGGGGCGGATCTGGTAGGTAAGACTGAATTAGGACTTCCTGAAGACGACCCAAGAAACCCCGCTGTTATAGCCGACTGTGTTGGAGATAACGTAGGTGATGTAAACGGTAACGGTTCGGATCTTTTAGAGAGCACCATCGGTGCGGTAGTAGCATCGGCTGTTTTGCCGACTGCAATTCATACCACCGCTATTAATGCTTCCATACCTATAAGCACGGAGCTTGTTGTTCGCATGATGCAGTACCCAATGTCCTTTTTAGGCGTGGGTCTTTTGGCCTGCATCTTGGGCGTTGCATATGTATTGGTAAGGAAACCAAGTAATAAACTGAGCAGGGAACTTAATATTTCCCTATGGAGTTCTGCGGCGATCATTGCAGTTGTTACATTAGTACTCAGCTACTATTATTTTGGCGGTCAGGACTTTACAGGGGTGGAATTCAAGTTTGGTTGGATATCCCCTTGGTTAAGTGCCATGACGGGGGTAATTGCCGGTATTGCTCTTGGTATGTTGGCGGAACGCTACACCAGCGAACAATATAAAGAGACACAGAACGTTGCAGATTTGGCTAAAGAAGGGCCAGCCCTGGTTATCATAGGCGGAACCAGTACCGGTTGGAGAAGCTGTTTACCAGCCTGTATCACCCTGGGCGGTGCCGTTATTCTTTCAAGTTATTTTTCAGGTCTATATGGCTCGGCTATCTCAGCCGTAGGCATGCTTTCCTTCGTTGTAGCTACAGTTACAGTAGATACCTACGGGCCAATATCCGATAACGCCGGTGGTATTGCGGAGATGTCCCAGTTGGATAAGAAGGTTCGAGATATTACAGACAGTTTGGATTCTCAGGGGAATACTACCGCCGCTATCGGTAAAGGCTTTGCTATCGGCTCCGGTGTTCTTGCAGCCCTTAGTATGATGATGTCCTTTGCTAACGTAGGGGAAGGCAGCGGTGAAATAAATATACTAAACTACTTGGCCTTAGGCGGAGCCTTTATGGGAGTAGGCCTTATGCATTGGCTCTCTGGGGTCATGCTAAACTCTGTATGTAAAAATGCCGGGGAGATGGTAGACGAGGTTCGCAGGCAGATGCGGGAAGATCCTCGTATCCTGGCAGGCGAAGTGAAACCGGATTCCAATCGCTGTATCGATATTTGCACCCGAAGTGCTATTGCGGAGATGAAAAAGCCTGTTTTGGCTTCTCTTTTAGCTCCAATCATAGGTGGCTTTATTTTCGGACCATTGTTCGTAGGCGGTTTTCTATTAGGGACCATATTGGACGCCGTAGCCATGGCTACCGCAACAGCAAACAGCGGCGGTACATGGGATAATGCCAAGAAATATATCAAGTCCCTACAGGCTGAGCTGATAGAAGAGTTTGGTGAGGATGGCTATAACGAGATCCATAATGCCAGTATCATAGGGGACACGGTAGGTGACGGTTACAAAGACGTTGTAGGCCCAAACCAAGACATTATGATCAAAATGATGGCTACTATATCTGTTATCATGCTACCGGTAATGAATGCTTTTAACCTAATTTCCTATTTGAAATAAGCAGGTGTTCATCTTAGAGAATGAGAATAGAATAAAAAACAAAAATAAATGAAAGCCGGGAATAGATTCTGTCCCCGGCTTTTGATTAAACATTTTTGAAATATAAAAAGATGTAGTCTAAATATATATTTGATGGTAGAATAAAAATGGTACAAGTATTTACTTATGCATTAACCCTAATTTTGAAATCCTTGACAAGGAAGACTTTGACCATTATAATCAAGTTAACAACTGAATAGTAACATATGCGCTAGGGGGGCTTAATCGCTGAGATGGTGGCTTTCACCGACCCTTGGAACCTGTTGGGTAATTCCAACGCAGGAAAGCGCGTAATGTATAGGACACATTATGCGCAAGCTGTAGAAGGCTTGCTTTTCTTATTCCAAACCCCCTGAAGTAGCAGATTCTTAATTGAAAGGGGGTGTTTTTGTGCAGATAATGGATTATTTGAAATCCGTAGTTGCCAAATTTGCAGAGTTGAAGCCTGTTACAATTATTATCCTGGCAGCGCTGGTTCTGACGTTTATTGTTTTTCTACTCCTGTCAAAAAGGGAGCCCAGAAAATACAATACGAAAATGATAGTGTACGCAGGGCTTTCTATCGCCATATCATTTGTGCTGTCCTATCTCAGGATTTATCGTTGGCCTCAGGGCGGGTCTATAACCCCCGCCAGTATGCTGCCCTTGTTTGTCTTTGCTTACTTTTTTGGAGCCAGGGCAGGGATAGTGGCAGGGGCGGCCTATGGGTTACTCCACCTTGTTCAAGGGGCTTATATCGTACATTGGGCTCAGCTTTTACTTGATTATATTTTGGCATATGCAGCCTTAGGTGTTGCAGGGTATTTTAAGGACAATATTTATAAGGGCATAGGAGTAGGCGGATTTCTAAGATTCTTCTTTTCCTTTCTCTCCGGTGTGATATTCTTTGGTGAATTTGCACCTGAGGGTATGAACGTAGTTGTGTATTCAATACTTGTAAACCTTCTCATCATAGGAACAGAAACTATAATATGCTTGTTGGTGGCTCTTATCCCTCAAGTAAAAACCATGCTCAAAACCCTAAAGAATCAGATATAGGGGACAATAAAACAGGGTCCATAGTCGGACCCTGTCTTTTTAAGGTTCCTTGCAAGCTCGGGATGACCATTTTAGACCTATCCTTCAATTGGCCTATCCTGGGCGGCCTTTCTTTTCTTTAGATATAGAACAGCCAGGCCAATAGCAAGAATTGCTGCCCCAGCCAAGGCTGCAAATATCCAAGCCGGTATACCCTTTTCAATTGCACAGAATACGACCCTATTGTCAGGGCTTTCAAACACCAAATATTTACCGTCTTTATGGCTATTTATTTTTACCCATTTGCCATTGGTCAAAGCAAAGAGATCCGGATCCCTTTTTCCCTCGGGCATAAGATACCTGATAGTGTGTGTCATATTTCCGTCATCCGGAATAATTACTTCTAATTGATCTATAGGCTTTTTTCTGCCTGAATAAGGTGCTCCTGGTACGCCAGAATTTAAGATTAGTGAAGCCTCCTGCACAAATTCTCCCTCCACTAGAACTAAGGGGAGAGTATTGTTTCTTCTTTCTTCGCTCTCAAGGACAGTTAAATACGGGGTATAATTAGCTTGAATAACGGTATCGGCAGTAATGGTTTTCTCCTCAAATTGTTCCCACTCACCGTAAAACCCATCTTTTTCGGGCACCGGAGGCAAATCTATCTTAAAAGGTGATTCCCCATAGTTTACATCGTAGGTTCGGACGATTTCCCCGTCACTGACAAAACTGAGCTTCAACTGCTTAAATACAAGGGGGAGATCCGCTATGGAAATCAATTCGTTGTAGCTTAAAGGTTCGGCTTTATCCATATAGCTGATACCATCGATAGCCGATAGGTTATCACTGACAAAATAATTAGTTTTGATAGTACTGTCTTCCTCTACATCTCCTGCGATAGCCCCTATACAAGATTTGGCCTCTTCTACTTTAACCATAGTATAGCAATCAACTATTTCAGCGCCGTAACCGGAAATGCCGCCGATGTAATTGGCTCCTCTCAAGGTGCTTTTAGCATAACTGGAAACGACAGGCCCCTTAGATCTGCCGGCAATACCGCCAACATAATCACCATCGGTGCTTTCCACAGAATCCGAGGCTATGCAATCTATGATGTATCCTAGATCCATAGCCCCCACAATACCGCCCGCATTATTCTTTTTCGCAATTATTTGGCCGCTGTTTTCACATTTTTGAATGATGGCGTTGGTTTGGAATACGGCATTTAAAGAGGCATCCTTTAGTAATGCAAGATCGTCTTCCGGGTCAGATTCAAACTCGATGGCCATGGCACCTGCTATGCCGCCTACGTTTAGAACCCCCTCTATCACACCAAAATTTTTGCAATTTAGCACCTTACCTTCTGTTTTGCGATCGATATCTTCACGGGATATATCTTGATAGATCTTGTCAAGGCTCTTTTCGTCATTCATCAGCTCATCCATCATTTCAAAGGACATACCCATTACAAGAGAGAGCTGATCTCCCATGGATTGCATATCGTCTGACATGATTCTCCCCTGGAGAAACATGGTGTCCATGAACTCTGAAAGGGAAGCAGACATATCGGCCATACTGTCTAAAAGGCCTTCTCTGACCCTTTGATAGTCATCGCTTATGGATTCAAAATCCATTTCCGGCATACCGGTCATATAGTCTAAAATATCTTTTATCCCGCTAAAGACCTGGTTTAATTTCTCAAAAGCCCTTTCCAGAGTCTTTATTCCATCGACAATACCATCCAGAGCTTCTTTTAACTCGTCTCCTATTTCACCATCTATTGAGGAGATGAGCTCACCGATAATTTCAGTTAATTCTTCAAGATTGGACAGTTCCCGGGAAATAATATCGGTTGCAGATCTTAGGTTTTCCCATGCCAGCCCCAGCAGTTCGGCAACACCCTCGGTTTCATTGTCCAGAAGTATTTCTATCGCATCGTTTATATAAGAAGTACTTTGTTCAATTTTATTCCAGGCCTCATCCAATCCGGAAACAATATTACGTAATCTGGCCAGAAGTTCCTCTGCTTCAAGACTATCCTCCGGCAGCTTTTCCAGAGTTTTCTCAATTATTTTCAAAGATTCTTCAATGGAAGCTATAGATTTTGCTACATCCTCTGAAATCCCTTCAATTGTCTTTATAAGGGGTCTTATTCTGTCCAGGATCTCTACGCCTATGACGCTGGTTTTATTTATTAAGACCTCTGTCATATCCATAAGTTCCTTGGCATGGGCTTTTCCCGTATCTATATCCTGCCGGATCCCGGATAACTTTTGCTCCATCTCCAGAGAACCATGTTTCGCAGCTGATGACATTTTCTTGATAGTAGAATCCAGAGCATCCAATTCCTCATGTAGTGCATCCAGTTTCGATGGGGGGATCAAGACGTTAATATAAGGTTCCATCTGACCTGCTATACCGCTAACCTCTTTGCGGCCTTGGACAGACCCGTAATTAGAACAATCTGATATAAATCCAGTTTGTCTGCCTGCAATACCTCCCACATTATAGCCTACTTGGGGGTAGCCAATAACACCTTCGTTTTTTGAATTCTTTATGATGCCTGTATTGACCCCGGCAATACCCCCTATGTCTGTTATATCGGGAGCCAGTCTTGAAATTTGGGTTATATCGATATTGTCCAGGGATAGATCCAGATCTCCATAATCAAAATCTTCCTCTTCTATCGTTGTATTAACGCTTATCTTGTTGATGCTGCGAAGTATTGTTCCTGAATTGAATCCGGTTATACCACCAACTTTTCTTTTTCCGTAAATTATTCCTTTGGATGAGGAATCTATAATCATACCTGTATCCCCATTCCATCCTGCCAGACCTCCGATTATATCCTTACCGTTTATATATCCGGAGAAGCTGCAATCTTCTATAGTTCCCCTGTTATAGCCTACGATACCGCCAACGGTGGATTTCTCTCCTAAGGGGGTAAGGATACCCTCAATATTCAGGTTTTTTATGACCCCGCCTTCCTGAAGATACCGGAAAAAACCCTGATTTGAGCCCTCTACGGTTATGGATAAGCCCTTGATTGTATGCCCCTTGCCATCAAAGGTGCCCAAAAAAATCGGTATAGGGGTAAAATCCTTATCATTAAGATCTATATCTGAGGTTAGGATAACCTCCAGGCCTTGGGAAAAGCCATCAAAAGAACAATCCTTTGAAAGCTGAATCAAATCTGAGGTATCTTCTATATATATGGTCCTGGTTATTTCCTCAGGAGAGGCTGTGATAGTACCTGTCGGGAATAATATTAAGATTATCAGGAATACCAAGGCCAAATTAAGCTTCTTCATGGATACCCTCCATTCCTGTGTCCAAACTGTCACCGGCTCTTTTACTACCATCATGGACAGCCCGTATCTCCCCGGTGACAGTGCCGTCAACATATGCATCTATCTCGCCATTTATATAACCCTTTAGCTTGCCTTTGAGCTGCACCCTGTCCATTGATTCTTGGGGGTGGGAGCTTAGTATATTCAATTTAAAAGAAGTTCTTTCAATTATAATGTCTCCCAAATAAAGGAGCTGAGGAAGAACGAATATGACCAAAGCCATTGAGATAATAGTCCCATATCCTAAATAGGAACCCAGGATAGAGGTGGCCCCATCCGTTGAGATCTGTCCTATCAATATGCCGGAAATGGCCAGGATGGTGCCCGAGGTTATAACAGTAGGATATCCTTGATTGAGAGCCTGGATTATGGCTTGACGTTTTGGCATACTTTTTTTAAGGGCAAGGTAACGGCTGGATATGACAATGGCATAGTCTATATTAGCACCCATCTGAATGGAGGATACAAGTAAAAAGCCTAGGAAATAGATCGGTTTCTTTGTCAAATAGGGTACAGAGAAATTGATCCAGATACTGGCTTGTATTACAGCGATAAGGATAAAGGGAAGTCCGGCTGACTGGAAGGTAAATGTTAATATTATTACTACAAACAAAACCGACAGGATACTTATTATAAGGTTGTCTTTGTCAAAGGTTAAGGACATATCCCAGGAATTAGTGGATTCACCGGTTAAATGGACTGAATCACGATCATAGTGCTTTCCTGCCTCCCTGTAAATAGTGGCAAGAAAATCGTAGGTCTCCTGGCTTTCCGCAGGCAAGTTTAAAACTATGAACATCCTGCTATAATTTTCGCTCTCCATCTGGATACGGGCACTAGCTAATTGTTTATAGGAATCTTCCAACCCTTCCATCATCTCCTCGTCCAGGGTGACTAATCCTTCGTTGACCTGCTTATATGCAAATTGGATCATATCTATAAGAGGAACACCGTATTGGGTAACACCGCTTATAATCCTTCCGTATTCTTCATCATCTACAGCATAAGCAGAATACAAGAGCTGCGCCATCTCATAGTCCAAATCCATTAGCTCTGCAAATTGCCTGGGGTTTAGGGAATCTGCCAGCATAAAACCGCCCATGGCCTCTGTATTGGCCAAGCCTACGGCGGCATCGACCTCATCATAGCCTTCCAATGCGGTTAAAAGTTTCTTCTCAGCCCTATAATCGCCACCGGGTACCATAAGAGCCATCATATTGCTGGAACCGAAGTTCTTTTCGATTCTGTCCTCTGCTATTTGGGCCTCGGAAAGCCTGTTGGCACGGAAATTATCCAGACTGAAGGAAAAAGGACATTTCATGGAAAATATAAAGGCAAAGATGAGGACTACAGCAAAGATAGGGGGGATGATGAATCTGGTTTTAATAGAAAAACGCCCTAACACAGATACCGAGGGAACATAGCTTCTGTGCCGGGTTTTATGAATAGCCTTACTAAAGAGAACCAGGAGCCCGGGCATAAGGGTAAAGACGGATAACATACTTAACAGGATGGCCTTTATCATAACAGCGGCCAGATCCTTGCCTATCCCAAACTCCATAAAAGCCAGAGCACCCAGCCCGGCCATGGTGGTCAAACTGCTGGATGATATCTCAGGGATCGCTTTTTGAAGAGCTAAAATAGCTGCGTCTCTGGCGGGTAGGATCTCATTTTCTTCGCTAAACCTGTGGCACAGGATAATGGCATAATCTATGGCCAGGGCAAGCTGAAGGACTACAGCTACAGAATTGGAGACAAAGGAGATGGTACCATAAAAATAATTGGTACCCATATTTAAAAGGGCTGCTGCTCCGAAGGTGATCAGGAGCACCGGTATCTCTGCATAGGATTTTGATGTAAAAAGGAGGACGATTACAATGACTATCCCTGCAAGAATACCTATAATAGTCATTTCTTTGGTAAGTTGAGCGGCTAAATCTTTTCCTACACTGGTAGAGATAGATGAATCGTAGGAGGATACCAGCTTCCGGACTTCATCCATAGCTTCCAAACTTATTTGGTCAGTATCTTCACCGGCAAAGGTTACGATAAAAAGGGCGGAGGTATTCTTATAGTGGTCTTCATTGTTCTCAAACATTACAGAATCGACCCCGTCGACCTGCTTGATCTCTTCCGCTATATCCTGGGCATGAGGAAAGGAAATATTGGAGACCATAACATTGGCCATGCCAAAGGTGGTAAATTCCTCTTCCATAACGGCAATTCCCTGAAGGGTCCTGCTATCTTCAGGAAGATACTTTGCAACATCTTCTTCGACGTTTACCCAGCTCATAGAAAAAAGGCTGAAGCCAAGAATGATTATATAAAATAGGAAGAACAAATTCCGCCTGTCTACAATGACCTGCGCTATTCGTTCAAACAGTCCATGCCTGCCTTTTTTCATATGAATCACCCTCGATTATTGATCCTTATATCACCGAAACAAAGGACATACTTTTGTCCTGTTATAATTATTGACGCCTTTATGCATAGTATACTATATATAAGGGACAATGCAATGAATATGTAGGAGCGTTTCATATATACTTACGTTAGTATAAAACTACTATGATAAATCAGACGAACCAAAGATAAAAGGATCCATTTTATGAAACTACATAATCTATTAAGGAGCACAAGGTTCATAGGGGACGCGCGATAATTGATGTATTTCAAAAAGGCAAGATTCGCAAACTCCATGTTAATTATAACATAGACCTAAAAAGCGAAATAGTATACACTAGTTCTGCGACACTAAAACTTTTGTCTGGGAACCCTCAAAAGGGCGGTATGCACCTTGGAAATTTAATGAAAAGTAACTTTTTCTAAATTGATAAAATGTTTTAGGTCGGGCTTGTTTTTATAAGTTGGAACTCTTAAGTAAATTATACAAGGGGGATTAGACATTATGAGAAAAGTACATCTATTAATTGCAATTTGTATGGTTTTTGTAATGCTGGTTAGTTGTGGACAAGGTACACCACCTGCACAAAACGGCAAGGACGATACCACTCCTAACAATTCGGTGGATGCAGACAAGCCATATGCAGGAACAACAATTCGGTTTTTAGCTTCAAATCATAGTTGGGCAGATACTGTTGAACCATTACTTCCAGAATTTGAAGAGAAGACTGGTATAAAAGTAAATATAGAAAAGTTTGAGTTGAATCAAACTGCAGAGAAGGCGACGATAGAGCTTTCCAGTAAAAATGATACACTAGACGTTGTGTACATTCGTCCTATGTCGGAAGGCAGAATGTTTATAGAAAATGGGTGGTTAGAACCCGTTGATCAATACTGGGAAGGCGATGCTGAATTTGATGCAGACGATTTAATGGAGGCTGCCAAAGATGCTTTTACGGTAGATGATGTTATTTATGGGGCGCCTGTTACTACAGAGCGACAAATTCTATACTATCGCAAAGATCTATTAGAAGAAAAGAATATTCCGGTGTCTACAACGCTGGACGAACTGTATGAGGCTGCAGTTAAATTGAATAATCCAGAAGCTGGTATTGCCGGTATCGTGAGCAGGGGTGCCGCAAGTGTTACCTGTTTCGCCAGCTACTTGTTTAGTTTTGGTGGACAATACCAGGATGGCACAACGTCTACATTAGATACACCAGAAGCGGCAGAAGCTATTAAATACTATGGTAAAATTCTGAAGGATGCTGGTCCGGATGGTATCCTAAATATGACTCACGCAGAAGTCAGTGCATTATTTGCACAGGGTCAAGCAGCTATGATAACTGAAGTTGACGCTCTATATCAGAGCATAGCAGATCCTGCCTCAACAGAGCTTAGCGATAAAATTGGCTATGCACGGTTCCCAGCAGGTCCAGCAGGATCTAAACCTATAAACTCATGTTCATTCGGGTTAGGCATTAGTGCATTTTCTAAAAATAAAGATGCAGCATGGGAATTTATTAAATGGTCCGTTGGCAAGGAAATAAACGCAAAGATCCATGCTGCCGGTGCGCCTACTGCCAGAGAATCTGCTTGGGCAGACGAAGAAATCAATACTGGATTGCCTGCGGAAATGGTGGAAGCAGTTAAAGACAGCTTCGAAGGCAGCGTGGGTGTTGATAGGCCACTAACTTTGAATTATCCAATGGTTCGTGACGTAATTATACCGTTACTTGGCCAGTCCATGATGAATGGTGGCGAAAACATGGAAGAGCTTATACAAAATGCTAATAAGGAAATACAGGCAGTATATGATTCCTATGATAAGTAGTAAATAAACCGAGGGGGAACTAACTACAACAGGGGCTTTTTTTGATACTGTCAAGACAAGCCCCCGTTCTTATTCACGGCTGTTTGTATATCTATATATCTATGTGTATTCACCATAATGCTAACCACCACGGACAAATATTTGTAGTCAGCAGGTGCTAAATTATTATTAATGAGTTTTTAACGAAGATTATCTATTTAGCCAATAGCCGCTATATTATGCCTCGTAACAGTTTAAACGCAACTTATATAGGGAAATTAGTTTAAAAGCGAATGTAAAATTATAACACGGGGTGTTTATTATGATTACTTACTTGAAAGAAAAGAATACTAAATTTTATTTTTCTTTGCCTACAATTTTATTTTTATTTATAATGGTTATATTTCCAATATTATTTACATTGTACTCCAGTGTTACTAACTCAACATTGTCAGCTGCATCAGGCTTCGTTGGATTTAGCAATTACAGACAACTCTTCCAAGAAGCTAGATTTTGGGATTCAATGGGTAATACGATTTATTTTACTATAACAGCTAGTATTTTCGAGACCTTTCTTGGGCTACTTTTCGCGATCTTACTAAATAGGGCTTTTAGGGGTAAAACATTAGTAAAAACTATGTTTTTATTACCCTTTGCTGCCACCCCTGTGGCCATCGCAATGACTTGGCAATTAATATACGATCCCAATATGGGAATAGTAAATGCATTTATAGCATTATTTGGTATGGAGCCGAAATTATGGCTTGCTTCAACAGAGACTGCACTAAATTGTTTGATATTTATAGAGATATGGCAAGGCACAGCAATCGTGGCCCTAATTATTAGTGCGGGACTAAGCCTTGTACCAGATTCATTATACGAGGCTGCAGGAATAGACGGGGCATCTTCATGGAAATGTTTTTTTCACATAACCCTGCCTAGTATTAATAATACAGTTTTCATGGCATTTATTTTAAGGTTTATAGAAGTAATAAAAGCATTTGATATAATTTATGCCACTACAAAAGGTGGGCCAATGCATGCTTCTGAAACCCTTAACATTTATGGTTATCTAAAGGCATTCCAATACTTTCAGTTCGGAAGTGCCTCGGCCTTAATTACAATGTTTACTATTGTTGTTACGATTATTGGAACAATACTGTTAAAAATTAAAAAACTTACGACTGAGGGGTAATTATGACTAAAAAAGGATGGAAAAAGGTTGGATTTTATTGTCTCCTTGGGATAGTGCTTGTCTATGTTTTATTCCCATTTTTTTGGATGGTAATTAACTCTATAAAAGATCATAAAGATATTATGAATATAGAAAGGATACTTTTTTTCAAACCAACCTTAAAAAACTATTTGGGTGCATTTAAAAACTATGATATGGTTGTCCCGATCAAAAATAGCCTTATAATCGGCTTTATCTCTACAGGACTATCTTTAGCATTGGGGTTGCCATGTGCCTATGCAATAGCACGCTACAAAATGGATAAGTTAAGCGCAGCAATACTTTTTGTTCGCGTAATACCAGCGATTACATTCTTAATTCCCTGGTTTATCGTAGTTTCAAAGCTCGGTATAACGGATACATTTTTTGTAGTATCTTTAAGCCACATGATCCTGTCGCTTCCTTTTACAGTTTGGATAATGACACCATTCTTTGAATCCATACCGATTGAATTAGAAGAGGCTGCGATGATTGATGGATGTGCACCTTTTGGCCGTTTTTTTAAAGTTTCTCTTCCAATAACACGTTCAGGAATAATTACGGTTACTATTATGTCATTTATTTATTCCTGGAATAATTTTATGTACGCAATGGTTCTGTCTGGGAAAAACACTAAAACTGTACCCATAGCAATCTTTAATTTTGTGGGGTATTCTTTTGTCGACTGGGGGGCAATGATGGCGGCAGCGGTAGCGATTACGTCACCTATTTTGATCTTATCGCTGTTGACACAAAAATATATTATTAAAGGTTTAACCTCAGGTGCAGTGAAAGGATAGATAATTAATGAGGGCTAAGGATATTAAACAAGCAGTATCAGATCATACCCATGAGATTACAAGCAATCTTTCTAAGCTTGTCAGAATTATAAGTATTGAAGATCCATTAAGTGCAAGTGAAGGTCAGCCTTTTGGGAAAGGTTGCAATGAAGCCCTGGAATTTATTTTAGACCTAGCAAAAGGAATGGGATTAAGAACATTTAATAATGACGGATATGGGGGTTTTGCTGAATGGGGGGACGGGGATGCGGTAGTCTGTGCGTTTACCCATTTAGATGTTGTTCCTGAAGGAACGGGTTGGAGATATCCACCATTCGGGGGGGTAGTGTCAGATGGTAGAGTATATGGCAGGGGAACCGTAGACAATAAGGGACCGGCGATTACATGCCTATATGCCCTTAAGGTTTTGAAAGAATTAGGTTTGGAATCGAAATCTAGAATGCGTATATATTTTGGCTGTTGTGAAGAAAATAGCATGAAGGATCTCCCAAAATACCTTGATCGATTTGGTTCTCCAGATCTGGGATTTGTTCCAGATTCGCAGTTTCCGTTGGCTTATTGCGAACGTGGTGTTTTCTTTTTAAGGGCATATGCAGATGCAATTGCATCAGATCAAAATATTCGGTTAGTATCGTTTGAGGGCGGAAAAGCCAGGAACATGGTACCAGATTACGCATATGCCAGGTTGGAAGCAAAGAATGCTATTATTATAGACAGGATAATATCAAAATTTGAATCCTATATAAGCACAAGCAATGCAAAAATAACCATAAGACAATCGGGTTTAGTTATAGAACTTATGAGTTTTGGCGTCACTGCCCACGCGAATATGCCGGAAGAAGGGATAAATGCGGTCACACAATTAGCGAAATTATTGGATGTTTTTGATTTAAACGATAGGTGTGGTGAAATAATACGTTTTATTGCACAAAACATCGGGGACGAAATAAATGGGGGAAGCCTTGGTATAGATCTAGCCAGTGAAACAAGCTCGTTGACTTTCAATCTGTCTACATTATCTATAAAAGGTGGTATCTTTGAAGCCGTTACAAACATCAGATTCCCTGCAGAGTTCACGCCGGAATATATATATGAAATCTCGCAAGCAGCATTTAAAAGGCTAGATATAGATTTATCTATTATTGATATGTTGCCTGCGGTACTTTTAGACAAGGAAAGCGATTATGTTCAATTGCTTTATAAGATATATAGGGAAATTACCGGTAGAAGTGAGTCTATGAAGGTAGCAGGGGCAACATATGCAAAGTATATTGAAAACGTAGTTCCATTTGGTGCCATTTTTCCCGGCACAATAGATTATTGTCACCAGGTCGATGAATCGGTATCTATTCAGGAGTTGATTTTATGTTGCGAGATTTATTCACATGCACTTTACAGGCTAAGTCAGCTAGCAGGCGAAAAAAATCAATTAGAGAGTAATAGTTAGATGCAGATATCTTCGATATATCTTTTTTCTACGTTGCTTATAGGTCTTATAGTTATGGTTTGTTACAGTGTTGAAACAATGACCGGGTTTGGATCTACAATATTGGCACTGCCCCTATGTATTCTAATTATTGGTATTACGGAGGCTATACCAGTCTTGACACTCCTTTCACTTTTATTGTCATTGATTTTAGTTTTGATTAATTTCAAGGATATTCAATGGAGTCAGTTTGCAATAATTGCTTGCCTATTAATAGTTGGGATGCCAATAGGATTTTGGTGCTTTGATAACTTAGATCAAAAAGTTTTGAAATTGGTTTTAGGTATAGTTATTATAATTATTTCCCTGCGTGGGCTTATGGAAAGGATGCCCAGAAGATTAAGGGTTTCGCAGAGCATAAAACCACCTTCTTGGGCACTAATACCTAATCTAGTGCTTGGGGGGGTTGTGCATGGAGCATTTAGTTCGGGTGGGCCGTTTGTTGTTGCCTATGCGGTTAAAAAGATCAAGGACAGACAAAAGTTTCGTGCAACTATACAATTGTTATGGCTCGCACTTAATAGTATCGTTATAATAAAGTACGCAATAAGTGGTGCCCTTAATAAGGCTATATTGGTTAGAACTGTTTTTAGTATTCCATTTTTATTGGCAGGGCTTCTAATTGGAAACTTCCTTCACAATAAAATCAACCAAAAACAATTTGTCATCCTGCTTTATATAGTAATTTTCATATCAGGGCTTATAATGGTATTATCAAGATAAGTCTTAATCAGGCATGTATCTATGGGACATGAAAGACGGGCTGAAGTGAATAAATCTTGAAAACCTTTTTTGGGGGAAGACATAGTGAAAAAATTCTTAGACGAAGATTTTCTTTTATATAGCGAACCTGCCAGAGAATTATACCACCGTTATGCACAAAAAATGCCTATATATGATTATCATTGTCATCTCAATCCTATTGATATTGCAGAAAACCGGAGATTTAATAATATAACCGAGATTTGGTTAAGCGGGGATCATTACAAGTGGCGAGCAATGAGATACTGTGGGATTGATGAGGTATATATTACCGGTTCTGCTGATGATAAGGAAAAATTTATAAAATGGGCAGAGACTATGCCTTATTGTATTGGTAACCCCCTTTATCATTGGACCCATTTGGAACTAAAGAGATACTTTAATATAGACATCCTTTTGAACCCTGATACAGCTGATGAGATATGGGAGGAATGCAACAGAATAATTCGTAGCGATAGATTTACCCCCCGAAATCTAATAGAAAAGTTTGGGGTAAGGGTTTTATGCACTGCAGATGATCCAGTTGATTCTTTGATATATCATAATATAATCGCTGATAATACCCAGTTTGGCACAAAAGTGTTTCCATCATTCAGGCTGGATCAAGTTATGAACATTGGGACAAAGGGTTTTTTAACGTGGATTTCTAAGCTCATGGAGGTCACTGGGATTCGGATAGAATGTATAGAAGATCTCAAAGAAGCACTAATCAATAGATTAGAATACTTTAATAATTTTGGTTGCAAGATATCTGACCATAGCATTAGCAATTTGACCTATACGATAACAAATGAAGACGAGATTCAAGATATATTCAGGAAAGCCCTGGGAAACGGTGAGATTTCTGGGGTAAATGCGGAAAAATATAAGACCTATATATTGTTATTTCTAGCTAGAGAATATGCAAGATTGGATTGGACAATGCAACTTCGAACTGGTGTCATTAGGAATGTAAATACTCGAATGCATAATTTATTAGGGCCTGACACCGGATTTGATACAATAGATGAAAGGGGATCTATATATTCCCTTTCTAAAGTACTTAACAATTTAGAGGAAACAGATCAATTACCAAAAACTATTTTGTATTGTCTCAATCCTAAAGAGAATGAGGCGCTTGCTGCATTGATTGGTTGTTTTAGCCAGGAAGGGGTTTCTGGTAAGGTGCAGCTAGGACCCGGCTGGTGGTTCAATGATAATATACGTGGTATGGAAGGGCAGATGATGGCCCTTGGGGATAATGGATTGCTAAGTAAGTTCGTAGGGATGGTTACTGACTCCCGAAGCTTTCTATCCTTTACCAGGCATGAATACTTTAGAAGGGTATTATGCAACTTGTTAGGGACCTGGATTGAAAATGGAAAGGCCCCAAATGATATGGGGCTTATGGGTAATATGGTAATGGATTTGTGTTGGAATAACGCCTATAATTATTTTGGGTTGAAGGCAGATTAAAACGTATTTAAATTATAGCTGAGAATTGCTCTTTTACAATCTCTGCATATTGTTTTGGGCTGATAGTATATGCATTTTTAAAAGCCCGGAAAAAATTTGAGTAATCGCCAAACCCGCATGAAAAATGAAGATCGGATATAGGTTTTCCCTTATATATGAGCCGTTTGGCCAGGGTAAGCCTTTTTTGCATGATATAATTATAGACGGTGTTTTTGGTATATTCCTTAAATTTACGGGACAGATAAAACTTGCTGCAATAGCAGTGCTCAGCAATCATTTCGAGGGTGAGTTTTTCTGTGTAGTTTTCATTTATAAAATTTATAGCCTTATTTACTAAGGGAGTTTCAGTAATGCTATCCATTACGTTAGCGGTACCATATAATGATATGCGCCTTATATAGACTAGGAGTTGCTGTATCAAGCTACGACATAGTATATCACTACCGAACTCGCCATCGTTATTGTACTTGTATAGCTCTTTCATTAAATGCTTTATTGTCAACGCAACATCAGGCATACCCCGGATTAGATTATTTTCATTCTTTGAAACATTATCAAAACATATTTCTAAATCGGTCTGTTCGGAGCATAAACTATTAAGATAATCCCTATCTATCCAGAGTACCATTCTCCTGTATTGATCCTTACTTTCTTCGATGATGGGTTTGTGTAAGGCGTATATTGGAATAATTAGAAGATCATTAGGAAGCATGTTATATTGACGACCTTCGATAATATAAGTGACTTTTCCGGACAGGAATAAATATAGCTCAAAATAGTCATGCTGGTGAAAATCTATGTTATCCAACGTAATATCTTCATAGTTGAAGACCTCAAATTTTTTATTTAACATATGCTGTCTTGTTTGAAATAATTGTACTTCGTTCATGTTGCAGGAACACCCCCAAGAGAGTTTAATCTCATATATTATATTATGTAAAGGCAAGATTTGCAATGCTTGTAGCAATTTTAGATATGGACAATGATATACAGGAATCTTATAATTTTAATAGGGATATAGATGTTCCTTTTGTATCCAGGATTAAGATAAATTGTTTTGTGTGTTGTGATTCGGGGCTGCTTTACAATTCATAGAATACAAAGGGGAATGGAGCATAGAAGCATTCCAAGGCGACCCTGCTACGGAAATACCAAATAGCATGCAGATAATAAGAAAAATGCAGAAAGAGGGTAGGTCATGAAAGCAATTTATATGAAAGAGCCTTATAGTATAGAAGTGGCTGAAATAGAAAAAAGCAAGCCGGCAGAAAATGAAGCATTGATCAGGATTAAATCTGCGGGTATTTGTGGTAGCGATATTGGCGCATTTAGGGGTACGAATAGTCTGGTTTCATATCCTCGAATAATCGGACATGAACTGGGTGGAGAAATATTGGAACTTCCCAAAAACGATACAAGTGGATTAAAAATTGGCGATAGAGTTGTTGTGGATCCATATTTATATTGTGGTATATGCTATCCCTGCTCTATTGGCAGGACCAATTGTTGTACGGATCTTAAGGTTCTCGGAGTTCATATTGATGGGGGAATGTCGGAGTATTTTTCGCATCCTGTAGATATGCTTGTTAAGGTGCCTGACAATATGCCATGGGATATCGTACCATTAGCGGAACCATTAACTATTGCATTGCATGGGCTGCATAGGTTGAAACTAACAGGAAAAGAACATATCGTTATTTTTGGTGCTGGTTCTATAGGCCTTCTTGCTGCGATGTCTGCTATTCACTATGGGGCTACGCCCATATTAGTGGATCTAATTCAAGAACGTTTGGATTTAGCAAAAACATTGGGTGTTATAAAGACAGTAAATATTAAAGAAGATAATTTAATTGAGAAAATACATGATTATACGAACGGCCGTATGGCAGAATGCGTCATGGAGGCATCAGGGTCAAATGAAGCGATTCGCTCAGCCTTAGATATTGTAAGCCACGCAGGGCGCATAGCTTTTACTGGTTGGCCTAAGGATGAAACTTTAATACCAACGGCTGTCATCACAAAGAAAGAGATTGATATCAGAGGCGCCCGCACCAGTGCAGGTGAATTTGATGAGGCAATTGATCTTATCTATAATGATAAAGTTGAGGTACAAAGGATCGTTACAAAAACTGTTTCTATTGACGATGTACCAGAAACGATACGTGACATTGATAAAAACCCTAACAACTATATAAAAGTTAATGTTATCTTTTAGCTAATCCAAGTGATGAAAAAAGGATAGGGAATAAAAGGGCTTTTATCTGATTATAGGGTATTCGGATCTATATAATGGGAGGGTTTATTTATGTCAAAAGCTGATATAGGTTTAATTGGGCTCGCAGTCATGGGCGAGAACCTAGTCATAAATATGGAGAGCAAAGGTTTTACCGTAGCCGTCTTTAATCGTAGCATAGAAAAGGTTACAAGATTTATTGAGGGCAGGGCCAAGGGGAAAAACATCCTTGGTACTTATTCGATTGAAGAATTGGTAGATAGTCTAAAAACACCGAGAAAAATTATGCTTATGGTTAAGGCAGGTCAGCCCGTTGATGGGTTTATCGATATGCTCATTCCACTTCTTGATAAAGGGGATATTATCATAGATGGCGGAAACTCACATTTTCCAGATACTATACGCCGGACAAAATATGTAGAGAGCAAAGGACTTTTATTCGTTGGAACAGGGGTATCAGGCGGCGAAGAGGGTGCTCTAAAGGGACCGAGTATCATGCCGGGGGGCTCTCATGAAGCATGGCAGTACGTGAAGCCTATATTCCAAAGCATTGCAGCTAAGGTGGAAGATGGTAGCCCTTGTTGTGACTGGGTCGGGAGTGACGGAGCCGGGCATTTCGTGAAAATGGTTCATAACGGAATTGAGTACGGCGATATGCAAATTATATGTGAAGCTTATCATATTATGAGGGATTACTTGGGCATGACTGCTCTGGAAATGCATGAGATTTTCAAGGAATGGAATAAAGGGGACTTAGATAGCTATCTAATAGAAATTACAGGGGATATTTTGGCCTATAAGGATACGGAAGATGAATCCATAGTTGATAAGATTTTAGATACTGCCGGTCAGAAAGGAACGGGGAAATGGACATCAGAGGCATCACTAGATGAGGGGGCGCCATTAACCCTTATAAGTGAAGCCGTTTATTCACGGTATTTATCCGCTATGAAAGAAGAAAGGGTGGAGGCGTCTAGAGTATTAAAAGGACCAGAGACCAAGTTCGATGGTGACAAAAGGGAATTCATTGAAGCAATAAGAGATGCCCTCTATGCTTCTAAAATTGTTTCCTATGCCCAAGGTTACACCCTGCTTCAGGCGGCAGCCAAGACCTATGGATGGGATCTTAATTATGGCGGCATTGCCCTTATGTGGAGGGAAGGTTGTATTATCAGATCCGCTTTCTTAGACAAGATAAAGGAAGCCTTTGATAAGAACCCAGATCTCCCCAATCTTTTATTAGATCCTTTCTTTGGGGAAAAGGTGGATATGGCGCAGTCAAACTGGAGAAAAGTAGTAGCCCAGGCATTTATAAATGGGATTCCTGTACCGGCCTTTGCCAGTGCGCTCAGCTATTATGACGGTTATAGGTGCGCAAGGCTCCCTGCTAATTTATTGCAGGCCCAGCGTGATTATTTTGGTGCCCATACCTATGAAAGGGTAGATAGACCCCGAGGTGAATTCTATCATACCAATTGGACAGGTACCGGGGGTTCGACCTCTGCATCCACCTATACTGTATAATGTTAAGTACTTATATATTCTTCGGTAAACATTTTATATCTTATAATTAATGGTGCATATCATATATTATTATTTTCATGAAAAGGGGAACGTAAATGGCCTACAAATTGCCTTTTAATATAGATTTACACAATAAAGTGGTGGTCGTTACAGGTGGAGGCGGGGTACTTTGCAGCGCTTTTGCTAAGGCACTGGCGCAGAACGGGGCAAAGGTTGCTGTTCTGGGGCGGACAGAGGGAAAGGTCCAGGCCGTAGCCTGCGAGATAAACAAAAATGGTGGAAGAGCCATAGGCGTTAAGGGTGATGTTCTTGATATAGAAAGTATGGAAAAGGCCCATAGGATAATAATGGATAAGCTGGGCCC
Organism: Clostridiales bacterium; assembly: GCA_012518395.1. Taxonomy (GTDB): domain Bacteria; phylum Bacillota; class Clostridia; order Caldicoprobacterales; family UBA3941; genus JAAYSJ01. Next base: position 24,417 of record JAAYSJ010000022.1, read on the forward strand.
TTGTGATATACTGGTCAATGGCGCAGGGGGCAATGATGCAAAAGGTACTACAACAAAAGAATACTTCTATAATGGTGATATCGGGCAGGATGATAGTATAACGACATTCTTTGACCTTGATCCTGAGGTCATCGGATCCATTTTCGGTTTAAACTTTCTTGGTACTCTCATTCCAATACAGGTTTTCGCTAAGGATATGATAGATAGGGACGGGATTATAATAAATATGTCATCCATGAATGCATTTACACCTCTGACAAAAATACCTGCTTATAGTGGTGCAAAGGCTGCTATCTCTAATTTCACTCAATGGCTTGCAGTGCATTTTTCCAAGGTAGGTATCCGTGTCAATGCTATGGCTCCGGGATTTTTTGCTACCGAACAAAATAAGGCACTTTTATTTAATGGAGACGGCACACCTACTGAAAGAACACAAAAAATATTAAACATGACCCCCTTAGGGCGGTTTGGGGAGCCGGAAGAATTGTTAAGCACGTTGCTTTGGCTCTGCTCAGAAGGAACTAAATTCGTTACTGGCGCAGTTATTCCCGTTGACGGGGGATTCTCGGCGTATTCAGGGGTCTGATGGGAGTGTTGAAGTGAATATATCTGTTAAAGCGAGGGAAAACGGATCAATATTGGAAAAAAAGCTTTTAGATGCCCTAAAAAAATCTTTAATAGGCAGAAAATTATCAAAGGTTCTTTTAATACCCCCCGATCTGACCAGATTCCATTCCTATGCAGGAAAAATTACTAACGCCTACTACAACCTTTTAAAGGATAGCTGCCACATCGATATAATGCCTGCATTAGGTACTCATGATGCGATGACAAGAGAAGAATGCGCAGAGTTCTTTGGCTCTGATATCCCATATGAGGCAATAATTGCTCATAACTGGAGGGAGGATGTAGTAAAGATTGGGGAGATCCCATCAGAATTTGTAGAGCATATATCCGAAGGACTCATAGATTTTCCCGTAGATGTAGAGGTAAACAAAAGGATTGTAGATAGTAGCTATGACTTGATTATATCCATAGGTCAGGTTGTGCCCCATGAGGTTGTTGGTATGGCTAATTATTCGAAAAATCTTTTGGTGGGTTGTGGAGGCAGCACGATTATTAACAAATCTCACTTCTTAGGTGCCGTATATGGTATGGAAAGAATGATGGGTAAGGATCATACACCTGTCCGAAAAGCCTTCGATTATGCAGAAGAACATTTTCTATCCAAATTGCCGATTTTATACGTTCTTACCGTGACGACGACAGAGGGTGATAATGTCAATTTAGAAGGTCTTTTTATTGGGCGGAAAAGAAAACTCTTTGAAGAAGCAGTGGATTTAAGCAGGGAGAAGAATTTAATTTCCCTGGAAAAGCCCCTCAAAAAGGTTGTGGTCTACCTGGATCCCCGAGAATTTCGTAGTACATGGTTAGGTAATAAAGCAATTTACAGAACACGTATGGCTATTGAAGACGGTGGCGAATTAATTATCTTGGCTCCGGGTGTAGTAAAATTTGGGGAAGATGAACAAATAGATAAGCTAATCCGAAAGTACGGTTATATCGGGAAGATGAACATTCTGGGTGAATATAAAGCTAATGAAGACCTGAAGGAAAACCTGTCGGCAGCAGCTCATCTTATCCATGGCTCTTCAGATGATAGGTTTTGTATAACCTATGCAGTAGAAAAGTTATCTTGCGAAGAAATAGAAGGTGTCAATTTTAAATATGCACCTTTACAGGAGGCTATTAAGAAGTATAACCCCCAGTTTCTGAAAGATGGGTTTAACATCTTAGAGGATGGTGAGGAAATATTCTATATAAGCAATCCAGCCTTGGGTTTGTGGACAAGCAAGGATTTATTTGAAGATTAGTGCCAGGGATCTATCAAGAAACTGGGGCTAACGAGGAATGCTCGCTTTGGGCGTGCTTATTATACTAGGAGGAATCAACTATGAAATTACGTGAAAATTGTGCCAATGCCCTTGTTGTACCAACCAGTATCGGGGTTAGAATAACACCACAGAATGGACAACCGGTGCAGAGCAGTGACACTTTTACTATGCAGGTGACCAGTGCGGAAACTAATGTAGCCAGTATATCATCCTATCTGGGTCTACCTGTAAAGGTTCTTACGAACTTTGTAGAGGGCAGTCCCATTTCGGCTTTGATAAAGAGCAATTTGGCATCAAGGCATATGAGCTTTGAGGGTAAAAATGTCCTACAAGGCGGACCCTGGGGGTATCGTCATCAATTCAATATTGCAGACAGCGGGTTTGGGCCTAGGGGTCCGAGAGTGCATAATGACCGGGCGGGTGAAGTTGGTAGAATCTTGAACGTTAAAGATTTTGATCTTGACAGAATTTTTGGTGAAGAGGGGGTCCAAATCTTGCATATGTCGGGGCTTATTGCGGCACTTTCGCCTGAAACCGGGGTATTTTGCCTTGAACTTGCCCGGGCTGCCAAAAAATATGGGACGAGAATTTCTTTTGATATGAATCACCGTGCAACCTTTTGGAAGGATCGGGAGACGGAATTAAGAACTATTTTTAGTGAGATTGCCGGGATAGCGGATATTTTAGAAGGCAATGAAGAGGATTTTCAGCTTTGCCTGGGTATTGAAGGCCCTAAAGCAGGGGGCAAGGACATTGTATCCAAAGTTGATAGCTTCAAGGAAATGATAACAAGGATTAAAAAAGCATATCCCAATGCGTCTGTTTATGCTAACACACTGCGCCAGGTAGTTGATTCGAACAACCACCTATGGGGTGCAGTTATGCTGGAAGGCGAAAACCTGCATGTAGTAGAGCCCCGTTCTATTGGAGTATTAGACAGAATAGGCGGAGGCGATGGCTTTGTGGGCGGACTATTGTATGGTATTTTAAGAGATTGGGAGCCCGAGAAGTGGTTGCAGTTTGCCTGGGCTAGTGGGGCCTTAGCTGCAACATTCTTGACGGATTATGCGCAACCTGCCGATGAAGATCAGGTTTGGAGCATATGGCATGGGAATGCAAGGGTACAGCGCTGATCAGCGCAGCACCCTTGCTAACAAAGAATGTTTATCAAGAAAGTTATGTGTTCAATCTTTAAATGGATAACATCGTGTTATCAGCGCTGGTGTCAACATAGAACCCGCTGATAATAAATATTACCGAAAAAACAGCACCCATAAAGGCGGTATATACTGATTTATAGATGGTATAGCCCCATAGGGTAAAATGGGTGAAACCGAATAAGTATATTCCCAGGGCAGATAAACCGTATATCAATGGAATCATACCTATACACAGGAGCCAGCCATATCTGGCAGGTTTTTTGAACCAATGCCCCATCCACCTTGAGAGCTTAGTTTTTGGTTCCTTGACACCATAATAATTGTCTTTTTTCAGTCCTGAATTGATTGACCAGGCGATAAGCCAGGCCAATATCAGTGATGTTATTAGGATATCAAAGACTAAATCTATATAGTTTTGCTGCATACTGACCTGTTCAAGGTGGCTATTCAGATTCAGAAAATAGGCAATTAACCCGTTAATAACACCGTTTATAAAGAATGACATGACCGCCTGGATGGCAATATATTTTTTTTGATCTTTTGTCATCTTATCCTGCCCTCCAAATTCTCCAATATCTTGACCTGGTAGTCGGCAATATTGCCAAAAGAATCCGGGCCTGCGTTTAAAAGGAGGCGGCCTTTTTTGGGCACTATATCGTCCAGCATGGCAATCACTTCATCTGCGGTAATATAATCTTGGGGACGGCTTAGCTTATTATAACCAAAGGACTTATCCATACCCCGACATACTTCAAACCAAATATCTTCTTCATTCCACTCTGTGTTATACTCCAGGGTACGATAATCATAATATTTCGTATCTATGGGTTTGGCAGAACCTTTTTTAAGAACCTTTCTGGCTTGGCTGGTGATAAAGGCTTTCCCCAAGGAGTTTCTAAAGATATTAGGCCATTGACCCCATCGATCATTGACTACACCTTCCGGGACAGTTTTGTAGTAATAAGCAAACAGATCTTCAAGCCTGTTGTCCGTGGGATAGCCAATATCACTCCATAGTATATCAGGTTGGTATCGATCTATTATTTCCATCCAATGATTCAGGCAATAATCACGGTATTCCTTTGAATTGTCATTGCCCATAAACATAGAGCCCGCATCGATAATAGGGTTTTCCGTAAAGGTCCAATCAATTAGGGAGGAATAGTAGATACCAAAGCGCATCCCTTGCTTTCGTACAGCGGCTGCAAGATTTCCAATATAATCAAAATCCAGGTTATAACCCGGCATCTTAGGATTTCTGACTTTTGTATCAAACAAAACAAAACCGTCATGGTGCTTGCTTACTACGACCACATATTTAGCCCCGGCTTTTTTAAATAATACAGCCCATTCTTCAACGTCCACATTTTTCGAATGTTCCTTAAATTCATCTGCAAATTTACTATAAGGTGTGTCTCCGTAATGTTCTTTGTGGTAGGCGTATGCAGGGCTGTCTTTGATCCTGATACTGTTTTGATACCATTCAGCATAGGGGAAATTTTCAAACATGTATTCCATGGGCTTCTCCCGCAGGAGTTTGTCATAATCGTCTACATCTACGGGAGCGAATGCGGGGATGCTGTACGGCCCCCAATGAATGAAGATCCCAAAGTTGGCCTCTCGGAACCATTGGGGTGGGTCATAGCGGTGAATGTTGGGGTGTTTGGTAGCTTTCATGGGCCGACCTCCTGTAATATAAAATTGGTTGTACTGCGTTGGTTCTTTATTCACATTTATTGGATTGATGTACCGATATTATATAAAAAGCTATGCATTAACACAAGGATAAGATATAGATTGTTGCCTTAACCCCTTACAATTCATTATACAAGTTCCCCTAATAGGATGTCTCCAAAAGATTTGGTATAAAATTCGGTCATACTGAACCTTGTTGGGGGTGATTCAACTGTACTGAGCTGGATCTGGTATATTTCCGGCTAAGGTAAAAGATAAAGGGAATAATAGATTTAATGATGGAGGCTCTACGAATAAATTTTTATGGGAGCGGTGGATATGGTTACAAATCAGAGAGAAACAGTATATTGGACTTTATTAGATAATGGGGCATGGGAGCTATATATAGCAGCAACAGATAATGGTCTTTGTTATGTAGGTTCACCTAAGGCGCCCTTTGGGGAACTGGAAGAATGGGTCAGAAAACATATCAAAAACTATGAATTAGTAGAGGATAAAAATGCCTTGTGGCCCTATGAAGCAGAACTCCTTGAATTTTTAGAAGGACGGCGCAAGGAATTTACCATACCCTTGGATCTTAGGGGTACAGAATTTCAGCATAAAGTCTGGGATGAGCTCCTAAAAGTTGGGTTTGGCGAAAGTGCCACCTATACAGAAATAGCAGAAAGAATACATAGACCGGAGGCGGCCCGAGCCGTAGGCTCGTCTATAGGCGCAAACCCTGTATTGATAGTAGTTCCCTGTCATCGTATGTTTGGAAAGCACGGTGAGTGGCGGGGCTATCGTGGGGGATTGGAGATGAAAGAGCGCTTATTGGATATAGAAAAATAAGTGGGTAACTTTTTCCTTGCCCATATTCTTGTTCACAAAATTAGATTAATGATATAATATTAATATAATTGGCCAATGCAAGAAAGGGAAGGGGATAAAGCAATGAATTCTTATGAAAGGGCCCTTGCGACGTTGGAGGGCAGAATACCGGATAGGGTACCTACTTTTGAGATTATGATTGACCCCAAAGTAATAAAGGGTCTTATGGGTTATGACGATTATATGGATTTTTGTGATTATATAGATATGGATATAGTGGTGACATCGACCCCGTCCAGTCTATACAGGAATATGCCTGTTGATGAATCCAGGGGTATCTACAGAAACGAATGGGGAACCGTAAGGCAATATGGAGCTGAGGTCGTGCCCTCAGTACTTGAAGTACCATTAAAAGATGTGGCTGACATTTACGAATATACCCCGCCTGACCCATACGATGAATACAGGTACACCCAGCTAAAAGATTTGCTAAAGCGTTTCAAAGGCAAGCGCCTTGTAGGAATGCACTTACATGATTCCTTTAACTATCCATACTATTTAAGGGGAATGGAAGACCTGTTTATGGATATGTTTGATGACCCCGAGGCGGTACACCATTTGGTGGATATTACAGTGGATCATAATATTGCAATCGCCGAAAGGGCCATCGATTTGGGCGCCGATTTTATCCTTTTAGGGGATGATTATGGCGGTGGTGATAGTCTTTTGATTTCGCCTAACCAATTTAAAGAGTTTTTCCTGCCTGGTTTTGAAAAAATAGTGGATAGTATCAAATCCAAAGGGGCTCTTTGTATAAAGCATTGCTGCGGGAATATAAATTCCATATTGGACGAAATGGTGGACGCGGGGATAGATGCCCTCCACCCCTTAGACCCTAGCGCTGGAATGGATATAGTGGCTGTCAAAGAAAAATACAAAGACCTAACGGTTATCGGGGGCATAAATTGCTACGAGCCTCTATGCGAATATACCTTAGACGAATTGAAAGCTGGGGTAAAGAATGTGATGGGGCAAGCAGCCCCTGGGGGAAGATATATAATGGCATCCAGCAATAGCATACACTCTGATGTAAAGCCTGAGAACTTTAAAGCTATGCAAGAGTATGCCAAAAAATATGGGAAATATTGATCAATTCAGGGTATGTTCTGTGCGAGCGATGATGTCATCCTGAGTCTGTCGGGATAACACATTGAAAAACGCACTATATCCGGCTACGCGAACGATCAGATCCCTATGTTTTTCGGGATGTATTTGGGCATCCAGCATAGTCTGACGGGAAACAACGTTATATTGTACATGGTAGCCATGAAGGACATCAAAGAAGGTACGGATCAAGAGAATAAGCTTTTGCTTGTTTTCTTCCTTGTCGAGCAATGTGGGGGTGACTTTTTGATTTAGGAGAACCCCGCCTGTAATCTTATTAGTGGGCAGTTTGGATACGCTTTTAAATACGGCTGTAGGTCCATTGCGATCCATAGCATGGCTGGGTGAGCAACCCTCAGATAAAGGTTCCCTGGCATGCCGACCGTCGGGAGTCGCCAGGGTACCAAGCCCCTGCCCCACATTGGCAGAAATCGAAGAGGTGCCGGCATAGCGGGTGCCGCCTATAGGACCCCTGCCAAAGCGGGTATTGGGGTGTTTTTCGACTTCATCTATATATACATTGTAGGCATCTACTACAAGCTGATCTACATAGTCATCATCATTGCCGTATTTGGGTGCATCCTCGAGGAGCATCTGGCGAATAGCCTCACCTTCTTCTCCGGCAAAATCACTTTCCAGGGCATCCCATAGCTGAGCCGGTGTCAAGCGCTGCTCTTCAAAGACCAGCTTTTTTATAGCGGCCAAAGAATCGGCCAGATTGGCAATGCCCACCTGCAATCCGCTTATAAAGTCATAGATAGCACCACCTTCTTTTAGGGTAAGTCCCCGGCCTATGCAGTCATCCGTTAAGGTAGAACATAAGATGTCGGGAACGTCCTTTTCCAGTGTCAAATCGCAGACATTTTCGATAATAACACTGTGTCGGGTAAAATCACGGATAACCACATCCCATGCATGTTTTAATTGATCAAAGGATGTCATATCCCTAAAATGCCCTACACCCTCGATAAGTTTATGACCGCTTATTGGTTCTATTCCGTCATTCATAGCAATAAGAAGGGATTTGGGAAAATTCAAAAAGCTCATACCGGTACAGCGATAGCCCCATTTTCCGGGCACTGCTGTTTCTACGCAGCCGATGGCGCTATAATTATAGGCATCAGATTCCTCTACACCCCTGGCAAGGAAAGAAGGAATGATGATTTCGTCGTTATTAAAAGCGGGCATCCCAAAACCCAGCTTTACCACCTCAATGGCCTCGTTCATAAAGTCATCCGGCAGACCGGCATGATAACGCACGGTTAAATTGGGCTGCGGCAGCCTGGTCTGGGCAACACTGCGCAGGATTAGATAGGATGCAGGATTTACTGCGTCCTTTTTATCCTTTGTTTGACCGCCTATGGTGACGTTCTGATAGAGCGGGGATCCAGCACTGAACTGTGTATGGCTCCAGGGACGAACCTTGTTAATAGTGTAGGTTTTCAGCCATAGATTTGTCATCAGCTCACAGGCAGAGTCTTCTGTGATACGGCCTTCGGCCAAATCTTTGGAATAATAGGGGTATAGATACTGATCCATGCGGCCATAGGATAAGGAATGACCGTTGGATTCAATCTGAAGTATCAAATGTATCAACCACACGGATTGTAGGGCTTCCCAAAATGTGTCTGCAGGCTCGTAGGGTACCTTTCGCATGATCCGAGCAATTTCTAATAACTCGGATGCCCTCTGGGAACCGGCCTTTTGGGCTTCTCTTTCTGCTAAATCGGCATATCTTTTGGCAAAATGCACCACTGCCTTAATTACAATTAAAATGCTTTGGTAGAAATAATATTTCTTAAGATTTTTATGGTCGGTTAAGTCCAATTTATCCATAGATTTCAGGGTATAGGCTTCATAATGTTTTAGACCTTTTTCCAAAAGACTTTCATAGGCTACTGCAACATGGCCATCGCCGGAGGTAAGGTTTCCCTCTGCTTTGATGATACCTAGATCGTAAAACATTCTGCTTTTTGGAGGCATAGCGGCCAAGCCTTTATCCAGCAGAGTATTATGCTCCCAGAAAGGGTAGATATCCCGCAGTTGGTTCTTGGTTTCATCATTTATGTAGAAGACGTCCCCGTCACGCTTTTCGAATTCATCCAGCTCCCGGATGACCCAATCCATGGCATATTCCGGAAATACAGGTGCAGACCGGTTGGCAGAAGCTTGATTACCAACTAGCAATGTATCCGATTCAATAAAAATATCCATATTGGCCAAGATATTTTCCAGCATATAGGCACGCTTTAATGTTATAGGTTTGTCAGCGTGGAGTCGATAACTCTGGGTAGTTAAAATTGCCCTATCGGCACAGATATAGGGCTTAGTGTCCAATAGTTTCTCGCGAAAAGCCTTCATACGCGATGTCAATGAGCCAAAATATTTTTCCTTCTGCATCCTACTATTCCCCCTGAAAAGATCAAAGATTCAGATAATGATTTGCTTAATACTAATATAGCAAAAGGTTTCGAAAGTGTCAATTTATATTTACTAATGAAATACAATTAACTCCGAAATGAATTCAAATTATTGCCTTACAAAAGTGTGCTGGGTATATATATTCATTATATATATTCCTATTCAAGAGGACAATGCAAAGATTAGTGTAAAATTATTATGGGGAAAATTAGCTGAAAAGGAGAAAGAATACCCCGTCTGTGGTATCATGTAATTGGGATCGGCATTATAAAGTTGGATATTGACCTAAAATATTTGGTTTAAAGGGTGTATACAATGGATCAATATGACAACCTGGAAGAAATAGAACAATATATGGCGGGAATGGATCTAAATAATGTAGAACTGGTCTTTTGCGAGAGATTCGATGGTAAGAGCAGGATATGGAATTTTAAAAAGCACCGCCATGATTATGTGGAGATTATCTACTTTATAGAGGGCAGGGCAAACATCTCTGCAATGGAAGAGATATTAAAATTAAACATCCATAATATTGTCCTTTACCCGGAGGATTGTGATCATCAGGAGATTCTTGACATGCGATTTCATCAAGATGTGATATGTCTCGGGATTAAAGCAGATGCCACCAAAAAGCTGGGATATCCTTTTAAGATAACGGATAAAAAAGGGGATCTAAAGTGGCTGTTTGAAAAAGTACATTTTGAATACACCAATAAACTTGATTGCTCCACAGATATCATCCCCCTGTACTTAAAGGCAATTTTCCACTTGATTAGACGATCCTTCAGATATGGAAGAACTAAGGAATATAATATTGTAGATCATGCAGCAGATTATATTAAAAATAATCTGGGAAAAGAACTGAATGTAGATAACATTGCCGCCTCCGTACATATCAGCCCATCTTATCTTACAAGGTTATTCCGAAAGGAAATGGGTATTACCCCCATGAAATATGCTAATTATTTAAGGACAGATACTGCCAAAAGGCTTCTTATTCAAGAGAATTATTCTATAGCACAGATATCCGAACTGGTGGGCTATAAGGATCAAAAATATTTTAGTAGGGCTTTTAAGAATAATACAGGCTTGACTCCCTCACAGTTTAGAAATCTGGAAGGGTAAGCTGAGTAGTAGAATAGGGATAAAACTTTGTTTTTGAAAAAGAAATCAATTTATAGGAAGAGTTCAGAAAAGTCTACTTTTTAGGTTCTAATAGGGGTTGATAATGCCCTGCAAAACTATTACCATAAAATATGGATCATACAAGATTAAAGAAAAGCAATTATAATAGTCAAGTAAAAAGTCGAAATTGGTTTTTAACAATATTTACTGTTTAAATCATCATTGGAATATAAAAATTGAAAATCCAAATAGACCCTGCCTAAAATGTAAGACGTAAAAGAGGTCTGGAGCAAAAAATAGGGGTGAAAGATATGATGGGTATGAAGGATAACATCAGTGAGATCGGAAAATTACAATTTACGGACAGAATAGCTGATCTGAAGGAAAAGATGTTTGAAGAGCCAAGATATTTATCCTTAGAGCAGGCTTTGCTTATAACAAAATGCTATAAGGAAAATGAGGATCTGCCGAGAATTTTACAGAGGGCAAAGAGTCTTGCCCTTGCCCTTGGGGAAATTTCTATCAAAATTGATCCCCAAGAACTAATTGTGGGTAACCGGACTATCGGGGTAAGGGGTGGGGTCGTATCACCTGAGGCGGGAATCTCATGGGTAGCTAACGAAATTGAAACATTGCCCACAAGGCCCCAGGACGTATTCAATGTAAGGGAAGAGGACATAAGGGATTTTAGAGAAATCGTACTGCCCTATTGGGAAGGAAAATCCCTGGAAGATTTGGTGAAAAAAGAAATCGGGGAAGAAATGTCAGCAATGGGTAAGGCAGTAAAGATCAATCAGACTGACCACGCCCAGGGACATATATGCCCCAACACACCCAAATGGCTGAGAATGGGTCCGGCTGGGTTAAAAAAGGAGGCCGAGGAAGAACTAAAAACTGCCCCGGAAGATAAAAGGGTGTTTTATGAAAGCGTGATAATTGTACTTTCAGCTGCCCAGGATTTTATGAGACGATATGGTCGTCTTGCATTGGACATGAAAGAAGAGGCAGAGGATGAAATTCTAAAGACGAACCTTTCTAAAATAAGTAAAATATGCTTTGATTTAGCCGAAAGGCCGCCCCAAACCTTCCATGAAGCAGTGCAATCCTTTTGGTTTTTGTATACTATTTTGCAGATGGAATCCAATGCCTCATCTTTTTCTCCGGGAAGGGCAGATCAATACCTGTATCCGTACTTTAAAAAAGATATGGAGGAAGGAAGGATCACCCTGCAGGATTCATTAGAGATAATAGAAGCCCTTTGGCTGAAATTTAACCAGATTGTATATATGAGAAGCTCCAACAGTGCCAAGTATTTTGCAGGCTTTCCTATAGGCTTTAACGTGGCTATAGGCGGGCAATCAGAAGACGGTAAAGATGCTTCGAATGAACTTTCTTATCTGTTTTTAAAGGCCCAGGAACACCTGCTTCTGCCCCAGCCAAACCTTTCTGCAAGATTATTCGCAGGTTCGCCTATGGAATTTGTAAAGGAATGCAGCAGGGTTATAGGCAGGGGAAGCGGCATGCCCCAGCTTTTTAATGACGAGGCTGTTATACCTGCTTTAAAAGCCCAGGGTATCAGCGAAGAAGATGCTATAAACTATGCTATAGTTGGGTGTGTGGAACTCACTACCCATGGAAATAATCTTGGCTGGAGTGATGCAGCCATGTTCAATCTGGTCAAAGTCCTGGAGCTCACATTAAATAACGGTGTCTGTCTTCAGACCGGAGACCGGATAGGGCTAGAGACAGGTTTTCTAACGGACTATAAGACTTACGAAGAATTGGAAGCCGCATATGTGAAACAAATGGATTATTTCATTGAAAAGATGGTATCTGCATGCGATATCGTTGATCGATTACACGCCGAATACCTGCCTTCGCCCTTTTTATCCAGTGTGATCGACGATTGTGTGAAAAAGGGCATAGATGTTACGGCAGGCGGGGCCCACTATAATTATTCAGGTATCCAGGCTATTCAGGTAGCCAATATCGCAGACAGCCTGGCTGCCATTAAAAAATTCGTATACGAGGATAAGACCCTGAAAGCTGATGAACTTCTTAAAGCCCTGCAAACGAATTATGAGGGCAGAGAAGAATTAAGACAATACCTCATTAATAGGGCGCCAAAATACGGGAATGACATAGCCTGGGTAGATAATATAGGCAACAAATGGATCAGTTATTTTACAGACCATCTAAAAAAATATAGAAATGCCAGGGGCGGCCCCTACCATGTAGGCTTATACACGGTTTCGGCCCATATACCCATGGGTCATAACGTGGGCGCCTCGGCAGACGGAAGGCTTTCCAGAGACCCTCTGGCTGATGGCGGGATGTCTGCCATGTATGGAAGAGATCAGAATGGACCTACCGCTCTTCTAAAATCAGTATCAAGAATAGACTCTATAAATGGAAGCAATGGAACCTTACTAAATATGAAGTTCTTACCCGAATTTTTCAGGACAGAGGAGGGCATTGAAAAATTTGCTCATATGCTCATGGCTTTTGTTAACCTTAAGATAGTCCATGTTCAGTTCAATGTCGTAAATAGAGAGGACCTAATAAAAGCCCAGCAAAACCCTGAGGCCTACAGGAGTCTTATAGTCAGGGTTGCCGGCTACACAGCATACTTTACTGAGCTGGCAGGGGACCTCCAGGACGAAATAATAGCGAGAACCAGCTACGGTGGAGTCTGATGAAAGGCAACATCGTTGATATTAAAAAATTTACGCTTCACGACGGACCCGGGATAAGAACCACAGTTTTTCTAAAAGGCTGTCCCTTAAATTGTATATGGTGTCAAAACCCAGAGGGTATAGACAGTAAGATACACCTTTGGCACTTTGAAAAGAGCTGTATAGGGTGCCATAAATGTATAGCCGCCTGTGATAATAGCGCCTTATCAGCGGGGGATTCCAGGAACCGGATAATCATAGACAGGGATAAGTGCACAAATCTGGGTAATTGCGTAGAGGTTTGCCCAACAAGGGCTCTAAGCTTTGATGGCAGACAGGTCAGTGCAGAAGAAGTGGTTGAAATCCTGTTGGAAGATAGAATGTTTTACACTATGTCCGGGGGTGGAATAACCCTTTCCGGGGGCGACCCTGTATTCCAGCCTGAATTCGCCATTGAAATTTTAAAGGCTTGTAAAAAGGAAGGCATCCATACGGCAATTGAAACTGCTATGTACAGCGGTCAAAAGACCATTGAAAGGTTTTTTGATCATGTTGATATGTTTATTGTAGATCTCAAGATTTTTGATAGCAAAGACCATAAAAAATATACTGGTGTTGATAACGGGCTGATAAAATCGAATTTTGAATTTATAGCCGCACAAAAAGAGGATGTACTGGTCAGGATTCCGCTGATACCCGGAATAACCACAAAAGAGGGTAATATAAGGGGGATTGCAAAGCTCGTCAGAAAAACCGGCAGGAAAATCCCCGTAGAACTTATAAACTTTAACCCCCTCGCAGAAAATAAGTACAGGCGTATGGATAAAGATTATGATCTAATCAGGGGGATGCAGCCTCTTTCCGAAAGCGAATTGGATTTCTTGTATCAGATTCTTATTGAAGAAGACGTAGAAATTTTAAGGGATACAAAGATATAATTAAAAATCAATATTTTAGGGGGTATTGTTTTTTATGATAGATAAATTGTTACGGAAAGCGAAAGAAGGAAATCCGGTTTATATAAGTCATGTGTCCAAGACCTTCAACGAACTTGCAGCGGATAAAAGGCAAGACATGAACTGCGTGTTAAGAACCATGGAAGATGATGGTGACAGATTGTTTAAAATAAGTCTGCCTGTCTTTGAGGATTTTGATGGCGAAGAAGCAGATTTTATTAAGAATTATTTATGGGCTAAGGTCTATAATATACTCTCGAGTCTTGGCGGCAGGGGGATGGATATCTATATAGATAAAAAAAACACCGGGCTCTTGGATTTGGCAAAGGGATTAAATAATGCTTTTTCTGTTGATAAAAGACGCCTGGAAAGGCACGGATATGGCAGGACCGTAAATGTTATAGATCGTATGTTAGGTACCTTATATCCTGGAGAACCCGGATTCAAATTCGATGTCCATGATATTTCACAAATGCCAAAGATCAATCCAAATGCAGATAAACATATAAGGGACTCAAGTATATTTGTCAGGGCTGCCGAAAAATTAGAAGGCAGGATTCTGTGCGGGATAGATATTGGCGGCACTGATATTAAGGCAGTCCTTGTCAAAGATGGCAATATCGCCTGTTACAAGGAATATGACTGGTTTCCTGCAGATTTTAAAGAATCAAGCCAGCTGGTTGAGCCTATTTGCCTGATCGTAAGACTTATGAGAGCTAAGATTACCTTGGATAATTGTAAGAACCCCTACGTGGATAGGGAAGTCTTGGAAGATGACATGAGGAGGGCCCTTCATAAAGATGCCTCTGACACTTTTATACTTTCAGTCGTTGAAAAAGTTGAAACTGCCCTGAAAGACGAGCTGGCAGGAATAGATGCCCTGGGCCTTTGCTTTCCCGATGTGGTCGTTAAAAATAAAGTCGTCGGGGGCGAGGTATATAAAACCAGAGGGATAAGAAATAACCCCGAGATTGATTACGAAGCGGATTTTCTAAAACTCACTAACCTTGATAACAGGCTTAAAGAATTAGTAAGAAAAGGTGGAGCAGTAAGGATAATAAATGATGGGCCTATGGCTGCATTTACTGCCGCAGTAGAGAATGCAGCAACTGGTGCTATTGAATCCGTTAATAACGGTGTGTTTGCCCACACTCTTGGGACAGAGTTGGGGACAGGCTGGGTTTACGGGGACGGGCTAATACCCGATATACCATTGGAAGTCTATAACTTTATAATAGACCTTGGAAGTTTCGTTGAAAAGGGATATCCTTCTGATGATTTAAGAAGTATCAACAATTTTAACACCGAACTTTCGGGTACCCTACAAAAATACTGCAGCCAGAGCGGCATCTTCAGGCTGGCCATGAAGTATTTCCCCAAATTCAGGCCGGATCTTTATAAGGAATTGTTTGATAAAGGTTATGTAATAAAAAGGGAAATGGGTGGTAAAACAGGTTATTTTGTACCGACGGAGCCCATTGACCAGAGAAAACCTTTCTTAGAGCATATGATGAGTCTGCCTGAGAGGGAGAGAGACGAGGTTAACGATAGAATCTGGAGGGAATTGGGTGAGTTTCTGGCTATTACATGGATAGAGACCCAAGAGATCCTAAGGCCGGAGACAGCGGTAAGGGTGCTTTTTGGAAGGCTCGTGAAAAACAGGCGCTGTTTTGAGCTGATTCAAGAAGGGGCAAAGACAATAGTTGAAGATATTATCCTTGAAACAGCTGATGCAGAAATGGCCAATACCCCCTTGATGAAGCAATTAGAAGAGGATGCGGACTTTACAGTGGCCCAGTTCGCCCAAGCCGTAGGGGCCGTTTATTTTGGAAACCTGGGGCTAATAGATTAAAGCCTATTTTTAATTACTGGTTTGTGGGATTATAATAAATATAACAAAGGACATATGTGTTGTGAAGGAGCGCAATTGTGGGGCTGACAGGAAGGATATTTAATATACAAAAGTTTAGTATAAATGATGGCCCGGGTATCCGAACTACGGTCTTCTTTAAGGGCTGCCCCCTGGGCTGCCCTTGGTGTGCCAACCCGGAATCACAAAACCGTTACGCCTATATCGCAGACACCATGGGGGATGAAGCCTATAGCGGGAGGGATTATACTGTGGAAGAGGTTATGACCCAGGTTCGCAAGGACAAACCCTTCTACCAACAATCCGGCGGTGGCATGACCTTATCCGGCGGCGAGGTTTTACAACAAATGGAGTTTGCTATAGCCTTATGCAAGGCAGCCCACAGCGAAGGAATCCATGTAGCAGCAGAGACAACCGGCTACACTGCCCCTGGTCGATTCCAAGTCTTTCTGCCTTTTGTAGATTTGCTTTTATTTGACTTTAAGCACTATGACAGAATAAAACACCATGAAAGTATAGGTGTATACAATGATATAATTTTGGAAAATCTCCGTCAGTCTGTGGATGCAAAAGTGCCAGTCATTGCCCGAATCCCGGTAATTCCTGAATTCAATAGCAATTTGTCTTCAGCAAGGCAAATGGCACAGACACTGGCTGATATAGGCATAAAAGAGATACACCTGCTTCCCTTCCATCAGCTTGGGGAGAAAAAATATGAGCAGATGGGGCTGGACTATGCTATGAAAGGAGTAAAGCAACTCTATCCCGAGGATTTGCAGGAATATCAAAAGGTATTTTTGGATTATGGTTTGGATTGTAAATTTCAATAAGCCATATACCTTTACGCTCTCTCATCCAATCTGGATCTTTTCCTTTCAGATTCATTCGAAAGATATTGAAAAGTATTCTTAAATTATGTTATATTGGAAAGAGAATACTAAAAAGGAGAACTGAATGGAAAAAAGAGGAGCCCAAATATTAGAACTTTTATCGAGACATGGAAAAATCAGGGTTGCTAAATTGGCAAAGCAGCTTGGTGTATCACAGGTAACTATACGCAAAGATTTAGATGATATGGGACGAAAAGGTGTTATCCGACGGGAACACGGTTATGCCATATTTGGCGGCAGTGACGATGTGGCCAATCGATTGGCCTTTCATTACGAAGAAAAACGCAGGATTGCTACTAAAGCCGCAGGGTTGGTATCCGCAGGCGAAACAGTTATGATTGAAAATGGCAGCTGTTGTACTTTGTTGGCAGAAGAGATTGCCAGGACAAAACCCAGCACCACTATTATTACGAATAGCGCCTTTATAGCCAGCTATATCCGCCGGGTGGAAGGAGCCCGCGTAGTCCTTTTAGGAGGGGATTTTCAAAATGATGCCCAGGTAATGGTAGGGCCTATCTTACGGGTTTGTGTGGAACAGTTCCGTGTAAACAAGCTATTTGTTGGGGCAGATGGCTATATTCCCGGAATAGGTTTCACCGCTAACGATCATCTTCGTGTACAAGCAGTGCGAGATATGGCTGAACGCGCCAAAAAAGTAATCGCAGTTACAGAAAGTGATAAATTCTTTAGAGACAGCGTTACTCCCCTTGCAATCCATAAGGGAGTGGCTGCAGTAGTCACGGATCAGCAGATTTCGCCAGAGGCAGAGGAGATTCTACAAAAAGACGGGATCAAGATATATAAGGCGGGTTAGGTTTCCAACACATACCCTTGTGTTTCATTTGAAATTACAAGTTGACATGTTCGTAAACGATTGTTATAATGAAATCAACATTAGTAATTAACTCTTATAATTTTACAATATACAGAATGGATACATATTATGAAAAACTATCGGATTGGTATTGACGCCGGCGGCACCAAAGTCGCCTATGGTTTAGTTGATGAAGATAATAGATTAGTCGACCGGTTCCAACACCCAACCCCAATCGAGGCCAATGGTTTTGATTTTTCTGATCTGGTTATTGAAAACATTGAAAAGCTCCTGGACAGAAATGGCAAAACCAAAAAGGAATTACAGGGCATCGGTATATGCATGCCGTCGTTTATTCTTTTTGATAAAGGCTACATATGTATGACCTCTGCTATGGTGAATATTAGGGAATTCCCTATGCGGGATTATTTGACCAAACGATTAGGGGTGCCTATTGCACTGGATAACGATTGTAACGTGGCTGCCCTGGCAGAACATAGATTTGGCGCCGGGCGTGGCAGTCGCCACATGATTTACGTGGCTACCAGCACCGGTATCGGCAGCGGGCTTATTTTAAACGGCCAGCTTTTTCGAGGCAGCTATGGTTGGGCCGGGGAGAGTGGTCACATGCTTATTACACCTGACGAGGGTATCCTTTGCGGTTGTCAAAACCAGGGCTGTTTTATGTCTTGGGCTGCGGGGCGATATATTCCGGACCATATTCGACAACGAGCCAGGGACAGGGACACTACAATAAGTATAGACCAGAATCTGGGTTGTGAAGAGCTTGCACGCTCCTGCCGGGAAGGAGACCCTCTGGGTCTTGAGATTCTGGATCAAATGGCCCATTACATTGCCGTATGTATATTTAATATCTACCAACTACTTAATGTTAACCTATTTGTCTTTGGGGGCGGAATGGTGAACTTTGGTCCTATGCTCTTTGATCGCGTACGATCCAAGTTTGACCAGTATAATCATATCCCCCAGCCGGTGGAATTTCGATTCGCCCAATTAGAAAAGGATCCCGGCATCATAGGCGCGGCAGAGTTGGTGCGGGAAGCGTTATGACGGGCGTTTAAGTAGGCAAGCGATCTGTAACCCTTGGATATCGGCAGGAAAATCCTGTTGATTATATATCAAAAAAGTATATCTAAGCTAGGAGGAAAAAGAATGAAGAAACTGATGGTTTTGTTGCTGACGATGGTTTTAGTCTTAGGCATAGTGGCTTGCACAAGCACACCTGCCGAAGCACCCGCTGGTGACAAGCAAGCACCCGCAGGCGAGGAGCAGGGCGGCACTGATGCTGACGCTGACAAACCTGCAGACAAGGACGGGGAGGTTAAGGTAGCTTTTATCACCCAATCTCTTTCAAACGCTTCCCAAGCTTACGCTTGGACACAGTTCCAAAAGTATGCGGACGACTATGGCTTTACAGTAACCGTCTTTGAAGAGGATTATGACGCACAAAACGGTGTTGCTGCTATTGGTACCTGTATTGCCCAAGGCTATACAGCAATATGCATTAACCCAACAGATCCAAGCGCCATGATTCCATCTTTCATGGAGGCCCAGGAAGCTGGTATTATTGTTGGCATGTATTCTTCTGAAGTTCCCGAAGGTAACGAGAAATATCGTGACTTTATGTGCGGTACCGACGACTATATGGCCGGCGAAGTGGCTGCCCAAACCCTGATGGAAGAATTCCCGGACGGTGTGAAAGTCGTTCAGGTTGGTGGACAATCCGGTCATAGTGCACAGATCAAGAGAAATGATGGCTTTGTCGATACCATCAAAGACACTAATATCACTTTATTGGATTCCAAGGATTGCGGAGCATGGGCCAGTGAGGACGCCATGGCTATTATGGAAGACTTTATAGTCGCTTACGGCGATGAAATCCAAGCCGTATACTGTCACTGGGATGTTGGCGCCACCGGCTGTATCGAGGCACTGAAAAATGCCGGTATGGACGATGTATATGTAATCGGTGTTGATGGCTGTTCTGTTGGTTATGACCAAGTAATAGAGGGCACCCAGGCCTTATCCATAGGCCAGAGCTTCTCCCAGATGACTCAGGATGCTTTTGATAACATTACCAAGATCATGAAGGGCGAAGATTTTGACGAGGTCGTATGGACCAAGTTAGATATAGTTACCAAAGATACCGTTAATGATTTCCCATATCCTGAATGGTAATCAGACCAAGTAAAAAGGGGTTTTGAAGGTTTACCAACTTACTCTGGTTTAGCGCCGGGGTAAGTTGGCCCTTTAAATTCATAGGGGGGTAAGCACATTAAATGGGTGAAAATATCCTTGTCGTAAAAGATGTATGTAAATATTTTCCGGGTGTAACGGCTCTGGATAATGTCTCCATAGAAGTACCGCGGGGTATCGTCTATGGTATCGTAGGTGAAAACGGGGCCGGCAAATCTACGCTTATGAAGATTTTGTCCGGTGTTTATGAAAAAGATGGAGGCACAGTTGTCTTCAACGGCGAGACCATAGAACATACTACTCCAATTCAAGCCTTGCAACGCGGTCTCAGTATTATCTACCAGGAATTCAACTTGGTTAACTCCATGACCGTGGGCGAAAATATTTTTTTAGGTCGTTTCAAAGAGAACCGTGGTATGCGAGGCACACATAAAAAGGCCAGGGAGCTTCTGGACAGCATCGGCAGCACTATTAACACTTATACAATGGTAGGGGATCTTAGCGCTTCCGAAATGCAGATGGTGGAAATCACCAAGGCCTTATCATTCGATTCAAAACTGATTATTATGGACGAACCTAGTAGCTCCTTAACTTCAGAGGAACTAAAGCGACTGGGTATAATTATAAATCAACTTCGTGACAAAGGAATCTCAATTATTTATATAAGTCACAAACTCGATGAAATTTTTGAATATTGCGATATTGTTACCATTTTGCGTGATGGTCGTGTTATTGATACTAAGCCTGTTGGCGAGTATACCCGCAATGAGATGATTGCGAAAATGGTTGGCCGTACCATCGAAAATGAATTCCCGCCCCGGGCACATTTTGTAGCAGAACCTTTGCTTGAAGTCCGTAATCTTAATACAAAGAAGCTCAAGGATATTAATTTCACCTTACATAGGGGCGAAATCCTTGGATTGGTCGGGTTGGTAGGTGCTGGTCGTACGGAAATTATCCGTGCACTGTACGGTGCTGACAAAGCACGGGGTCACAAGATATTTCTGCGGGGCAAGCCAGTTAATATCCGAAACCCCAAACAGGCCATGCGGGCAGGTATGGGTCTGGTGCCGGAAGACCGTAAGCATGAGGGTCTTATTCTTCCCTTTTCCGTCGAGGGTAATATCACTATGGCATCATTGGAAGCCTTGACTAAGTATGGGATTGTTAATCGGGCAGCTGAAAGGGATATCGCCAAACGTCAGATAGACTCCCTTTCCATTAAAACACCTACTCAAACAACCAAAATGATCAGCCTTTCAGGGGGTAACCAGCAAAAATGTATCGTTGGCCGATGGCTAGAGATAGAACCTGATATATTGATTCTGGATGAACCAACCCGGGGCATTGATGTGGGTGCCAAATACGAAATTTATCTTCTAATGAATAAAATAGTGGAATCCGGCGGAGCGATTATTATGATTTCCTCAGAACTGCCGGAGGTATTGAACATGAGCAACCGGGTTTTGACCATTTGTGAAGGCCGCATAACCGGTGAATTCAAGCCTGAGGAATCCAGTGCCGAGGAAATCATGGAAAGAGCAATTGGGTGAGAACGGGGGGAATAGAATGAAACGAGATATATCGGCCAGATTCACACGATCCTTGAGAAATAATTTAGTGTTGGTCGGCATCATTGCTTTGATTGTTGTTACAGCCATAATAGAACCCAAATTTATCAGTTCTGCCAATCTGACAAATGTAATGCGGCAGCTTTGGCCCCTGCCCTTTATTGCTTTGGGTATGACCTTTGTTATTATTGGCGGCTTTATCGATCTGTCTGTCGTGGGGATGATTTCTTTGTCAGGCGTGGTAGCAGCTTCCCTAATCAACCCTCTGGGTCAGGTGGGAGCCATATTATCAGGCATTCTACTTGGGGGGATGATGGGCTATTTAAACGGATTTGTCCTTACCACTGTAGGAGCCATGATACAGGCAGAGGTTTTATTTATTACCTTTGGCATGAGTTCAATATATACCGCCATCGCTTTACTTTTGACAAATGCCGAGACTCTGCGTATTGCCAGAAGCACTAAACCTTATAATATTTTTACCGCTTTAGGCTCCGGCACTGTGGGTATGATTCCAGTTGTTCTGATCGTATTTCTGGTTATATTGGTTATTATGCACTTGTTTTATAAAAAGACACTTGCCGGCCGCAGTATTAGTCTCATGGGCGGTAATAAAGAAGCCGCTTTTCTTACGGGTTATAATGTCAAACGCAGCATGCGTCTTGTCTACACCATCAGCGGCATTATGTCCGGTATGGGGGCTGTTTCTTTGGTCTCCCGTGTTACTACGGCTACAGCTACCAGCGGCATAGGATATGAGACCAATGCTATTTTATGTGTTGTTGTTGGCGGTACCTCGCTGAAGGGTGGCAAGGGCAGTGTCATCCGAACTATGTTGGGAGTTTTATTGGTTGTGCTTTTGGGCAACTGCATGAATTTACTGGGCTTATCTACCTTTATGCAGACTGTCATGCGTGGTGCGGTTTTGGTTATTGCAATTTGGCTTGATAACCGCAGGGAACTGTGAGGAGGCGACTTATAAGATGAATATAAAAATTGCGTCCCAAAGGGTTTGGGGAACGATATCCAAGCAAGGAGCCGTACTTGCTATCCTTGTGTTGATGATTATGATGCTTTTTTTTAAGACCAATTTCTATACAGCCTATAATTGGCTGGATATGCTGAGGTCCGCGGCTATTTTGGAGATTGTTGCATTTGGTGTTACTGTGGCAGTTATTTGCGGCGGATGTGATTTATCTGTAGGTGGCACATTGAGTTTTGGCGGCATTGCCGCGATCCTTCTTATTAATATTGGATTTCCCATCTGGTTGGCAATAATTATTGCCGTCCTAGGCGGTGCGTTTGTGGGCTTTATCAATGGATTTCTGGTTGTGCATCAAAAAACTGAGCCCTTCATTATTACCCTGGGTATGGGAATGTTATTAAAAGGTGTATGTCAGGTTCTTACCGATGCCCATCCCTTGCCTAGTAAGGTTCCTGCCTTTATGGAAATCTCTAATAGCAAGTTTTTCGCTTCCATACCCTCTCTGGTTGTTTATATGGTAATCTTGTTTGCTGCATTTCACTATCTTATGCGTTATACCAGCTTTGGAAGGAATTGCTATGCCATAGGAGGCAATTATGAGGTAGCGGAATATTCCGGTATAAAGGTTATCCCTACAAAATGGGCGGCCTTTATCATCAGCGGTGCTACAGCGGCCTTGGCCGGTGTATTGCTTGCCTCTCGTATGAATACCGGTTCTTCCGTTTACGGAGACAATACCGGAATGTTGGTCAATTGTGGAGTTGTTATAGGCGGTACTTCTTTCGCAGGAGGGGTAGGAGGTATCAGAGAGAGCTTTATCGGCCTCTTTGTTATTCAGATACTGATTAACTGTATGTCTATGCTGGGCCTGGACAGTTACTATCAAAAACTTTTCGAAGGCATACTTATTGTTACAATTATTGGGCTTGATTGTTTCTTCAGAATGCGCAAGCGTGAGAGTGTTTAATAGTAGGGCTGTAGATAGGAACAGCCTAAAAATTATATTGCGGGGTGTATGGACTTGAAAGAGCAGAATTATCTGGATCATTTAGTCGGCGTTTTTGGTCAGCCCGTTTCGGAAAATCCGGGTGTTGTTATTCAAGAGGCTGCTTTTCAGGCTATGGGTCTGGAGAGATGGCGCTTTTTGACCATAGATGTGGATAGAGATCAGTTGGAAAATGCTATAAATGGCTTAAAGGCATTTAAAATGCGGGGAATTAATTGTACTATGCCCCATAAAATCGAGGTTATAAAATATTTGGATGAGATCTCCGAAAGTGCCAAGCTAATTGGCGCGGTTAATACTATAGTCAATGATGGGGGCAGATTGTTTGGCGAAAATACCGATGGCAAGGGCTTTATGATGTCCCTCGAGTCAAATGGGATAGATGTCAATGGGAAGAGTGCTGTGGTATTTGGTGCCGGCGGTGCTGCCCGTTCTATATGCGTAGAAATGGGTCTGGCCGGTATAGCGGATATTACTATTGTAAACAGGACACAGGACAGACACTTAGGTGATGGGTTGGTAGAGATCCTACAGAAGAATACAAAGGTAAAGGTCCGGTATGTGGATTGGGACGGCCCCTATTCTATCGAGGAAGGCACAGATATTGTTATTAATGCTACTTCCGTGGGGCTTTACCCCGATATAGATGCAATGCCTGACATCGATATGGACAGCATTAAGGATAATATGTTCGTACAAGATGTTATACCGAACCCTGTTGAAACAGCCTTTATCAAAGAACTTCGCCGCAGGGGAATCCCATCTTCTACTGGTGCAGGGATGCTGATCAATCAAGCGGCCCTGAATATTTTGATGTGGACAGGTATGGAGCCGGATAAGGATATTATGTATCAGGCATTGGAAAGGGAGTTATCATAAAAGATAAATCTATTTATATGCCCTCCGGACCTTTAATTGCCAAATTTATATTTTGGCGAATAAAGTACGGATAAACGGAATAGCGTTTTCGATTTAGGAAATAAAAACTGCCGCAACTAGAAAGTATGCGGCAGTTTTTCATGTGCGCCATGCATGGCGCGTAACTTGGCGGTGAAAGTCCGCTATGGGGGCTGGCAGTTGCCAACCATTAGCCAAGCACAAGGGTGTCCACGGCGACGTGGAATCTGAAGGAAGTGTGATGAGCA
>JAAYSJ010000023.1 GCA_012518395.1 Clostridiales bacterium
CATTGTTTCGGGGAATACCGATTTTGCCTTTGATATCTTCAAGGAATTGAACAAAGAAGATAAGGACGAAAATATCTTTATATCACCTTTCAGTATTTCATCTGCTCTTGCAATGACATATCAAGGGGCTGAAGGGCTGACTAAGGATGCCATGGCAAAGGGTCTTAGGTATTCTGGTACGGATATAGAAACACTGAACGAGAGCTATCAGAATCTGGTGGGGCATTTTTTAAATCTGGATAAGGAAATTGACTTAAATATCAGTAATTCACTTTGGATTAGAGATGGATTGCCCGTAAACAAGGATTTTGTTTCAGTTAACAGAGACAAGTTTAATGCGCTAGTGGAAACCTTGGATTTTTCCCAAGCTGATGCTGCCGATAAGATAAGCGGTTGGATATCCGAGGCTACAAAAGACAAGATAAAGAATATGATAGATCCCCCCATACAACCCAGTGTCATGATGTACCTTATAAACGCCATATATTTTAAGGGGGAATGGACAGAAAAGTTTAATAAGGACGTCACAATTATTACCCAGTTTCATAAAGAAGATGGGAATACCCAGGATATAATGATGATGAACCGGAACGATTCTGTAGAATACGGACAGGGAGATGATTTCCAGGTTGTAAGGTTACCTTATGGTGGGGGGGATACGGCAATGTACTGTATACTGCCCGACAAGGCTGATTCCATAAACGATTTTATTGATAGTATGGATAGCACCAAGTGGGATACTATAAAAAATAGCGTTGTTGAAGAAGAGATCCTGTTGCAGATTCCCCGATTTGAGATGGAATACGGTATAAAACAATTAAATGATAGTTTGATCTCCCTCGGAATGGGGGAGGCCTTTTCCCAGGGGGCAGATTTTTCCGGGATGCTGGATGAATCATATGCAGGTGCAGGCCTTTATATAGACAGGGTTTTGCACAAAGCAGTAATCGATGTAAACGAAGAAGGTAGCGAGGCTGCGGCTGCAACGGTGGTTGAAATGAAAGAGGCCGCCGCTATAATGGATCCTATTGAATTTATTGCAGACAGACCATTTCTATTCATAATTGCCGATGATGAGACGGGGTCTATTTTATTTATGGGCAAGGCCTATGATCTATGATTAGGGGACCCGTCCCCTTAATCTTTGCATCCCCTTAATCATTGGACAATCCTGCCATGAATCGATATAATGGACACACAAACAATCCTGACAACCATTTTTCTGACAAAACCACGGAGGTGTTAAAATGGAGCTATACGGCGAATACAATGTTGCCAGGGTTTTTACTGATAATCTTGAAGCCGGTGCAGAGGAGCAAATAATTGAACTTCTAAACCAGGATTTTATTGAGGATTCAAAGGTAAGAATAATGCCCGATGTTCATCAAGGGATGGGCTGCGTAATCGGGTTTACGGCTGATATGGGGGACAAGGTAATACCTAATATCGTTGGAGTTGATATAGGCTGTGGCATGCTTACGGTGGAGCTTGGCGATGTTGATATCGATTTACCCCAACTGGATGATATAATAAACAAAAGGATTCCATCGGGGAGATCTGTTCATGAAGGCAGAAAGCATAGATTCGATAGGTTGAACGAATTGCATTGTTATAGGGATTTAAAAGGCACCAGAAGAATAGAAAGAAGCATAGGAACCCTGGGTGGTGGCAATCATTTCATTGAGCTTGGGGTGGACAAAGATGGGGACAAGTACCTGATAATCCATTCAGGCAGTAGAAACCTGGGCAAACAGGTAGCGGAAATCTATCAAAAGCTGGCTGTCGACCTATGCAGCGGTAAAGGTGAATATTTTATTAAAAGGGACGAGATTATAGCCCGCTACAAATCAGAAGGTAGAAGAAAGGAAATAAAGAATGTCCTGGATAAACTGAAGAAAGAATATGCAGGGCATAAGCCCAAATATCCAAAGGATTTATGTTACCTCACCGGTGAATACAGAGAGAAATATCTTCACGATATGAAAATCTGCCAAGAATATGCCGACCTTAATCGCAAGGTCATGGCGGATATTATTCTGGAAAGCCTGTTCAAAAAGGAACTATCGGATTTTGACTACTTTCAGACCGTCCACAATTATATCAATTTCAAAGATAATATTATCAGAAAGGGCGCAATCTCTGCCTATGAAGGGGAGAAAGTCCTGATACCCATAAATATGAGGGATGGTTCCATAATAGCTGTGGGCAAGGGTAATCCAGATTGGAACTATTCTGCACCCCATGGGGCGGGAAGGCTAATGAGCAGAACTGTGGCAAAAGAAAATGTTGCCCTGGAAGAATTTAAAGAAAGCATGAAAGGGATTTACTCTACTTCAGTGAATCAATCCACCTTGGACGAGGCTCCCTCTGCTTATAAGACTATGGAAGAGATACTGGAAAATATTAAGGATACCGTTGATGTTATAGATATAATAAAGCCAATTTACAACTATAAGGCTTGATAAAACATAGGGCGGGGATCCCACTGTATTCCACCAAAATGATAGAGCAGAACCGTTCCGCTTTGTTGCCTGTGTTGTTACATGTATAAGGGGATGATTTTTTGTCATTTACTATTATCAGAAATGATATAACAAAAGTAAAAGCCGATGCTGTAGTAAACGCCGCCAATACGGAGCTTTTGATGGGTGGCGGAGTATGCGGCGCAATATTCAAAGCCGCTGGAGCCAAAGAGCTTCAGGCTGCCTGTAATAAGCTAGCGCCCATTAAAACAGGTGAAGCCGTTATAACCCCTGGGTTTAAACTTCCTGCAAAGCATATTATTCATACTGCGGGGCCAGTCTATCATGATGGTAAGCAGGGGGAAGAGGGACTTCTTCGTTCATCCTATATAAACTCACTAAAAAGAGCTGTGGAAAACAACTGCGAAAGTATTGCTTTTCCATTGATATCCAGCGGTATCTATGGCTACCCTAAAGCTGATGCTCTAAGGGTTGCCAATTCCGCCATAAAGGAATTTATAACAGATCATGATATTCAAGTGTACTTAATAGTCTTTGACAAAGAGGCCTTTTCTACCAGCCGGGGACTGCTAGGCCAGGTAGAATCTTTTATTGAAG
>JAAYSJ010000024.1 GCA_012518395.1 Clostridiales bacterium
AATTGGCCCAGTGATATGAATAAATGATGTGTCATTTCCCAGTTATTTTGATGTGTATTTACAATATCAGGCAAATCATGTAAAACCTTATTTATCAAAATGTGTTAACTCTAGTTTATCATTTACACCTATCCCCGAAGTAAATCATAATCTGGCTGTATGCCATTGGCCAGCCCCTGGAAGGCATAGTCCACTTTTTCGTAATTTCCTTCGTTGAAAGATATACAACCTTCCTTATGGAATCGTCTGTAGGGAAAACCGACTTTGATTTTGTAAACTTTCTGACCATTCTGTGATACGCTTCAACAGCGTTTGTAGTATAAATCAAATGGCGGATCTCCTCAGGGTAGTTAAAAAAGGTTGTTAACTCCGCCCAGTTCGCATCCCAGGATCGCAATATAGACGGATACTTCTTATCCCATTTTTCCCTGAATTCTTCTTTTGCATACTCCGCATCATCCAGGTTTATTGCCGCATAGATATTTTTAAGATCAGCACAGACTTTTTTCCTATCCTTGTACTGCACAAATTTAGTTGAATTCCTGATTTGATGCACTATGCATAGTTGCTGCTTTGTCCTGGGAAATACCGCGTTTATGGCCTCCCCAAGCCCTTTTAGATTGTCATGGCAGGCTATGAATATGTCCTCTACCCCACGCTTTTTTAAATCGGAACAAAGGGAAGCATAAAAGCTTGCGCTTTCATTCTCGCTTATCCATATCCCTAAGATATCTTTTTGCCCATCCATATCTATCCCTAATACGGAGTAGACACATTTGTTGATTATCTGGCTGTCCTTGCGGCTTTTGAACACTATACCGTCAAAGTAGACTATGGGATAAATGGCCTCCAGCGGCCGGTTCTGCCATTCGTTCACTTCCGGAAGTATCTTATCCGTTATCTTAGAAATCAGGGTCTGCGGTATCTCCGCACCATAAATCTCACGAATGTGATCCCCTATGTCCCGCTGGCTCATCCCTTTTGCGTACATGGCCAGAATCTTTCGTTCTATCTCATCTGTCCGAGTCTGATGCTTCACAAGGACCTTAGGATCAAACTCGCCGTTGCGATCCCTGGGCACCGCAATCTCGCTTTCCCCGTAGTCGCTTATGATGTTCTTGTAATTGTATCCGTTTCGGGAATTGCCGCTGTTATTACCCAGGGTGCTATGTTTTTCATAACCAAGATGTTCTTCCATTTCAGCTTCCAATATCTGCTCAATCGTACCTGCGAAAAGACGTTTGAGTTTCGATTGTACGTCGCCCGTGGTTTGGCAATCCTTCACGAGAAGAGTTACCAGCTCCATTTCCTTTTCTGTAAGGCTGTTTTTAGACCGTTTCATGTTATTACCTCCATATTCCTTTCTATGGAGATTATTCACATTTACACGGAATTTTATTCAGCCTCCAGGAATTGAACCTGCGACCTCTTGAACCCCATTCAAACCCTAATCCTTGTATTTCAAGGCTTTTATCTCTTTCTGTAAGTAACCAGTAAGTAACAGGGAATCTTAAGGAAGAATTTTATTAAATAAATATTTAAGTCAAGTAATATCACTATGCTAAAATGGAGTCTATTATTCTGCTGATTTAAGAGGAAATACTTTCTGATTCCGGTGTAATATTATGGATATCTAATTCGCCCATTGATTGTATCATAGGCAAAATTATTGGGGATACCATTGCAGTGATATCCTTTATTTGACTTTCAATGTCAAAATCATCGTCCTGCTCGTCTTGTTTTCGGTTATCTTTGTAGTAATTTAGAATACTAAGCCCAATTAAAACCATGCTATACTTGTATCGAGCCTTGATTAGTGCCGGCCTATTCTCATCCCTTATGCCTTTGATCTCCGTGTTGAGATGGACATTGTCTATGTTTATATAAAAATCATAAACCTCATCTATCCTTTTTACAATTAATGCTGTATTCTGATCGATATCATGTTGCATCCAATCAGATTTGTTAAGCTCAATTACTTCCGGAAGTGACAATCGATCCTGTCTAGTGTTCTTTGTTCCTTTTCGGCTACTTCCAGGTTTCTTCCTCTTACCATTTCCGCCTCCCTTATAATAGGCTTCATCCTCGACCCTTAAAATAAAATTATCGGTTAGATCATAAGGAATACAATCATCCAGGATCTCTGCTTTAAACGAGAATTCTTCACCAACTGTTGCGTTAATAGGTATATTAACGGTAATTGAAATTACACCGTTAAACAGATTCATACTGTAGTTATCATAATTGGTATCGTTACAATACAATTTAAAGGTACCTGGATCATTTGTCCTATTAAAATAGTCGTTGACCGCGTCAGTTTTGAATTGAATCCTAAATCTGTGGTTTTTCGGTGCACGTTTGACGTATGCTCCAGATTGCGGTTTCTTTTCCAAGACAAAAAACGTTGGGTGTAAATTGCCCCTAAACTTGGATTCGTTTTCGGAACCTGTTAGTTTAAAAGGGTTGGGGAGCCTCCCACCAGTTAGGAATAGTTTAGATAGGGTAGGAGAGCCTTTTAATATTTTACTTAACACATCTGCGAGCGGTTTTTCATCATCTAATTGTCTAGAAATCGCATCACGCCTTCTTTTTTCTTGCAATGCCCTTAGACCAGAATGCTGCTTTAATATTTCTTCAAGATTTTCTTCTATTTTCTTTTTTAGATCACCTTTTCGCAATCTATCCCTGCTATTCATAAAAAGATCCTCTCTTGTACGCCCATCAATAGCAGAGCAGTCTACTAACAACAAAATCGAATCAGAGATATATGATAAATTTACCCTCTTTCTCTTAAAGAAAGTTTTTGATAAATAACCGTGTGTTTGGCCATTTATAGTAAACAATACTCCTTCATTTTCACGGTAATTTTCATCTGGGCGCTTTTTTTTGCCCTGATCGATTATCTCTTTAAAAACATATATTGAATATTTGAATAATTGCTGGTTTACTGAAAATGTACCACTGCTAGCGGTATCAAATTCAGCATCTAGATTTTCATTGCGGTCATCCAACAGCCTAATGCTGAGACCAGATAATGTAGTTTCAAGGGAATGGCCCTTGTAGTCTCTACATTCAATAAGACGAATGGGGTGAGCTAAATCTGGCATAAGCAACGATAAACGATAGTTAAAGTCAAATAACAAATTCGTTTTGTAACCAGTGTTATCGTAATTAAACAACTTAATAAACATGCCATATTCCATTTTAGCATGCTTATTTTGTCCCATAGGGGTTATGGGCAATGTATCAGCATAGAATCTAATAATCTTTCCATCCTCTCCAGTAAGGTAAGTATACATTGAACTTCTTCTGCCTTCTGAAGGATCCTCCCGTCTTACTATTGTTAATCCCCACATTTCATGGGATGGGTCATCAGCTGGTATTCGGGGACATCTTTTAGTAATAACGAGTTGAAGATTATTTTTACCACAGAACTGTAGTACGCCTGTACCGCCCATATTAAATTTACCTTGGACAAATGGTATTCTTAATTTATTAGATTTACCTATAGACAATATAGTAGAAGGCATTCTATCGGGAGATTGCCCTTCACCTTGATCCACTATTGTATAGTTAGGGCTACTTCTTTCGCCAGTGGTAGCCAGTATAATTTTTCGTGACATTTCATTCCTGGACTGGAAGTCAAGATTGGATATTTTACCATCACGAATTCCA
>JAAYSJ010000025.1 GCA_012518395.1 Clostridiales bacterium
AAAATCAGGCATATCTGATTTACTGTCTGCTCTACAACTGGGGACTAAGCCTACTGGAAACGGAAGACGGGAGTCCTTTGAAAGAAAGGCCTATGCGAGGATGACCAATACCTTCTTTGCAGGAGGAAACCATAAATTAGATGATATGATCGCCTCTGTGAAAACCGGTTTTCTGCTAGAAGGGGTCTTAAGCGGTATGGAAGATCCCAAAAACTGGGGTATTCAATGTGTAATATTGGCAGCCAGGGAAATAAAAGATGGAGAATTTACAGGAAATATAATGTCGCCGGTCATTATGACGGGGTATGTTCCTGATGTACTTAAGTCCATATCTATGGTGTCCGAAACTGTGGAATTAGACGGTGGAGGCGGCTGCGGTAAAGGTTATAAGGAGTGGGTCAAGGTCTCTTGTGGTGGGCCCTATATTAAGGCAAGAGTGAGGTTAGGATGATTATGGAAAGAATAATAAATATATTATCTGATATAAAGGGTTTGGACGGATGGAAGATAAATGAAAAGACTACTGAATCCAAGGAGATTTTCTTCATCAAAAAGAACATCGATATGGTCAGGTCCAAGGATGTTCAGCATATCTCCCTCACTGTCTATAAAGACTTTGAGGAGGATGGGGTGAAATACAGGGGGTCTTCTTTAGTAGATATTCATCCCACCATGGGGGAAGAAGAAATAAGAGAAGTAATAGAAGGGGCCGTATATTCAGCAGGCTTCGTTAAGAATAAATATTATCCTTTAGTTAAACCATCATATGTCAAGACCGGGGAAATAGAGAATACTTTTGACAAGGATTCCCTATCTAATTGGATCTCCCGATTATCAAAGGAGGCCTTTGTTTCCGACAAGCATGAAAAGGGTTGGATTAACTCCCTGGAATTATTTTTGGATAAGAACAAGCATAGGATAATTAATTCGGAAGGTGTAGATATTAGCTATGGCAGCTACAGAGGGGAGCTTGAATTTATAACTAATTGGCAGGAAGCTGGGGAGGAAATTGAGCTCTATGAAGACCTTCTCTTCTCAGATTACCAGGAGAATTTTATAATTGACGCTGTTGATGAGATGCTTAAAATTTCAAGGGATAAGGCATTGGCCATTCCTACACCACAGCTTAAGGATATTCCCATAATACTGACAGGGGATCCTGTTAAGGAGTTCTTTGACTATTATTATAGTAAATCCTCTGCCAGGGCTATTTATGAAGGAACCTCCACAGCCAAAATAGGAGAAAGCATACAAGGCCCAGAGGTTTTTGGGGACAGAATAAGTATGTTCTTGGATCCTGACCTGAAAAACTCCATATTATCTTCACCCTTTGATGGGGAAGGTCAAAAGCTGAGTAAGGTAGAAATTTATAAAGATGGCATCCTAAAAAGATATTGGGGAAATAAAAGATTTTCCCATTACCTAGGTATTGAAACTACCGGTTTTATTCAAAACATTGTTGTAGGTGGCGGAAGCAAAGGGCTTTCTGAACTAAAAGAGGGAAAGTATGTGGAGCTTACAGCATTTTCTGATTTTGAAATGGATCCTGTAACCGGTGATTTTGCCGGTGAAATCAGGCTGGGCTGGTATAATGACGGCAACAAAACAATACCCATAACCGGTGGCTCTATATCCGGAAACATCAATGAAGTCCATGGGGATATGTATCTCTCCAAGGAGATCCAAAACAGGAATAATTTTATGGGGCCTAAATCCATGAAGATAAGAAATGTCGATATTGTTTCCGGCTGATTGGAGGGCGTAGTTCAAATAATAACTGCAAAGAATTTATCTAATCAGCCACCCGTAATCCTGCCTGCAATCCATTATGTAATCAACATATACTG
This sequence comes from Clostridiales bacterium, assembly GCA_012518395.1. GTDB lineage: Bacteria > Bacillota > Clostridia > Caldicoprobacterales > UBA3941 > JAAYSJ01. The sequence continues at coordinate 1,848 of JAAYSJ010000025.1, forward strand.
TTTCATTTTTAATCTGATACAAAATCAGATACCGTTTTCTAATGACCATCTTGTGATACTTGTTGGGCGGTATAAATTCCATATTCAGAAATGGCAACTGCTGTGGCATAGTTGCAAGGGAGCGAATGGCAGCCACTATTTCATTCTGCGTTCTACGGGCAGCCCCAAGGCTTTTCTGTACAAGAAAATGGAGGTGACTCGCCAGCATTTGGCGGGAAAATCCAGAAACGTTAACCCTAAACTGGGGTGTCTCTTCCATGTTCCACCTCATCAATAACACCGCTTGGAAATTATCCAGCTCATCCGGAGTTATCCCGGTACGCCCGGCTAAACGGTCTTCTTCAACGGCCAATAATTCTTCGCGGAGCCTTAGCATTTTCTCGCGTCGAACAAAGGCTTCGATATCCATCACCACAAGACCACCCTTGCCATTTTTGGTAAGATAAACGGGTTCACCGGAAGCCTTGCACAATGCGGCAATCTCGTTATAATTCTGTCTGATACTTGCGGAGGGTTTAATCTGCACGGTATCAACCCCTTCCTGTATTATTCTCGATGACCTCGGGGGATTATCCTCATATTTAAAAAAAAGCCCCCTCAGGGGGGCTAATTCAACATAATTTGCGGTGATATACATAATCATACTAACCCTAGTAATGTAGCCCCTTGGGCTACTACAAAACATACCACAATGCCTGTCACTGTGGGTATGAGGAAAGAAAGAAAAGTCCATTTGATGCTATTTGTTTCCTTACGGATGGTCCATAAGGTGGTGCCACATGGAAAATGGTTTAAGGCAAATAGCATAGTTGATATTGCTGTGAGCCAAGTCCATCCGTTGGCAATCAGTAATTCCCTAAGGGCTTGCAAACTGCCAAGTTCCAGCATAGCCCCCGCCTGCATATAACTCATTATTATAATGGGTATGACTATTTCGTTAGCAGGTAGACCTAGGATAAAGGCCAAAATAATATATCCGTCCATGCCCAATAGTCTCCCAAAGGAGTCTAAAAACCCGGCGGTGCGGCTAAGAAGGCTGATTCCTCCCGGGGAAATATTCGCCATAAGCCAGATGAATAACCCCGCTGGTGCAGCCACCGCAA
>JAAYSJ010000026.1 GCA_012518395.1 Clostridiales bacterium
AAAAGGGTAAGGATTACCGCAAGTTCTTTGAATGTTAGGCAGGGACCCGGCACCACATATCAGGCCATTACCATCGTTGGAAATAATGAAATCTATAACGTATTAGATGAATCCGGCGGTTGGTACAAGATAGAGGTTGGCAGCAAAACAGGCTGGATTGCCGGCTCTTATGCTCAGGGGCTAAATGAAAGCACAACATTTAACTCTGTAAAAATAACGGCCAGTACCTTAAATGTTAGACAGGGACCAGATACGACCTACCCTAGAATTACTACTGTAAAAAAGGGTGAAGTATACATAGCGCTAGAAGAATCCGGCAATTGGTATAGAATAAAGGCCAATGGGGTTGAGGGATGGATCAGCGCCAATTATACGGAATATACTAATGATGTTCCCAAAGAAATGTATCAATTTCTTGTGTTATCAGGGGGTTCCGGTGTCTCGGCAGAGGATTTAAATAGTAAGCTAGTAGGCAAGGGCATATTGGAAGGACAAGGACAGGCCTTTATAGATGCAGGAAAAAAATATAATATAAATGAAATATATCTATTGTCTCATGCCCTATTAGAAACGGGCCATGGTAAATCTGAACTGGCTAACGGAATATTGGTAGACACCGTAGATGGTGAGGAAGTAGAGCCAAAGATTGTTTATAATATGTTTGGGATAGCAGCATATGACAGCTCCCCAATTAGAAGCGGATCGGAGCGGGCCTATAAGGAAGGTTGGTTCACCCCGGAAGAGGCTATAATTGGCGGCGGAAAATGGATCGCAGGCAATTATATTAATCATTCAACATATAAGCAAGATACATTATATAAGATGAGATGGAACCCTGCAAACCCCGGAGTCCATCAATATGCTACAGATGTGGGCTGGGCTTATAAACAGACCAGTAATATGGATTTATTCTTTGAGATATGCGATGGTCTAGAGAGTGTATCCCTAAAATTTGATATACCCATCTATAGGGGTGGTAATCATCTAGTCGAAGAAGATTTTGACGATGAAGATGAAGAAGAAGATGAAGAAGAAGAGGAAGACGATGAAGACAAAGATGGGGAAGGTGACAAGGACGGCCATAAGGATGATGATGAAGGTGATGGCAAGGACGATGAAAAGGGACCCGTCTCTAGGTGGATAACGGAAGATGGTAAATGGTATTACTACAATGCTAAAGGCAATAAGGTTACAGGTAGCCATAATATAGGGGGTAAGACCCACGTATTTTCATCTGGTGGTGTTTGGCTGGGAGAATGGGAAAGTGATTTAACAGGCCGACGGTTTAAGGATCCCCATGAGAAATACCTTAAAAACAAATGGGAACAAATAGATGGGAAATGGTATTACTTCAATGGAAATGGCTATGGGGTTACAGGATGGCAGAAGATAGGGACTAAATGGTACTACATGGATAGTATCGGTGCCATGGCTACAGGCTGGATAGAGGTAGACGGCAAGCGGTATTATCTGAGGGATAGTGGTGCCATGGCAACAGGCTGGGCCCTGGTAGATGGTAAGTGGTATTACCTAAGCGGTAGCGGCGCCATGCGAACAGGTTGGATATACACAGGTAATAAATGGTACTACCTAAATGATAGGGGTGTTATGCAGGTTGGCTGGACCAAGGTAGGCAGCGTCTGGTATTATATGGATGCTAGCGGTGCCATGAAGACCGGCTGGATAAGATCCGATAACAAGTGGTATTACATGGGCAGCAGCGGTGCCATGCAAAAAGGCTGGGTACAGGTCGGGGCAAAATGGTATTATTTTAAACCCGATGGGTCCATGGCCCATAGCACCACCATAGACGGATATGAATTGGGTAGCGACGGCGCCTGGATCAAGTAGAAATCTGAAATCTTAGATGTTAATTGAGAAACTGACCTTGTTAATGGGCCTAGGCTCTAAGGGTCAGTTTTTTTATGTTTAAAGGATCAATACCTCTGACTTACCAAGGCAGCCCTCGGGGCCCGGGCCCTGACAAAAAGATTGATTTAGATAGGTTGGTATGTTATCATATCAATGGTATGATTCTGCTGCATAGGCTCAATATATCTAGGGAAATGGACTTGGGTTGCAGCCAAATAAAGAATTATGGAGATGAAAGATGAAAACAGCGACTAGACTAAAATCAACACCTTCGCTACAGCAGGGTGGTATATATATAAGGTTTTTTAAAAGGCCTTTGGATATTATGTTATCTATACTGGGCATTATCCTACTGAGCCCGGTTTTTTTGGTAGTTTCCATCTTGGTTAGAACTAAACTGGGAAGCCCCATTTTGTTTAGGCAGGAAAGGCCGGGGCTTAATGAAAAGATATTCACCATATACAAGTTTAGGACCATGACGGAGGAAAAGGATGAGGATGGGGAATTGCTGCCGGATAGCATAAGGCTTACCAAATTCGGCAGTTTTTTAAGAAAATCATCTATTGATGAACTGCCTGAATTATTCAATGTATTAAAGGGGGACATGAGCCTTGTAGGCCCCAGGCCCCTTTCCGTGCTATATCTTCCCTTGTACAATGAAACGGAAAGGCTAAGGCATAGCGTAAGACCCGGTCTGACAGGGCTTTCTCAGGTCAACGGTAGAAACACCATAAACTGGGAAGAAAGATTTGCCTTCGATGTTGAATACGTTAATAATATTACCTTTATAAATGATATGAAGATAATACTGAAAACAGTTTTAATTGTCTTTAAAAAAGAGGACGTTGTTGTAAGAGGTACAGGAAAAGTAATTGACTTTGATGAATACCGAAAGATATAGAACAAATGGGGAAAGAAAATGGACTTTAAGGAAATAGGAAGCGAATTTTGGTTAGATAGTGGGGGCAGTATAGAAGATATGGCCCCCATAGATATGGGCAGCCTTTTAGGTGGTGCCCTAAACATAGGGGCTGATCAAAGGCTATTATTATCCGGGCGCACAGCCATAGATTATGTCCTTTGGGATATACAGGCCCCTATTAAAAGGGTGTACATGCCCTCCTATTGCTGCCAATCCATGCTACAGCCATTTATCCATAGGGGAATTTCTATGGATTTTTATGATGTAATCCTAGATGCCCGGGGGCTTTCCTATACCATAGATTTAAACAGGGAAACGGATATTTTCTTTGCATCCAGCTATTTTGGATATGATTGCACCAATATGGATGAGGCTATTGGGGAATTTAAAGATAGAAACATTATAGTTATAGAGGATACCACCCACAGGCTCCTAGGCGAACCCAGTCATTGCAAAAGAGCTGATTATCTAATCGCCAGCCTAAGGAAATGGTTTGCCCTCCCCACGGGGGGTATAGCCATAAAAATGGGCGGGGAATTTAAAGAGATGGATATTAGCCCCCCACCGGCGGATTTGGTTAACAAAAAAGTACAAGCAATGATTAAAAAAGGCAAGTATATAAAAGGGAATTATATAAAAGAGGATTATATACAGGAAGAGAATATAAAGGATGAGTTTTTAAGGCTATTTTCCGAGTTTAATCTGGCCCTTGGGCAAAATTATAAAAACATGGGCATGGACCATATATCCAAAAAACTTTTATCCAAAATCAATATAGAAGAGATAAGGGAAAAGCGGCGGCAGAATGCAGATTATTTGCATAGTAATCTCCATAGCAGGCTGCGGGGCTCGGATTATATTAAGCCTTTGTTTAAAGATATTAATATTAAAAGTGATTGCCCCCTCTTTGTGCCTATAATTATAGATGAGGGGATACGAGACCCCCTTAGAACCTATTTAATTAAAAACGATATATTCTGCCCCGTCCATTGGCCCATACCCCAGGGGCATAAATTGGATTTTCATACGGAAGAGATATACAAAAGGGAATTATCATTGATCTGCGACCAAAGGTATGGTATTAAAGAGATGCAGAGCATGATGGATAGTTTGGAGGGATTTATAAGTACCTATGATTGATATATATTATGAACCGGATTATGGAAGGCTCTATGAAAAAATGGAAAAGGGTACCTGTCAGGTATTTGAATATACAAGTAACCTGGGCCAGATCCTTCACATGTTTATAAAGCGTAGGATAGATATTGAGACTGGAGATGCCCCTTGGTTCGACCTAGTTACGCCCTATGGTTATGGCGGGCCTATAATTAAGGAATGCCCAGAGGGAAAACAATGGGAACTTATAAAGGGATTCGAGGCAGAATTTGGTGAATACTGCAGGGAAAACCGAATTGTAAGTGAATTCATTCGGTTTCATCCCATATTGGAAAACGCCCAGGATTTTAAGGATGTATATGATGTGTCCTATATAAGGAACACCGTGGGCACAAATCTAGCAGATTTTGAGGATCCCTTTCAAGAGGAGTTCTCTAAATCAACTAGAAAAAACATTAGAAGGGCCCTTAGGGCTGGGATAACCTATAAGATTACCGAGAACCCCAAGGATATAAAAAGCTTTAAAGAAATATACTATGCTACCATGGACAGAAACGAGGCATCGGATTATTATTATTTTGATGAAGACTATTTCCAAAAATGCTTAGATTTACTTGGAAACCATGTGCTGCTGGTAGAGGCGATTTACAAGGGACAAGTTGTTGCGGCGGGCCTGTATTTTGTGTATAATGAAATTATTCACATACATCTTTCCGGGACTATAGATGAATTTCTACATCTTTCCCCCGCATACATTTTAAGGTATGGAGTTACTACTTGGGGCAAGGAGAAGGGCTATAGAATCATTCATCATGGAGGCGGGAGAAGCAACAGCCCGGAGGATGGTTTATACCTATTTAAAAAGCGATTTGGATTAAATACTGAATTTAAGTTTAGCACCGGGAAAAGAATTTGGGATAGGGAAACCTATGAAAAATTATGTATAGAGAGCGAAGCCGGAAAGGATATTGATTTTTTTCCCGCATATAGGGGACGATGAGGAGGAAGCATGGATAATTTACGAGGCAAAAGACTACTTGTTTTAGGGGGTTCCAGAATCTCCTGTGAGATTGTAAGAAGGGCCCAGGAATTTGGTATCTATGTCTTAGTTACAGATTGGTATCCCGTAGAAAAATCACCTGCGAAACAGATTGCCGACGAAGCACTTTTGGTAAGTACTGCCGATGTGGATGCAGTGGTACAGCTAATTAAGGATAAAAATATCCACGGTGTAATCACCGGGTTTACAGATTCCGTATTACCGTATTATGCAAAGATCTGTGAAAAAGCCGGGCTGCCCTGCTATGGAACCGTAGAACAGTTCGAAATCATGATAAACAAGCGCATATATAAGGAGCTTTGTGTAGAGTTTGGGGTCCCCACGGTAGAGGAGTATTCAATAGACGGCACCTTTAAAGATGAAGTAATGGAAAAGATAAAATTCCCCGTTTTGGTAAAGCCGGCAGATAATAGCGGCGCCAGGGGAGTTTCTATTTGTGAAAACAAGGGCCAGCTCATAGAGGCCTATATGGATATCCAAGATGCCGCAGCGGGCATAATTGCCCTGCTGGCTACAGATAGATCCAAATGGAAGAAAGTCTATAACTTTGGCAGCCAATACCGCTATACCATAAAGGAGATAGCAGAGGCAGTGGCCCGGGTTTCAAAGGATTATACCAAAAATCTCGTCAAAATAGAAATTGAAGAAAAAGATATAGAACTTGATACCGGTATGGATTCAACCCTTTTCTATGGGGATACAGGTTGGACTCCAAAGCATGACTTAGAAGCCATGATAAGAAATATCTTTTCCGATTACGCATAAACGTGGGGGAACAAAATGAAGAGGGAACTAAGGGAATACGTTAGACAATTAGAACTAAAGGATATTATATTCATTATATTCTTTTCGTCCAGGGCCTATACTGCGCTCTTTACTCTGTTTTTAGGGTCAAAAGGGATATATGTATCCATGGCTGTCTTAGCCCTGGGATACTTAGCGGTTATATATACCGGCTTTAAGAAGAAGGATTACGATCACACCCTTTTATTCCTTACCTTAGTATTTACAATAACTATCACCATCCTAATAACGGCTATTATAAATCCCTTTATAAAGGAATGGCTCTTAGATCCCGGATACGGGGTTATCACCAAGGTCTTTGATATTAGAAAGGCAATATTTGCTACCTTTCTAATCCTTATGCTGAAAGATAATAAGCGGATTATAAAAAACCTTGAAATATCCTCCTTCATTACCTTCATCTATATGGTGGTTCAGATAGGCTTATTCTTGTATACGCGAAGCTGGATCAACTACTATATGGTAAGGGATGACTCCCTAGTCCTACATAACTATAATATGTCCCTAGGATATGAGCTGATTTTTGTCAGCCTGGTATTCTTTCATAAAAGCAGCAAAGATAAATCCCTTAAGGCCCTCCTTTTGGGGGCGGTATCCTTTTTCTGCTCTTTTTATTTTGGCTCCCGGGGGGTTCTACTTCCCATAATCTCTTTCTTTATCCTGACCTTTATATTTAACTCCAAAAGGGATAAAAAGATCCTACTAGTTAAGCAAATTGCAATAACTATAGTGATTTTCATTGTGCTACTTAATGTCCTAGGGCTTGTAGAGAGTAAACTCCTGTTGATGAATAAGGAGAGGGACCCCCTTATGATGGATCCGGACAGTCAGTCCCGAAACGTTGAAATGCTCTTATCCAGTGACTTCGTGTCCGGTAATGGAAGGAATATTATTTATTCCATCTCCATGGAGGCCATAAAGAATAAATTCCCCTTAGGTTATGGTGTTTATGGGGATAGACCCTTTGTTGGCGATAGGTTTAGATGGGGATACTCCCACAATATTTTCTTGGAACTATTAGTCTCCTTTGGTATCTTTGGATTAATAATCATATTGGGGTTATTGTATTTAATATTGACAATTCTCATCAAAAAGAAATATAGGGATTACCGGGGGCTGGCTATTGTTTTACTATCCATGAACTCCAAGCTACTTATCTCCGATACTTTTTGGTATCTGGATTTTTTCTGGGCCCTCATGGGGCTTCTCATGGTGATATATATGAATGATAAAAAAATCAATGTAAGGTTCTTCGCCTATACCATCCCCTCTCTGATAATAGTAAACATTTTACTCCTAGGGATGTTTATAAATGTAGATGCAAAAAGGCAGATCTATAATACCATCAATATAGATGAACCTACCGTAATCCTTACCTTTGATGCAGGCTATGATACTAACCCCAAAATGTATGATGTGCTAAGGGATAGGGCACTTAAGGGAACCAGCTTTATCAATATAGATGGGCTTAGTGATTCCCTAGAGGGCCATAATGCCCTAAAGGAGTTAGAGGATTATGGCTGGGACTTTCAAGACCTTATTGAGGATAGATCTTTAAATAATATGTCTAGCAAAGAACTTGGGGCTAAGATCCAGGATAATAAGAAGGGGTTTAAGGAACTGGGCCTTAAGGAGCCAAGGATTATTGCCCCGGTTTACGATGAAACAAAACTTGATGCTATTTTTAAAATCTCCCCCCACATAGGGGGCATCAGGCTAATGGATAGGGTTAGGAGTGTATACTACTATACCCGGTTAAAGCCAAGCGATTTTTATAAGCTAGGGGCCCTAAATATCGGGGTCCCAGAGGGTAGAAATGGGTCCTTGGAGAATAGACTAAGCCTTGTCAAAAGACAAATTGATATTGCACAAAGAACCAAGAGCTTGTTAATCTTATATGTAGATAGGCAAGGCTTTATCCAAGGGTATGGCAATGGGGAAGAGGCGGAGCACCTAGAAACCATAGTGTCCTATCTGGAGGAAAAGGGCTTTAAGTTTAAAACCATAGGGGAAATCCTGGGGGAAGCCGAGATTGCCCCAAAAGACAGAACCCTTATAAATTATTTAAAGCGCAACAATCCTATAAAAACATTATCTAATTAGGTGGGCTTATGAAGGGAATAACAAAGTTTATCAAAGATACATTCAACAATACCTTTGCCTTCGGGGTTTATATTATATCCATGCATATAGTCTTTCTCCCCTATATGGCAAGGCATTTGGAATCCACGGAGAACGCTAGGCTCTTACTATTTATTATGATATCTAATATCGTAACCCTTTCTTTGGGGAGCGAGCTGGGGGTATTGTATCAGGTTAGGTACCAAGGGGGAGAGGATAGGCAGGACTTTAGAAGGCTATCAGTTAAAACCAATATCGTTATACTTGTGTTTATGGCCCTTGTACTATATATTCTAAAGTTTAGCCCGGTAGAGACCCTGGCCTTTACCACTATATCTGTACTTACAAATATTAGGTTCTACTATCAGGGCCAGCTTAGAAGGGAAAAACAATTTATCTCAATTGGGATAGGGAATTTATTGTATCTAATAGGTATTGCAGGGGGCATCGGTGTATTTGCCCGGGGCTTTCGGGGCCTATGGGTCAGCCTTTTGTTTGCGGAAATCCTCAGTAATGCCTACATATTTATAAAGCTTGGGCTTATAAGGCCCATGAAGATAAAAAAGACGGAGAGTTTTAAAGGTCTTAGAAAATCCTACTTAGACCTTTCTTTTGCCTCTTTGTTAACTAATTTTTTGACCTATGCGGATAAGCTATTGATTTTACCCCTACTAGGGAGCCTTACTATGTCTGCCTACTATGCCGGGACGGCACTATCTAAGATGCTATTTCTTGTGGTCAATCCCATAAACGGGGTGCTCCTTTCCTACCTTGCAACCAATGAATTTGGTGATGGGAAAAGTGTGGCAAGAAAGCAAATAAATATCAATATAATTATTACTGTTTTGACCTTTGTGCTGAGTATGCCCATGACCTATGTGGCCACCTACATTTTCTACAACCAGTTTTTAGCCAAGGTCACCAGCATACTAATCCCTCTATCCATACTGGCGGCGTTTTCTGTATCTTCCAGTCTGCTGAGGGTTATATTTTTAAGGTATTCTAATATGCACTATTTAAAATATATTAATCTTTTAAACATTATTTCCTTTGTCATCTTGGCTACATTGGGCGCTAAATACTATAATATACAGGGCTTTGCATACGGGGTAGCCATTTCCAAGTTTGTCCTATGGTTTTCGCTTTATCTCTTTCTTCGAAAGGATTTAAAGCAAGTAAATTAACACATTGGGGGAGGCATCTATGCGCGTTTTAATGATAGGAAGATCTTACCCGGAGAGTAAAACCGGTATGATGGGCATCTTTGAATTTGAGCAGGCCACTGCCCTAAAAAAGGGCGGGGCAGAGATGGTGTATCTCTTCTGCGATACCAGATCAGTTAAAAGCCTTAGAAAATATGGATACACCAGCCTTATAAAAAACAATGTTCCGGTCTATGGCTTTCATCTACCCATTGGGGGCATCTTTAAAGGCCTCTTTGATAGGATCAAAAAGGCCTATTTTGAAAGGGCGTTAAAAAAGGCCATAGAAAAGGAAGGAATCCCGGATATCATCCATATTCACTTTCCCTTGCTGGCCATAAACGAGGGCATATTGACTTTGCTTCAGGAATATAATAGACCCCTAGTGGCGACAGAACATTGGAGTAGGATACAGACGAAGGAGCTTTCTAAGCCCCAGGAGGAATTTTTAAAAAGGATTGTGGAGGAAACCCAGGCCTTTATCTGTGTTGGGGATCCCCTAAAGCAAAGCGTTATGGAGCTGACCCAAACTAAAAAGGATATATATGTAGTCCCTAATATAGTTTCCCCTGTGTTTTCCTATCAGGGGGAGAAGCCTTCTAGCCAAGCCTTCAACTTTGTAACCATCGGGAGGCTGGTTGGAACAAAGAGAATAAATCTTCTAATAGATGCCTTTACAAAGGCCTTTCGCAATGACCCAAAGGTGTCCTTGACCATAGTGGGGGGGGGACCCCTTCTTAGAAGGTATAAAAGACAGATTAAAAGGCTGGGCATGGAGGATAGGATATTCACCCCGGGCTATCTGTCAAGCCAAGATACTGCAAGGGCTATAAATAATAGCCATGCCTATGTTTCCGCCAGCATACTAGAAACCTTTGGTGTCCCCTTTATCGAGGCCATGGCCTGCGGCAAACCGGTTATCGGCGTTAGGGGCGGCGCCTTAGACGAATATATCGATTCATCCATGGGGATTTTGGTTGAAGGCGACAATGAAGAGGATCTAGTGGAGGCACTAAAAATGATGCGGGAGGATTGGGAGTCCTACGATGGGAAAAAGATCTCTGAAACTGCCATAGAGTATTTCGGAGCCGAGACCGTGTCAAGGCAAATAATAGACATATATAAAAGCTGCCTTTAGACAAGCAGTTGTAACATTTGCTAGAAAATAAGTGGATGAATTTGGTTCAATTTTCCATGCATAATGGCCTTGAATTTACGATATCTATAGTATATAATAAGAGTTGCCGGTGGGAGATAATGGGGGAAGTTACAATACCCTACCTCCATTACCATTAAATTCACCAATACATATAAGGGGGGTTAGCTATGTAGGGGGCGTATAAGTTTTACTATATATCGGTGGATAAGGGCTTG
>JAAYSJ010000027.1 GCA_012518395.1 Clostridiales bacterium
TACCTGGACAGGCAAAAACAGGATGAAGAATGGAGAGAAACCCTGGAGGACTGGAAGAAAAGCTCGGTGAAAAAATTTGAGGGACGGCTGTAAGTACTGGACATTCCGAAGTATATTGCAAGACTATAAAAGGAAACTTTTAATAGTATTGCATAAAAACGATACATTAGTAAGATAATATGGTTACAGAGGTGAATTTGTAAGTAAATGTATGTTAAGGAGGGATGTCTGTGAAAGCAACCGGAATCGTCAGACGGATAGATGATCTGGGAAGAGTGGTAATACCCAAGGAGATTCGTCGGACCTTGCGGATACGCGAAGGGGATCCGTTGGAAATATTTACGGACAGAGATGGCGAAGTTATATTGAAAAAATATTCACCCATTGGTGAATTAGGCGATTTCGCCCAGGAATATACCGAATCTTTGCACAATACCCTTGGGCATATTGCCTGCATAACCGACAAGGACTTTATTATTGCAGTAGCCGGAGGTTCCAAAAGGGAACTCCATGAAAAGTCCATAAGTGCTGACATTGAAGGAATTATGGAAAGCAAAAGATCCATGGTAGCTAACCGAAGTGAAGATAATTCACTATTGAGCATAGTTTCCAACGGGGATGACGCCGGTAAATATTCATCTCAGGTTGTTGTCCCTATCGTTTCCCAGGGGGATCCCATTGGCTCAATAATCCTGTTATCCAAGGAAGCGGGTACGAATATGGGTGAATCCGAGGTAAAGGTAGCAGAGACTGCCGCCGGCTTTTTGGCAAGGCAAATGGAACAATAACAAATTAAGTTTAATTATTTTTCTTAAGAGCATTGGAACTGCCGATGCTCTTTTTGTTGTGTTATAATAAATACCAAGTACTGTAATAAAACAGAATGTTTTATCTTTATGTATTTATTGAATCGGTGTGAAGCAAGCCAATTGGAGGCTTGCACTCATGATATAATAAATACCAAGTACTGTAATAAAACAGAATGTTTTATCTTTATGTATTTATTGAATCGGTGTGAAGCAAGCCAAGGGTCGGCTTGCACCTATGATATAATATCCATATGTCTTAGAGATAACGGAGGTTAGCATGAGCAAAAAATCCTTTGTTAAGGGAGCGGGTATCCTAGCCCTGTCTGGCTTGATTGTTAAGTTTATAGGGGCAGTATTCAGGATACCCCTTATGAATATTATAGGCCCTGAGGGCATTGGCCTGTATCAGCTGGCTTATCCTATATATGCATTTTTATTGGTGGCCTCTACCGCCGGCCTTCCTGTAGCCATATCCAAAATGGTATCCGAAGAAGTAGCTGCGGGTAACCATTATGGGGGCTATAAGATATTTCGGATATCCCGGAGGATTTTATTCTTTCTAGGCATTATAACTTCAATCGTTTTATTGGTAGGCAGCGGCCTTGTTTCCAAAATCCAGGGAAACCCTAAATCAGTCTATGCTCTAATGGCTATATCCCCTGCTCTGTTCTTTGTTTCCGTTATGTCAGCTTACAGGGGATATTTTCAAGGTATGCATATCATGTACCCCACTGCCCTATCCCAGATAACCGAGCAATTAGGAAAGCTTATAATGGGCCTGACCCTGGCAGCTCTTTGGCTACCGAAGGGGCCGGAATTTGCGGCGGCAGGGGCTATCCTGGGAGTGACACTGAGCGAAGCTGCAGCACTGGTGCTTCTTTTGGGGATATTTCGCAGGAAGAAAAGACCAATATTTAAAGATGCCAGGCTGACCTACAGAGCCTTTAGTCAAAGATCTTCAGAGGATATCCTGAGAAGGCTGATAGGCATAGCCATCCCTGTCACCATCGGTGCATCTATAATGCCCCTGGTGAATTTCAGTGATCAGATCATAGTCGTCAATCGATTGGCGCCAATAGTAGATAAGATTGCCAAGATCCCCTTTAGCCTTGAATCCTTTATACAGTTTATCAATGAAAAGGGAATTCAAATAGTACCGGGTCTGACATTAGAGAATATGGCTACAGCTATGCCCGGTGCTTATGGTGAATATACAAAAATGATAGCTACAAGACTTTATGGAGTGATGACAGGGGGAGTAAATACCCTGATAAACTTTCCTACGGTGCTGACAATAGCTCTGGCTATGAGTTTGGTACCGGCAATCTCGGAATCTTTTGCTTTAAAAGACAAAAAGGGAGTGGTAGACAAGACGACCCTTGGAGTTCGGTTGACCCTCCTTGTGGGAGTACCTGCTGCCGTCGGATTAGGGGTATTGGCGGGTCCTGTCTTAAAAGCACTTTATCCCAGGTTGCAGGAATGGGAATTGTCTTATGGAAAAGATCTATTAGTGACCATGAGCGTGGGCGTGGTATTTTTAACCTTGGTCCAGACCCTGACGGCTATACTTCAGGGCGTAGGGAAAATCGGGGTACCGGTGATAAATCTTTTAATAGGGGCAGTACTTAAGGTGGTCATTACCATTTTATTGGTGGCCAATCCTGCTTTTAATATTCAAGGTGCAGCCATAGGTACCGTAGCATGTTATGCTGTAGCCGCATTGTTAAACTTAATATCCGTTGTTAAATATACAGGTATGGGATTTTCCCTTAAGGATTTTATTGTAAAACCTGCTATAAATACAGGGATTATGGGTGTTGCAGTATACTATTCCTACGGAATAATCTTCAGTAAAACCGGAAGAAATATAATAGGCTTGGGAGCCTCTATAATATTAGGGGCTGGTATTTACGCCATTATGCTCCTTGTCACAAGGACTATTAAGGCCGAGGATCTGGAATCTATACCTAAGGGGAAGGCCATTGCCGGGCTACTAAGCAGGATAGGCTTGTTAAAATAATTATTTTACTACGATAGTCAAAATTGACAAGGAAAACGGGTTTGGGTTTTGGAGGTTAGAGGTTAGAGGTTAGAGGTTAGAAGTTAGAAGTTAGAAGTTAGAAGTTAGAAATTGGAAATTGGAAGATGGAGGTTATATACGTTGTGTTAAGGAAAATGGATTTGTGAAGGCAGATTTCAATGACCCCAAAGAAAGACATCTAAGGGGAGCGCCGCTAATAATCCTGCAGAGACGGGACATGTAAGGCGACTCCCCGATGTAATTTGAAAGATGTCCGGAATAAACCATTTTCCGATCCGTTGGGGATTGTTAGGGATATGTATATATAGCCGGGCGATCAAAGACCGCCCCTACGACGTCATATATGTTACATAATATAAATTGCAGGAGAATTATAGGGTTTTAAGGCAAAGGAATTTGGAGGAACAGATGACAAAGGAAAACAGAAAGAGGATAACAATAGTAGGCTTAGGATCGGGAAACGAGGATGACCTAACCTTGGGGGCCTTGAAGGCCTTAAGGCAAGGCTACACGATTCTTAGGACGGGAAAACATGGTGTGATACCATTTTTAAAAGCAGAAGGAATCCCCTTTGTTACTTTAGATGATATTTATAATAAATTCGATACATTTGAAGAAGCATATTCTTCCATGGTTGAAAAGATAATAGGTCTTTCAAAGACCCGGAATATTGTGCTTGGCGTGCCCGGCCACCCCTTTGTAGGTGAAAGATTGGTACCTAGGCTTATATCCCGGCTGGATAAAGATGACTACGAATTAAAAATATTACCGGGGATTAGCAGGGCTGACACTGCAATAGCCGCCTTAGGGCAACATCCGGGACCCTTAGGTATAAAGGCTATAGCTGCCCCTGAGTTGGAACTAAAAAATATTGACACTGATATATCCACTGTCGTCCTTGATATAGACAGTCCTTTGGCTGCCTCCCAGGTTAAGCTCGTCCTATTGAGGGCTTACCCTTCTGAGCATCAAGTTTATCTGTGCAAAGAGATGCACCAAGGCGAAATTACCTGGCAAAAGCTGCCCCTATATTCAGCGGATAGGATGGAAGAATATGACCATACCACATGTCTGTATATACCGGCCCTGAGTCTGAAGGATCTTGAGAATTTTGGCTTTGAGCACCTGGTAAGTATAATGGAAAGCCTACGCTGCCCCGATGGATGCCCTTGGGACAAGGAACAAACCCATGATAGCCTAAAACAATATCTCCTGGAAGAAACTTATGAATTATTGGAGGCTATTGATAAAAAAGATTATGATAATATAATCGAAGAATTAGGAGATGTCTTGTTACAGGTAGTATTTCATAGCCAAATCGGCGCGGAACACGGGGAATTTGATATTAGAGATGTGACTACAGGAATATGCCGCAAGATGATCCACAGGCATCCCCATATTTTTGGCGATATTTTGGTAGACGGTTCCGATCAGGTTCGGGAAAATTGGGAGCAAATAAAGAAAAGGGAAAAAGGAATTATGAGCTATACCCAAATGCTGGAGGTTATCCCTTCTAACCTCCCTGCCCTGATGAGGGCATATAAGGTGCAGAAGAAAGCTGCACTATCAGGCTTTGACTGGGACTTGACGGAAGATGCCATAAAGAAAATGGAAGAAGAGCTCATGGAGTTTAAAGAAGTCTGTGCAGAAAATGACCAAGATAGAATAAATGAAGAATTGGGGGATCTTTTATTTTCCCTGGTCAACGTCTCAAGATTTGTAAAGATCCAACCTGAATTGGCCTTAAAAGGTGCTACAGAAAAATTTATACGCAGGTTTAGATATATTGAAGATAAGGCATCGAAGCCTATGGAGGAGATGACCCTGAAAGAAATGGACGACCTATGGAATCAAGCAAAAGTGGCATTTTCTAGGGATATGGGGGTATAATTCATGAAAAAATTGGTAAACATATGAATACTGTTCAAAACTTCAGAATAAGTCGACACAAAAATAAAAAATATTTGGTATAAAGCAGGAATTTGAAGAATAATAGCGAATATGCTATAAGATAACTATTGAAGGAGGTATGATCATGAATAAAGCTGAATTGATTGCGTCTGTAGCAGAGAAAAGTGAATTGACAAAAAAGGATGCTGATAAAGCCGTTAATTCCGTAATTGAAGTAATCACTGAGGCATTAAGCGAAGGTGAAAGAGTACAGCTGGTTGGTTTTGGTACTTTTGAGGTTAGGGATAGAGCCGAGAGGAAGGGCAGAAACCCTCAAACCAGGGAAGAGATAATTATTCCTGCTTCTAAGGCCCCAGTGTTCAAAGCCGGGAAAGCTTTAAAAGACGCTGTTCAATGATTTTCCATAAAGACCGGGGTTACCTCTAAACAGGTTCCCCGGTTTTTAAATAACACAGGGGGACGGTTCTTCTGTGTCTTTTTAACACAGGGGGACGGTTCTTCTGTGTCCGCCCAAAAAGACACAGAAGAACCGTCCCCCTGTGTTCCGTCCCCCTGTGTTCGTATTCTTAGGGGGTGAAAAGATGAGAGTAGATAAATTCTTAAAGGTTTCAAGAATAATAAAGCGAAGAACCGTGGCAGCCGAGGCCTGCAGCCAGGGTCGAGTCACCATAAACGGCAGAACCGCAAAGCCCGGAAGCGAAGTTAACCCCGGAGATGAACTTAAAATAAAGTTTGGGGATAACATAAGGACTTATGAGATACTGGATGTTTCTGAACACGCCCCAAAGGGTGAGGCGGCCGAGATGTATCGTATAATCTGATTTTTGTGTATTTCCTCCCATCAATGCAAATAATAACTAGAGCGGTAACAGGGAATTAAATGCCGCAATTTATGAGTTCAGGAATATATTTTGCACCATATAGATTCGATGTCAAAAAGTTGTGCAAAATATATAGTACGGGGAGGAAAATATGTTTATTAAGAGAACGCAAAGTTTATATGCACTAAAGATCATCTGCATCCTGCTGGTCTTTGCCCTATTCATAGGGTGCACCTCTAGAAGGGCACCCTCACCGGGTGGGCCAAACCAACAGCAACCCCCCGGAGGACAGCAATCCGGGATAAGAAGAGAAGCGCCGACACCAACGGCTCCAAAAGGGGACGAGACCGGGCAGGAGGCCAAAAAACCTGCTCTCCCTAAGGCGTTAAATGCAACTGATGGCCAAGAACCCAGCCTGCAGGTATTCATTAAGGAAGACAACAATGTTCAGGAAATGAAGCTGGAGGAATATATAACCAAAGTGGTTGCCGGAGAAATCAAAAACGATTGGCCTGATGAGGCTATAAAAGCCCAGGCGATAATTGCCAGAACCTTTGTATTGGATTTTATTGACGAAAAAGGGCATTCCAAACACGGGAAAGCCCATATTTCCACGGATATAGAGGAGGCTCAAGCCTGGAACCCGGAAGCTGTTAACGACAAGATAAAAAATGCTGTAAATGATACCAGAGGCCTGATCATGACCTTTGACGGCAAATTTGCCAAGGGATGGTTTCATTCCAACGCAGCAGGGACAACTGCCACCCCAAAGGAAGGGCTCAATTTTAAAGGTGGGGATCCACCCTATATAAAGGTGGTAAAATCCCCGGATGATTCACCCCAAGTCCCCGGTGATGAAAAGAACTGGGAATATAGTGCCTCTAAGGCCAAGGTTTTGGAAGCTCTTAAGACCATGGGAAAGCCCATAAAAGATTTTAGCAAGGTAACCATGGGAGAAAAGGGTGAATCAGGCAGGATTCTAAATCTGGATTTTGACGGGACTAAGGTATCAGCACCTGATTTTCGTGTGGCTCTGGACAGCAAGGGTATGAAATCCACCATGCTGGAAAAGGTGGAGTTACAAGGCGATAAGGTGGTATTCAAAGGAAGAGGCTATGGCCATGGCGTAGGCATGTCCCAATGGGGCGCTTTTAAGATGGCTAAGGAAGGTAAAAAGGCTGAGGATATCATAAGCCATTATTTTCAAGGGATTAAAATTGTAAAGGTGTGGAGATAGATAGCCATAGACCCCCGGTGAGATATAGGCCGGGGGTTGATTATTTTTGGAAGAATACTCCCAAGCTACCTGTCATATACTTTCTTGGGAGGGGATATTATGATTCGGGATTTAGACGAGAAAAAGACGGTACGGGGTCGTAACCACAGTATATTAATGGAGAACAGACAAAAGGTTAGCATAACAGGAGTACAGGATGTAGACAGCTTCGATGAATCCACAATAATTTTGGTAACAGAATTAGGCTACATTACCCTCCACGGGATAGATCTTCATATAAGTAAATTAAATCTGGAGGAAGGACAACTCATAGCCGAAGGGGAAATGGTCGCCTTGCAATATAGCGATACGGATTATGCCAAGGGTAAAGGTTCAGGGCTTTTAGGCAGGCTGTTCAGATAAGGGGGCGTCTTTCATGGGCATATCCACCGCCAACCAGGCTTATATATTTCTTGTGGCCGTTTGCAGCGGTCTTGCCCTGGGGCTGATATATGATATATACAGAGCCGTTAGAATAATAATAAAGCCCAAGAGATGGTTTGTAGCAATATTAGATTTCTTATTTTGGATATTAGCGACTTCTTTGGTGTTCTATACCTTGTTTAGGATAAATGGCGGAGAAATAAGGCTGTATATAGTAATTGGACTGGCATTAGGCTGGGGTATTTTTGCCCTGTCTATAGGTGGGATTGTAACAAAAATACTTGTAAAGAGCTATAATATAGTTAGAAAGATTCTTTTATGGCCTTTTAGGATGATATCCAGGCTAGTGGCATGGATGGGCAAAAAGTTGCCTCAAAAAAAGAAAAAGGAATATAGTGAGGACGCATAAAAATTAATAGATAAAGAAAGAGGACTTTTACAATGTTTGTCGAATAGTATATACTACACATAGAGTCTGTATAGGCTTGGATATTCCAAGCTGTCGGGAAAGGGATAGTCAAGTGAAGAAAAGGGGATATATTCTAAAACCCAGAGTTAAAATTTTCTTGATACTGCTATTCGTATGCTACTTTGGCATTATAATGTTCAAACAAGAGCTGAAGATGGACGAACAAAGAGAGAGGATCCATGCCTTAAAGGAGCAGATAGCCCATACAGAGGATACAAACGCAGATCTGGAACACATGATTCATTACACAGACAGTGATGAATATATAGAAAAGGTTGCCAGAGAGCGATTGGGTTGGGTAAAAAAAGGTGAAATAATTTTCATCGAAAAGAAAAAAGAAAATTAATTGGAGGAGGAATCCCTGTTTTATGCCAGTTAAGGTAGGGCAAATCCTGGAGGGGACTGTTTCTGGAATAACAAACTTTGGTGCCTTTATAGATCTTCCCGGTGGGGAAAGGGGCATGGTCCATATATCTGAGGTAGCTGATTCTTACGTTAAAAGCATTCATGATCATCTGAAGCAAAACGAAAAGGTTAAAGTAAAGGTGCTTACCGTTGAGGGTAATGGGAAGATAAGTCTTTCCATACGCAAGGCCGAGGCTGAAGCACAGATACCTTTTGAAGATCAATTGGCACAGTTTATGAAGGACAGCGAGGAGCGGCTCTCAGACATTAAAAACCGTGATAACAAAAGGGGAAGAGGTGCCTGGCGAGGCAGATAGTTTTTAGCGGCCAGGCTATTCTAAAAAAGTTCTTGACTTATTCTTTGGTATGCTATACAATAACATTTGTTGCCCAAGGGGCGACTTTTGAGAATTGATGACGCGGAGTGGAGCAGTCAGGCAGCTCGTCGGGCTCATAACCCGGAGGTCGGGGGTTCAAATCCCTCCTCCGCAACCATACCTAAAAAGTCTGAGTGCAAAAAACCGGACGGAGAATTAACCCCGCAAGTACGCGGGGATTTTTTATATATTACATAAAGTGTATGATCCTGCATTTAAAATACCTGGCTGAATGCAGGCAGAATGGGTAATATGTATATTGACAGGGCTTTTATGGGCAAATATAATAAAAGTGGCCTATACATATGAATCAAGGGGAATATTTTGCGTTGTAGTATTCGAATGTAAAATGTTGAATGTAAACCATATAGGTGCTTTAAATTGTACAAGGAGGAAATGTCTATGAATAAAAGAATGTCTATTTTGTCAAAGATATCCAAGAAAAACGATAACAAGATTTTATTTATGGTAGTCGATGGTCTGGGAGGAATGTATCATCCCGATTATGATAACAAAACGGAACTGCAGTACGCAAATTTGCCTAATCTGGATGCCCTGGCATCGGAGGCTACTTCTGATACGGGTTTAATTTATACGGTTTTCCCGGGGATAATCCCTGGCAGTGGTTCCGGGCACTTTGGCCTTTTTGGCTATGATCCCACGGAAAAAGAATATATGGTGGGCCGAGGTGCTTTAGAGGCTGCCGACTTAGAACCAGGCACAGTAAATCCATCCGATGTGGTGGCCCGATTTAATTTCTGTTCAATGGATGACGAGGGCATAGTAACCGACAGAAGAGCCGGCCGCATTAGCTCAGGGGTCCAATACGCAAAGCTTATCAACGAGAATATCCAGGTCGAGGGTTTTGATTTTGAAGTGATCTCTACCAAGGATTACCGTGGTGTTTTAATTATTAGGGATAATGGCAATATAAGCGACGAGATTATTGACACCGATCCTCAAAGCGAAGGGCTTCCCTTGAATACCTGCGTTCCCAGGGATGGGTTTGAAAACTGCGAGAAGGCTTTGGCTACAGCTGCATTTGTGAATGGGTTCAATAATAAGGTGGCAGAGCTCTTTAAGGGACAAAGCCCCGTAAACGGATTGGTGATGCGCGGATTCTCCGTATTTCCCACTCTACCGGATTTTAATAAGGTATACTCCGTTAAATCCTTGGCCATTGCTTCCTACCCCTTTTATAGAGGAGTTGCACAGCTTCTTGGCATGGATGTAGCGAAAGGGTGCCTGACCTTTGAGGACGAGATCGATGCTCTTAGGGAGAACTACGATAACTATGATTTCTTCTTCCTCCAATTTAAGGATAGCGATTGCAGGGGCGAGGACAAAGAGTTCCTTGGAAAGGTTCGTGCCCTTGAAGAATTAGATGGTAAGCTTGGGGAGATTTTGAGCTTGGGCTTTGATACAGTGGTAATTACCGGTGATCATTCAACGCCGTCCCTCTTGGGTCGTCACAGCCACCACCCCGTGCCTTTATTGATAAACAGCAGGTTTAATTGTGGGGTAGACAGGGTTACTTCCTTTGATGAGGAAGCCTTCAGACACGGTGCTATTGGTATAGTCAGGGGTAACGATCTTATGACATTAGTTTTAGCTGCCTCGGATAAATTGAAAAAATCCGAAGACTTTATTTAGGGAAAGATTATTGGATGGCTAATTACAGCATTGAAAAACCCAAACTAATATGTTTGGATCTTGTAGATACTTTGGTCTATAAAAGGAAGGAACGATTTACCGACTTATTGATAGACCAGTTGGGGAAATTCGGGATAAACGATCTGGATAGAGAGGCAACCACGGTTTTAATTAGGGAGAGATATGTGGAATACTCCTTCGGAAACTGTCCCAACGACGAGGATTACTTAAGAAGCATCGTCTATAACTATATTAACGATCCGCAGGCTCAGGAGGTTGTTCGAAACCTTTTGCCGGAACTTTTTAGCTTCTATGAACCGGTAGAGGGTTCCCTGGAATTTATCGAGTATTGCGCTTCAAAATATAAGCTGGTTTTGGCTTCGAATTTTTTGCTTCATTGGGCAGAGACTCTTCTTGAAAAATTTGGGTTAAGCCATTACTTTGAGAAGCTATATATATCTGCTGAGATGGGCTATAGAAAGCCTGCCAGGGAATTTTACTGGGAGATACTGAAGGATTATCCCCATTTTAGAAAATCTGAAATTTTGATGATTGGGGATTCAGTGGTAAATGATTATCACGGTGCCAGGGATTTGGGTATGTCGTCGATCCTCTTTAATAATGGAATGCTACCGCCTTTTTATCACCAGGACATTGGCTTAACTTTTGAAGAGATAAAACAGATTATATAGATGGACGAAATTTTTAAAAAACAGCGCTTGACGGGGTAAACCCCTTTATGCTACAATATATGAAAATCACCCGTTCCCCCTGGGTGCGGCGTCAGGTTTTACTTAATGGGATTGTGGGGGCGTGTGATTTTCGTATTTTGATTTTAGTTGGTGGATATGGCGGCGTAGCTCAGTTGGCTAGAGCATTCGGTTCATACCCGAAGAGTCAGCGGTTCAAATCCGTTCGCCGCTACCAATTAGAAGTTAGAAGTTGGAAGTTGGAAGTTAGAATAAGGAACAGCTACATTGTTTCGATAATGATCTGGTATAAATCTTCCGATATCTGACGTCTGACATCTAACACGGGCGCATAGCTCAGCTGGGAGAGCACCTGCCTTACAAGCAGGGAGTCACAGGTTCAAGTCCTGTTGTGCCCACCATATAAAAACCGCTTGAAGTCAGTATGTCAGGCGGTTTTTTTGTTGCATGGAAATCTTGTCTCCTTTGCACATATCTACCCATCATCGTCATTTTTCATAAGCTAATAGCACTAAATAACCCGTTGCCAACGAAAGGGCGTAGATATTTTTGCAGGGATTTATTTATTTTCCTTAACTATTACATATTTTTGTCGCAATATTTATTGGACATGCCTGCCTATACTGACAAATTATGCAGACCATCTTTGCTATAATGTCTTCACTGTAAGCAAAAGAAGAATAAACGGCGGTGAAGGAATGAAAAAACGGAGTCATCCGATCTTCGGGAATATGGTCATAGCAGAGAAAGGGTCATCGAGGCTTAATGAAAATCTTCTGTCGGAAATAAAGCTCTTTCGAAGGAGAAAAATAGACACAAGAATTATAAACACAGTAATTATCCTCATTTTCAGTTTCTTTATTGGCAGGATCTTCATTTTCGAAGATATTTCTCCTTTCGGTGTAGCATTTTTCACAGCGATCCTATCTAAGCAAAAGACCAGATTTATGGCTTTTTTGGCAATACTGGGAGGGATGGCTACTGTTAGTATAGGGGGCTTTATATTTAAGTACGTGGGTGCCATGATCCTCATATATCTTGTCTACAATTTGTTGGCCAATACGAGGGCTTGGGATAACAGATTTATACCGGCGATTATTGCGACTCTTACACTGGCAGGAGCAAGTTTTTTGTATAAGGGTCTGGCTCCGGGAGGGGTTTTGCAGTATGATGCGATCCTCGCCGGACTGGAAGGCGTCATCGCCCTGGTATTGGTCTATATTTTTGATAATGTCCTGTCTTTGATCCCCGATACTAAAAGACGGAGAATCCTTTCTAATGAAGAAATAATCTCCGTAGGGGTGTTTGTGGCTCTTTTGATAGCAGGTATGTGGGATATAAAAATTTACACTATTTCCATAAGAAATGTTTTGTCTGTGCTCTTCATTATAATTACTGCACATATTGGTGGAATGGGGATAGGCTCGGCTATGGGGGTCCTTATGGGTCTTACCTTATCCATAGCCAAGAGCCCGGATCCAAATCTTATTGCAGTGCTGGGTATATGCGGGTTGGTAGCGGGTACCTTCAAGGAGATGGGCAAAATTATGACCGGGTTGGGGTTTTTGCTGGCAAATGCTTTCATGTCCTTTTATATAAGCAAATCTACCATGACGATCCTCCCATTCCGTGAAATACTGACCAGTCTGGGGGTTTTGATCCTGATCCCCAAAAAAATATTATCCACCCTAAAGCAATATTTTGACTATAGCCTTCTGAGGTTCAAAGAACAAAATTTTTATATAGGAAGAATGCAAGAGTTGACAGTAGGGAAACTAAAGGAATTTTCGTCAGTTTTTACAGAGTTGGCTGCAGCATTTGACCAGATTTCCTACGGGAGAGGCGGGAATTACAATGATATTGCAGAGCTTTTGGAGGTAATCTCGGAACAGGTCTGCAGAGGCTGTCCGCTGTATAGCAGCTGCTGGGAAAGGGGTTTTTGCGGCACTTATAATGATATGTTCGATTTAATTGCCCATATAGAAAATAAGAAAAATTCAAAAATAACCGGTGAAAGCAACGAGTTGATTAAAAGGTGTATCCATTCGGATAAGCTGATTAAGGCTGCAGAACAGGTGTACAGGCTTTATAAGTCCAATATAAGATGGAAAGGGAAACTAGTGGAATCCAGGCAATTGGTTGCGAGGCAACTTCATGGTGTTGCTGGTGTGGTAAGCCAGCTGGCAGGGGAACTGAATATCAGTATAGACTTCAAGGGGGAATTGGAGGATGCTATTTCTCATGAACTAGATAAGGAAGGTATCAGAGCTAAAGAAGTGTTGGTTATAGAAAAGGCTGGCGGATCACTAGAGGTCAATATAAGCAAGATCCCCTGTGAAGGCCATCGGGAATGTATTCGCAAGGTAGAAAAGATAGTAAGCAAAATCGTAGGGAAAAAGATGACTTCGGGAAATTCCTTCTGCAGATCTGCGGGAAAGGGGTTATGCGCCTTAAAGCTTACTGAGGCCTTGAAGTTTAGGGTTAGCACCGGGGTTGCCCGAAAGGCAGCCCAATCCGGCGATATATGCGGTGACAGCTACACCTTTACCGGATTACCCGATGGAAAATATATGCTGGCCCTTAGCGACGGCATGGGAATGGGGGATAAGGCGGCCAGGGAAAGCACAGCAGTAATATCTCTGTTGGAAAACTTCCTGGGAGCAGGCTTTGATATAGACACCACTATAGGAACAATAAATTCCATACTTATGTTAAGATCCCAGGACGAAATATTCGCTACTGCGGATCTGTGCATAATTGATCTTGTAAAGGGCACGGCAGATTTTGTGAAAATCGGTGCGGTGACTACATATATAAAACGTAAGGATGAGGTAGAGGTAATCAAAGCATCCAGCCTGCCTATAGGTATATTGGAGAATATGCAATCAGAAAGGGCATCTCTAAAGGTTCACGATGGGGATATGATCGTAATGGTCACCGACGGCGTTTTAGATAATACTTCAGAGGGTCTCAAAGTGGATAAATGGATGGCGGGGCTGATAGATGATTTCGATACCTGTAATCCCCAAGAGATGGCTGATAATATTATGGAATCTGCAGTAGGTGCGGCCTCTCATGGAGATGATTTTGGCGATGATATGACTATAATGGTCGCAAGGATTTGGAAACCTGTATTGTAGGAAAAAGTCCCATGAATCGTTGGTATATAGCCTGTCCCGATCTATACTTTCGGGAGGGCTCTTTTCTTTTCGATAAAATAATCCCAGACCCTGCTGAAACAATTAAACATTATGAAGAAAAATAAGCAATCTTCCTTGAAATTAAACGCAATAGATAATAGAATTAAGAAGAAAAACGGCAATGTTTTGCGAAACTAGTAAATAGGTATAATAAGTTCTGGAAAGATATCTAATGGTTGAAAAAGTTTTGAGGTACATAAATAAATATAATATGGTAGAGCCCGGCCAAGGGGTGGTAGTTGGTGTTTCTGGCGGAGCGGATTCGTTAGCCCTTATTCATCTGCTCTGTCAAATTCGAAACCGCATATCCATTTCCCTTTATATTGCTCATGTAAATCATGGCCTCAGGGGTCAAGAGGCTGTTGATGATGCAGAATTTGTTCGTGCAATAGCCGAAAGGTGGGATCTTAAATTCTTTTTAAAGGAGGCCAGGGTATCAGAACTGGCAAAGGAATGGTCATTGTCTGAAGAGCAGGCTGGTCGCAGGGTAAGGTATGATTTTTTTCATAGTGTCCTCCGGGAGGTTCGGGGGCATAAGATTGCCCTGGCTCACCATAGCGATGACCAGGCTGAGACCATTATGCACAATATCATCAGAGGGACGGGCCTTTCCGGTCTGTCGGGGATGGAACCGGTAAGAGATGGATCTATCATTAGACCCCTTCTATGTGTTTCTAGAGGGGAGATAGAGGACTACTGCAGACAAAACGGTCTTGAATACAGAGAAGACCGAACCAATCTTGACACTATCTATACCAGAAATCGGATTCGCGGCATCTTGATTCCCCTTATAGAGGAACAATTCAACCCCAACTTCTCCCAAAGCCTCTTGAGGATGGGTGATATCTTAGGTGAAGACGAAGAATTTTTAGCCAAACATGCCGAAAAAATATTTAATTCCCTTGCCAGACATGGGGATAATGAAGTAAGATTTTCAATTGAGGGCTTAAAAGAATGTCCAAAAGCTATTAGACGCAGAGTCCTGCGCAGGGGCCTTGAACGACTTAAAAAAGATCTGACTAATATTGGATATGTTCATATAGAGGCGCTTTTGCGGCTGATATGGGATTCCCAGGCAGGCTCGCGAATTAATCTCATCGAGGGGTTGGTTGCAAGAAAAGATTATGAGGAATTAGTGCTGTATTTCGATTCAGCCGGATGTAGGCAAAGGCCTTTGCCTGTACCAGATTTTGAATATGAATTGGATATACCGGGGGTGGCCATAATACCCCAACTCAATCTGGTTATTACTGTAGAAGGGATAGAGCCCCCCCGTGTTTTAGACCAAGGGGATGGGTGTATCTATATTGATGAGGAAGCAATAAAAAACGGTCTTACGGTAAGAAATCGAAGGGATGGGGATAGGTTTAGACCCTTGGGAATGTCGGGGACAAAGAAACTGAAAGATTATTTTATAGACCAAAAGGTGCCCCGGGACAAAAGGGACAGCATAGCTTTAGTTGTAGACGAAGATAATATCATATGGGTAGCCGGATACAGGATGAGTGAAGATTACAGAATTAAAAAAGATACTAAAAAAGTACTCAAAATAGAAGTAAAGGATCTCTTACATACAACTTTTAGAAATGGACGGTGCATCACATGGAACGAGACAGAAAAATACTAATTGACGAAGAAACGATCATGAAACGTGTTGCTGAAATGGGCGCAAAAATAACAGCTGATTATGAGGGCAAAGACCTTTTAATCGTTTGTATCTTAAAAGGTGGAGTAATCTTTATGTCGGATTTGGTAAAGCATATCCATCTCCCCCTTGCCATGGATTTTATGGCGGTATCCAGTTATGGGGCATCCACCAGATCTTCCGGTGTAGTCAGAATTCTTAAAGACCTGGACGAGGATATGGAAGGAAAAGACGTATTGATTGTTGAGGATATAGTGGATACCGGGCTCACTTTGCATTACCTTATAGATTACTTGAAATCACGGAAGCCCGGAAGTGTAAAAGCTTGCTGTTTCCTAGATAAGCCCACCAGGCGCAAGGTAGAAGTGGAAGTAGACTATATAGGCTTTGAGATACCTGACAAATTTGTGGTAGGATATGGGTTGGATTATAATCAGAAGTACAGAAACCTGCCCGGCGTGTGGGTATTAGATGAAAATGATAATTGAATCGCTTAATTGCTTTTAAATTATGACTATGTTAAAATAATAAAATGCAGTGGTGTTAGATATGTTTCAAAAATATATTTGTGACAACATATAGCTGCAAAGGAGGGTTGATTTTGAGGAAATTCTTGCGAGGTCCGGGATTTTATCTTCTATTATTACTTGTAATCGTATTTATAGTTTCCAGCCTCGATTTGACTAATAAAAAAGAAGAAATTTCATACCCCGAGCTACTAAAGTCCGTTGAACAGAATAAGATAGAACGCATCCAAATCATGGAGAAAACTGTTTATGGTCTTTACAAGGGTTCACATATTACCGAAAAGGATTTCAATTCCGGAAATAAATATGATTTTAAATCCAGAATCATTTCCGAGGAATCATTTTACGAAGATATAAAAAGAATAGAAGCACAGAAGACCGGTAAATCACCTGAGGGGATTACTGCGGGAGATTTTTCTTTTGATATCAATCCGCTGCCTCCTCCCGAGGTACCATGGTGGCTTAGTATATTGCCTTATGTAATTATTATCGGGCTCTTCGGTCTGTTTTGGTTTTTCTTTATGCAACAGGCTCAGGGCGGCGGCGGAGGCAACAGGGTTATGTCCTTTGGCAAGAGCAGAGCCAAGGTTCATAGTGAAGGACAAAGAAAGACTACCTTTAAAGACGTTGCCGGAGCCGACGAAGAAAAAGAAGAATTAAAAGAAATAGTGGATTTTTTAAAGAATCCTAAAAAATATATTGATTTAGGCGCCCGGATCCCTAAGGGAATACTGTTGGTAGGCCCACCGGGAACTGGAAAAACCCTTTTAGCCAGGGCAGTGGCGGGAGAAGCAGGAGTACCCTTTTTCACCATAAGCGGTTCTGATTTTGTAGAAATGTTTGTTGGTGTGGGTGCTTCCAGGGTTCGTGATCTTTTTGATCAAGCCAAAAAGAACTCCCCTTGTATAGTATTCATAGACGAGATCGATGCCGTTGGCAGACATAGAGGGGCAGGCTTGGGCGGCGGACATGACGAGAGAGAACAGACCTTGAATCAGCTTTTGGTAGAGATGGACGGTTTTGCCGACAATGAGGGCATTATAGTAGTTGCCGCTACCAATAGGCCAGATATTTTGGATCCGGCTCTTCTCAGGCCTGGGAGGTTTGACAGGACTATTTTAGTAGGGATCCCCGATGTCAGGGGCAGAGAAGAGATAATAAAGGTTCATTCCAGGGGCAAGCCCCTATCAGACGAAGTGGATATAAAGGTATTGGCCAAGAGAACCCCGGGTTTTACCGGTGCGGATCTTGAGAATATGATGAACGAGGCCGCGATTCTGGTGGCCAGAAGGGATGGCCGCTCCATCAAGATGTCGGAGCTGGAAGAGGCTATTACCAGGGTAATTGCCGGGCCGGAAAAGCGCAGCAGGGTCATAACTGAAAAGGACAAAAAGCTGACTGCTTATCATGAGGCTGGTCATGCCGTGGTGGCCAAATTGTTGCCAAATGCTGATCCAGTCCATGAGGTATCCATTGTTCCCAGGGGAATGATGGGGGGTTATACCCTGACACTTCCCGAACAGGATAAATACTATGCTTCCAAATCAGAAATGATGGACGAAATAACCCAGCTTTTGGGGGGTAGAGTGGCTGAAGCATTGGTGTTGGAAGATATCAGCACCGGGGCATCCAATGATATCGAAAGAGCCAGTAACATGGCCAGAAAGATGGTTACCGAATACGGTATGAGCGAAAACTTAGGGCCTATAACCTATGGCGGCAAGCATGAAGAAGTGTTTTTGGGAAGGGACTTTTCTACCCATAGAAATTATAGTGAAAATATAGCCTCAGCCATAGACAATGAGGTAAGAAGTATAATCCAGACGGGTTATAACAAGGCTGAGCAGCTCTTGAAAGATAATATCGAAGGTCTCCACAGGGTTGCAGAGGCCCTGCTGGACAGGGAAAAACTAGACATGGAAGAATTCGAGGAACTCTTCCAAGGAGCATAAAAATAAAAAACACAGGGGGACGGTTCTTCTGTGTCTTCGAAAGGGGGCAGCATAGCTGCCCCCTTTTGCGCACCTGGTACACAATCGCCATGATCAAGGTACCCGTCCCCACTGCACACCCACTGTACAGGAGGTATAGAATGAAAAAAATCGTAGAAATTGAAAAGCAGAGGCGGAGTAAAAACCGCTATACCCTCCGATTCGATGACGGCCAATGGATCGGTCTTCTTGATGAATTGGTCATAAGACACGGGCTTGAGGTAGGAAAAGAAGTGGACTCAGCCCAAATAGCTCTGTGGGCTCGGGAAGACGATACGAAAAAGGCCTTAGAGATGGGCATAAGATATTTGGGCTACAGAAGCCGCAGTGAAAAAGAAATGGTTGATTATCTAGAGAAAAAAGGTTTTGACCAAGACGTAATCGATGATACATTGAATAAGCTAAGGGGTTACAATTATATAGACGATTTAGCCTTTGCCAAGAGCTGGGTTAACAGCAGGGTGCTCACAAAGCCCATGGGAAAGGCCATGATAAAAAGGGAGCTTCAATTCAAGGGGATTGATGAGGAAATAATAGAAGAATCCTTAGAACTTATAAATGAGGAAAAAGAAGAATCCCTAGCCTATAATTTGGCACAAAAGTATGGCAGAAGATATCGAAATCTGGAACCCAGGGAACAGTATTATAAGATAGGACAGGCTCTGGCTAGAAGGGGATTTGATTGGGGAACCATAAAGGGAGTTCTCAGGAAATTGAATATGGACGAATACGATGAATAACAACATATTTATATGAAATCACAGAATAAACTCACGTAATTTATTTATACAACCTATTTTGGCCCATATACAAATTATTTAAGGATTATATTTTTCTACAAATGAGGTATAATATAAGACAAAGGTCAAAGATGGTCAAAAGATAAGGAAGTGAAAATAGTGGCAAGACTAAGCGATATAATAGAAGAATTTATCAAATCCCTTATCAAACAGAGTGAAGGGGAACTGGAGCTTCAAAGAAACGAATTAGCTGAATATTTTGAATGTGCCCCCTCCCAAATAAATTATGTATTGGCCACCAGGTTCTCCCTGGACAGGGGTTATCATATAGAAAGCTTTCGAGGGGGAGGCGGCTTTATTCGAATCGTAAAGCTAAACCTGGATGAGGACGATTACCTGCTATATCTGACTAATGAGCGCATTGGTGTATCCATAACTTGGCAGGAATCAGATGACATAGTTACAAATATACTTGAAAGGGGTATTATAAACGAGAGAGAGGCGGCCATTATGAAGGCTGCTCTAAGAGATAAAACTATTGCCGTCCCTAAAAATTTAAGAGGGGTCATAAGGGCAAATATGCTAAGGGCAATGCTTGTTGCGATCATCAGTACACAGGTTTAGGCCCTTTTGGGAGGGATAATGTATGTTATGCCAAAACTGCAAGAAGAATCCTGCCACCGTTCATGTGACCAGGATTATAAATAATACAAAGACCGAGCTTTACCTCTGCCAGAACTGTGCCAGTGAACAGGGTGAGTTCAGCCTGTTCGCCCCGTTCTCCGTAAGCCAATTATTGGGGAGTCTGTTGGACTCTGCCAAATCAACTGTGGAATTGGATAAAACGCCGGGTTTAGAATGCCATGTATGTGGAATGGATTATAGGCAGTTTAAGAAAACGGGACTTTTCGGCTGTAAAAACTGTTACCGAGTGTTCAAAGATGAAATAAGCCCTATAATAAAAAGGATCCAGGGGGGCGCAACCCATCATACAGGGAAGGTGCCTCAGAGCCAAAGCACCAGGCTTCGCACAAATAAAGAAATCAAGGACTTGAAGCTCAAGCTTCAGGATGCCATAAAAATAGAGGCATTTGAGGAGGCTGCTAAGCTCAGGGATATGATAAAAGATTTGGAAGAGAGTAAGCAAGGAGGGGATAGTTTATGAGCTGGATAAACGAGGTTGGACCCTCCAGCGATATCATATTGAGCAGCCGTGTAAGGCTTGCCAGAAATTTGGCGGATACCCCTTTTCCCACAGCCATGGACAAAGAGGAGATGGACACTGTTATCCAGCGGGTTCGAAGAGGGATATTAGGGTCACACTCAGACCTTAAGGATGATTATCAATTCCTGATCATTAAGGATTTATCCCCTGTAGATAGGGAAATATTGGTGGAGAAGCATCTGGCCAGTCCGGATCTTATAAAGAATTACAAGAGTTCGGCTATTCTAGTAGATAAGGTTCAGGTATGCAGTATTATGGTCAATGAAGAGGACCATATAAGGCTGCAATGCATCTTTCCCGGAAATCGGTTAAAGGATGCTCTGGAATATTTACAAAAAGTCGATGATACTTTAGATGCGGAACTCCCCTATGCTTTTGATGACGGTTTGGGATACCTCTCCTGTTGTCCCACCAATCTGGGAACCGGGATGAGGGCCTCTATTATGATGCATTTGCCTGCTTTGGCCGCTACAGGTCAGATGAAGGGCATTATATCCACCTTGCCCAAAGTAGGAATGGCAGTAAGGGGACTATACGGTGAAGGCAGCGAAGCGGGAGGAGACATTTTCCAAATATCTAATCAAATAACTTTGGGGGCATCAGAAGAGGAGATTATAGGGAGTTTGGAAGCGATAGTCGGCCAGGTGCTGGAGAAGGAAAGACAGACCAGGCGGGCCATGGCAGAACATGACAGGGTGCGCTTCGAGGATGGTATTTGGCGAGCCTATGGTACCATAACTCACGCCAAAGTGATGGATTTAAACGAGTTCATGGATCTATTGTCAAAGGTTAGGCTTGGGGTCGAAATGGGTATAATACCTGATATAGATATAAGTTCTATCAACGGTCTTATGATTCTGGGGCAACCGGCCCACCTAAAAAAATATGAAAAAGACTATGCCGATATAAAGGATTTGGATATCCTGAGGGCAAAAATTATATCTAAAAAACTAAGAGACAGAAAGGAAGGGGCTTAACAATGGCGTTCTTCGGAAGATTTACTGAAAAAGCACAGAAATCACTGCTATATGCTCAGGAAGAAGCAAAGAACATGGGTCATAACTATGTAGGCACCGAGCACGTGCTTCTGGGTCTTCTAAGGGAGAAAGAAGGAGCCGCATCAAAGGTATTGGCAGAACTGGGTATAGAGTTAGAAAAGATGAGAGAATATGTAGTCGGATTAACCGGAAAAGGGAATTTTAAATTTAATGAAGGCTTTGGTTACACTCCACGAACAAAAAGGGTGATGGAGCTGAGTTTCTATGAGGCTAGAAATCTGGGTCACAGCTATGTAGGTACGGAACACCTGCTTCTTGCCCTTGTAAGAGAAGGGGAGGGTGTTGCTGCCAGGATACTCAAGGATCAAAACATTGATCCCGAAAAGATAAGGGGTCTCATTCTAAAGACTTTCCAGGAACAAGGCAGTGAAGCTCATCAGGGTGCTCCTGTCGGCAGCAAGAGCGATACGCCCAACTTGGATCAATTTGGCAGGGATTTGACCGAGATGGCCAGGGAAGGAAAATTAGACCCGGTCATAGGCCGAGACAATGAGATTGAAAGGGTCGTTCAGATCCTAAGCCGGAGGACAAAAAACAACCCTGTCCTAATTGGGGAGCCGGGGGTAGGGAAAACCGCCGTAGTAGAGGGGTTGGCTCAGAGGATCTCCGATGGTAATATCCCGGAACTCCTTAAGGGCAAAAGGGTAGTCACCCTTGATCTGTCCGGAATGGTAGCCGGCGCAAAGTACAGGGGCGAGTTTGAGGAAAGATTAAAATCCGTTATGTCGGAGATCAGAGAGGCCGGTGATATCCTTTTATTTATCGATGAGATGCATACCATCATTGGCGCGGGGGCCGCAGAGGGTGCAATCGATGCATCCAATATCCTAAAGCCAGCCCTTTCCAGAGGGGAAATTCAGGCTATAGGAGCCACCACCCTAAATGAGTATCAAAAGCATGTAGAAAAGGATGCAGCTCTGGAGAGAAGGTTTCTCCCCGTAACTGTGGGAGAGCCAAGCGTTGACGAGACTGTAGAGATCTTGCACGGACTTAGGGATCGTTATGAGGCTCATCATAAGGTAAGGATAACCGATGAGGCTTTAAAAGCTGCTGCCGTTCTTTCGGATAGATATATATCCGACCGTTTTTTGCCTGATAAGGCTATAGACCTGGTAGATGAGGCAGCATCGAGGATAAGGCTTCAGACATATACTGCTCCGCCGGATCTTAAAGATATTGAAAACAAGCTGGATAATATTCGCAAGGAAAAAGAGGAGGCCGTGGCAAATCAAGATTTTGAAAAAGCTGCCCAGCTTCGGGATGAAGAACAAAAAGTTAAAGACGAAAAGGAAGCCGAAAAGGCCAAGTGGGAGAGCAGTCACACAGACGGGACAAGTAGGGTAGGAGAACAGGAAATAGCGGAGATAGTCTCCAGCTGGACCGGTGTTCCTGTGGTGAAGTTGACAGAGGAAGAATCCCAGAGACTTCTTGATATGGAGGATATACTCCATGAGAGAGTCATCGGCCAGGAGGAAGCGGTACATGCAGTATCCCGTGCCGTAAGAAGGGCCAGGGTAGGCCTTAAGGATCCTAATCGGCCTATAGGTTCTTTTATATTCTTAGGTCCCACCGGCGTTGGGAAAACAGAGTTGAGTAAGGCTTTGGGTGAGGCTCTGTTTGGCGACGAGGACGCTATGATAAGGGTGGATATGTCTGAATTTATGGAAAGGCATACGGTATCCCGCTTGATAGGCTCCCCTCCAGGATATGTAGGGTTTGAAGAGGGAGGCCAACTGACTGAAAAAGTCCGCAGAAAACCTTATTCCGTTATCCTTTTAGACGAGATCGAGAAGGCTCATCCCGATGTATTCAATATCCTATTACAGATACTGGAGGATGGCAGGCTTACCGATGCAAAGGGCAGGCTGGTGGATTTTAAAAACACCGTACTGGTTATGACCTCCAACGTAGGGGCTCATTCCATCCGCAAGCAAAGCACCCTCGGGTTCGCAGCCAGGGACGACAGGGTGGATAGCGAATACGAAAAGATGAAAGAGACCATCCTGGAGGAACTTAAGCGATCTTTCAGACCGGAGTTTTTAAACAGACTGGATGAAATTATAGTGTTTCATTCCCTTGAAGACGAACATCTTCGAAAGATCGTACCCCTTATGCTGGACAATGCCATAAAGAGACTGGAACAAAAAGATATCCACCTGGAGATAAGTGATGCCGCTAAGGACTTTATGGTAAAAGAAGGTTTTGACCCGGTATACGGCGCTCGTCCTCTAAGAAGAGCTATCCAGAGGACGGTGGAGGATAACCTGTCAGAGGAGGTTTTAGCCGGCAGGATAAAGGTGGGCGACAAGGTTTTAGTAGACGTAGAAAACGACAAGCTGGTGTTCAAAAAGAAATAGGCAATATGTTTTTGGCCGCCCTTATGATATAATTGAAGTGCCCCATGGGCTATAAGCCCGGATTTACAGGGGAAAATACAGTTATCAAGGGGCAATGGGTGTAGATGTCAAAGATAAAACGGATCTTTACATGCCGTGAATGCGGTTATGAATCTATCAGGTGGATGGGCAGATGTCCGTCATGCGACCAGTGGAATACCATGGATGAAAGGGTGGAAAGACACGCAAGCAAGGCAGGTTCTTTTTCCAGTATATCCACGGCAGGCATTGATATGCCCCAAACCTTAGACCAGATATCCTTTGAAGATGAGGATAGGATAAGTACCGGTATAGGGGAGCTTGACAGAGTATTGGGCGGCGGGGTAATAAGGGGTTCCCTTTCCCTGATAGGCGGGGATCCCGGCATAGGGAAATCCACCCTTATTCTTCAGATTTGTGAGTATTTAGGTAATGAGGGAGGCAAGATCCTCTATGTTTCGGGGGAAGAATCGCCCCGGCAGATAAAGATGAGAGCAAACAGGCTGGGGGTGCAATCCCCCAACCTTCATTTGGTTGCAGAAACCCAGCTGGACGTGATCCTTGCCCAAATAGAAGTCCTGAGTCCCAGGTTTTTGATGGTCGACTCTATACAGACTGTATTCAGTCCCGACTTGAATTCCGTGCCGGGCAGCATAAGCCAGGTCAGGGAGGTGACCTCTACCCTGATGGGGCTGGCCAAAAAGAAGGATATATCTGTCTTTATTGTAGGCCATGTGACTAAAGAAGGGGCTATTGCCGGGCCGAAAGTATTAGAGCATATGGTAGACACTGTCCTCTATTTTGAGGGGGATAGGCACCATAACTACAGAATTTTAAGGTGCGTGAAAAACAGGTTTGGCTCTACCAATGAGATAGGCATTTTTGAGATGAGAAACAAGGGGTTGGTGGAGATAATAAATCCATCGGAGCATCTTTTATCCGAGCGCAGCCGGGGTATGTCCGGTTCGGCAGTTTTTTGCAGCATCGAAGGTTCCAGGCCTATACTGGCGGAAATACAGGCTCTGATCAGTACCACCGTTTTCGGTATGCCCAGACGAATGTCTACCGGAATAGATTATAACAGAGTAGCCCTTTTGATGGCGGTCCTGGAAAAAAAGGTAGGCATGAGGCTGCACGATCAGGATGCCTATATAAACGTGGCTGGCGGGATAAGGATAGACGAGCCTGCGGCGGATTTGGCTGTGGTCTGTGCCATAGCATCCGGCTTTCGAAACAAGGCCATAGATCATGACTTTTGCATTACAGGTGAAGTGGGGCTCACAGGGGAGGTAAGGGGCATAAGCCAGGCAGAGAAACGAATTTTAGAATGCAAAAAGCTTGGCTTTAATACCTGTATTATTCCAAAAGCAAATTTAAAGGGTCTTGACAGGATAAAGGACATAAAGATTATAGGGGCAGATACGGTACCGGAGGTCTTAAACCTGATTATGTAGAAATCTTCTTTACGGTAGGTTGGCTATTCCTTTTATGAAATCAAGGGGGTATATATGGAAAAATTACAAAACGTACTTATTTGTGTAACCCGCCAGAAATCCTGCGAGAGATTGATAAAGGCAGGTTTTGATGAATCACAAAAGAGCGGGGGAAAGCCCTATGTAATACATGTTGCACCAATCGGCGAAAATTTCTTAGGCAATCCCCGGGAGGATGAAGCCCTGGAATGCCTGTTTGATATATCAAAACAAGTAGGGGCGGAGATGACAGTATTGCGCTCCGACGATATCGTATCTGTGCTAAAGGATTATTCAGAAAAACATGAGATTGGTATCATGATTTTGGGAGAATCACCAAAATCGAAAAAAGAGGGCGGATTTATCAGACAATTAAGAAAAGGCCTCCATGGGGTAGAGTTTATTATCGTTCCAGCCTAGAAAAGTTAGAAAAATGTGTTGACAAATGAATATTATAATGCTAAAATTATCAGTTTATTGACAATGGACTGCTTTTATGCTATAATACTTATATATTTGTGCCATGATAACTTTTTCACCCCAAAGCTATGGGTTTTTTGAAAAATAGGCTGGGCACAAAACATATAAGTATAACGAGGGAGGCATCGTTCATGTATGATATAGGGGATAAAGTAGTATATCCAATGCACGGTGCTGGTATCATCGAGGGCATTGAAGAATGTGAGATTTTAGGCGAAAAGCAGAGTTATTACATCCTGCGATTTCCTGTTGGAGACATGAAGGTAATGATTCCGACGGCAAATGTGGAGCAGATCGGGATCCGTGAGGTCATCTCCAACGACGAAGTAGCCGACGTAATGAAATTCATGTCCGGTGACCAGTCTAAGATGTCAACTAATTGGAATAAAAGATACCGCCAGAATATGGAAAAAATGAAAAGCGGGGATATATACGAGGTAGCAGAGGTGGTACGGAATCTCATGTTGCGGGACAGTGAAAAAGGCCTGTCCACGGCGGAACGGAAAATGCTCAGTAATGCCCGGCAGATTCTAATCAGCGAATTGGTCTTATCAAAGGACGCAGAAGAATCAGAGATAACAGCACTAGTCGATGGTATAATCGAAGCGGAAGGCAGCGTCTGAAAAGACGCTTCTTTTTTTCCCCCAACTCTAAATTATTAAAACATATTTCATATTATAGGAATAAATTCACATATTTTACTACAAACTTATAAAAACCTGCTATAATGTTAATAATAAAGGAAGGAGGTGGTTATATGCTAAGAAAAATCGTTAGAATAATCCTGACCCTGATAGGAATTACCATTGGTATCACATTGGCTTGGTTTACAGCACCTCGATTAGCTGCGAGGGGAATACAGCTAATAGGGTATCAGGATATTATTATCTACTTTTTATTTGGAATTATATTTGGGGTATTATTCTTGATTCTTTCAAATAAAATGATCAGTTATTCAGTCAGTTTTATCAGGATGGTGGAGAGAAAGCTCCAGGAGGTTCCTGCAAGCGATATTTTGTTCGGGGTATTTGGTCTTATTATAGGCCTGTTTATTGCTTATTTGGTAAGTTTCCCTCTAAGGCAAATCAGCTTGGGCGGGCTGGCTCTTGTACTTACGACCCTGGTTTACTTATTTTTTGGTTATCTGGGGATCAGTATTGCCACTAAAAGGTGGCGGGAATTTGAATGGCCCAATTTATTAAAGAAGATACAAAGGGATAAGCACAGCCAGGAGA
>JAAYSJ010000028.1 GCA_012518395.1 Clostridiales bacterium
GGGGTTCCCGTTGAGAAAGCAAAAGATTTTAAGGGCACCTGGATAAGGCTTATTGAATATAGCAAATCCTATTTGCCAATAATCATAATTGCCCTGATAGCTTCAGCCATTGGAACCGTATTTCAGATCATTGGCCCCAACAAGCTAAAGGATATGACCAACGAAATCGCCAAGGGGCTTCCAGAAATTATCAATGGGAAACCTGTAATAGGCAGCATGGATATTGCTGCTATAACAAATATCGCATGGTTGTTGCTGTTTTTCTACGCCGGCTCTGCCCTTTTGAATTTTATTCAGGGCTTTATAATGGCCACTATCACGCAGAAAATATCTAAAACCCTGCGCAGCGATATATCAATGAAGATTAATCGCCTGCCCCTTAAGTACTTTGACGGGTCAACCTACGGAGATGTACTAAGCCGTGTAACCAACGATGTGGATGCCATTGGCCAGACTATGAATCAAAGCCTCGCCTCTGTAGTTTCATCGATTACCATGTTAATGGGTACCTTAATTATGATGTTTTATAACAGCTGGATTCTTACCTTGGTCTCTATTGGCTCCAGCCTATCTGGTTTTGTCTTCATGACCCTGATCATTAAAAAGTCCCAGAAATATTTTGTTTCCCAGCAGCAAAGCCTGGGTGATATTAATGGCCATATCGAAGAGATTTATTCCAGTCACAATGTGGTAAAGGCCTATAACGGCTTTAACAAAGCCAAGGAGACCTTTGATAAAATCAATACTGACCTTTATAACAGCGCATGGAAATCGCAGTTCTTGTCGGGAATAATGATGCCTCTAATGCATTTCATAGGAAACTTCGGCTATGTAGCCGTTTCTATAGTCGGTGCGGTATTAGCTGTCAACAACATTATCTCTTTTGGCGTTATCGTAGCATTTATGGTTTATATCAGGCTATTCACTCAGCCCTTATCTCAGATTGCCCAAGCAGCCAACAATCTTCAACGAGCTGCGGCGGCCGGGGAGCGGGTCTTTGAATTTCTGGGCGAAGCCGAGCTGGGGAATGAAGACCACAAGGTCCATACTTTGGAAAATATCAACGGAGACGTAGAATTTAAAAATGTCAGATTTGGCTACAACCCTGATAAATTAATTATCCATAACTTTTCTGCCAAAATAAAGCCCGGACAAAAAATTGCCATCGTTGGTCCCACAGGTGCAGGCAAAACCACCATAGTGAATCTTCTTATGAGGTTTTATGAATTGGGTGGTGGTGAAATTCTGTTCGATGGGATACCTTCAAATGAGGTTCCCAGGGAAAATGTCCGCCAGCAATTTTCTATGGTTTTACAGGATACCTGGCTTTTTCAGGGTACTATCAAGGAGAATATTATTTTTAGCAAGGAAGGGGTTAGGGATGAACAAGTCGTTGATGCCTGCAAAACAGTGGGACTTCACCACTTTATTATG
This sequence comes from Clostridiales bacterium, assembly GCA_012518395.1. Taxonomy (GTDB): domain Bacteria; phylum Bacillota; class Clostridia; order Caldicoprobacterales; family UBA3941; genus JAAYSJ01. The sequence continues at coordinate 1,435 of JAAYSJ010000028.1, forward strand.
ACCCTTCCCCATGGCTACGATACGATCTTGAGTGATATGTCCAATCTGTCTATGGGCCAAAGGCAACTTCTCACCATCGCCCGGGCCATGATACAAAATGCCCCGTTGCTTATACTTGACGAAGCCACCAGCTCGGTAGATACCCGTACCGAGGGCATCGTACAAAAAGCAATGGATAAA
>JAAYSJ010000029.1 GCA_012518395.1 Clostridiales bacterium
CGGCGCCATCCTTTATAGTTAAGGTTTTATTGCTTCCGGTTATAATATTGCCTTTAAAACCTCCGCCCCCCGATAAGGTGATCTTTGCTCTCTCCGCGTATAATGAACCCCAAATCTGTGTTTCATCGCTAAAATCAAGGGGGGCACTTCCCGAATAATACACGACTAATCTTTCGCTTGTTTGATTATCCGTTTGGCCTGATTGCTTATCGTTAAATCCGCCTTTAATATATATCTTATCCCTTACGTATAAGGTGAGGGTTCCTTTACCAGTTAATACAACATGTCCTTGGGTAATATTTATTTCATCAATAATCAGACTTATATCCTTATCTAATTTTAAAATCAATGTTATATTTTGATTGATAGTCAGTTTCGGAATATATGCGTTATTCAACAATTCATATTCGAAGTTGTTAAGTCCCCAGCTATCTACATTCATGTTTCCATTAGTTCCGATAAAGGCATGCAGATTGCCGTATATCGGAACATTGTAAGGAGGCAAACGATCATAATTTGGAAAAGACGGAAAAGGAGGCATACTATATGACTTGCCTTCAAAATCTCTACGGGTTGGTGGAGTAATGCCTTCATCGTATGAAATTACATCGGGTGGGGCAGAACTATTTACATAAAAATCACCATTTATAGATGTCCCCCCCTTTAAGAATATAGATTTAGATTTTACAGAATTTATACCAACATCTCCATAGATTTTTGCCCCCCCCTCTAAAGAAATATTCTGATCCACAAATACCGCATAATCTGTATCAATAGAGAAACCTATGGGATATTCGACATAAAATTTAAACTGAACCTGTCTGTTTACACCGTCAAAATCTCCCTTGGAAGTAAGGGTATACTCGGCTACCCCTCTGCTGGTATCATAATTAGTTCTTGTGCATATGATCTGTGCCGTTGGCTGAACACCCCTTACGATATCAAAAAATCCTTCCCCCAAATTTTTATTATTAATATCCTTTTTAATATAAGTATCAAGGTTTGTAAAATATGAACCTTTTGATGATGAATTATCGTATATCGTTTTTATATTGGAACTAATCTCTTCCATAGAATATCTAGCCCCTGCCTCAGCTATATAATATACAGATTGAAAATCTCTGTCGTTATTGCTTAGCTTATAATTTGTCATGGCTATCCCAAGGAGACTTGCACCCAAAAGGGAGATAACAAGCAGTACCATTATTGATATAGCAAGGGCATAGCCCCTTTCATCCTTTAACAATATCATAATTGACAAACTCACTCCCTTATGAATATTTCAGAGGAAAGCGTTATTGAATGGCCATACATATCGGCCTTACTTTCTACGGTTAAAACAATGTGGTTACCCTCTAATGTGGCTGTAAAGGATTCTATACTATCTATAAGCGGGTTATCACCACGCCTAATATCACTGCCAACTTGTTTATATCGAACAATATCGCCATTCTTATGGGTGACCTTTATTACATTATTATTTATCTCTACTTTATCGGCCTTTCTAATTTCCCTGCCTATAAAATTTAGAGCCATCCTTACGTTGGCTTGATTATCGGCACTAGTGGATTGAGAGTGGAAGTTACGTAGCCCATAACTGAAAATTGAATACAGGGCTGCTACTGCTATAGACGCAATAGTCATAGCTATAATAAGCTCTACTAGGGTAATACCCTTTATATCCTTTTTTACCCACATTTCTATCAACCCTTAATCATCCAAAGACCACACCAGTATAGTCTCTATTTCTGCTTCGTTGGGTCCTAAAAGACCCTGCTTGGTTACCTTAATCAACACTTTGTCTGATTTATTTTCATGCACAGTTTTGTCAATGCTAACATCTATTTCAAAACCTCGGTCATCGGTTTTAGACAAAAAGTGTTTTCCGGATCCCGGGGGATCCTCTGTGTGACTAAAACCTGAAGTAGCCGTAAGTTGATTTAACGAATCCATAAAATTTTTAGAAATACTTAAGTAATATAATTCTTCCATTTGTTTTTGCGCAACATAAGTAGCCTTGCTTATGTCGTATGACTGGCTATTTGCCTTTGCAGAAAAGGAAAATATAGATAAAAACCCGCCAGCCAGGATGGACAAAGTTACCATAGATATAATAATTTCAGGAAGAGTAAGCCCCTTGTTATTTCTAGTTGAATTAAAGAACAATATCATTTTATTATTTTCACCCTACCTGTACCCACGGCAATGGTAATCTTCTTTTGTTTGCCTGCCTTATTTGTAATGGTAATTGTACCTGTCTGGGTAGGTATTCCGTCAATACCATATTGCAATCTGTAAATTCGAGATTTATCACCTGAACTGCCCAGACTCGGTAAGTTTGCCGTTATACTCTTTATCCCAGAATTCAATTCACCTTTTTGACTAAAAAGGGGCTTATTGTACCAATCTCTCACCGTATAGTTCTTATTCTTGGCATCCAGATCAAAATAATGGACGAGCTTATAATCAATAGCTCGCTGCTGAGTATGCTTTATTTGGCTAACTATCTCCCGTGCTGTCATATCCAATATAATATTATCCAGCACAAAAGATGTCCTAGGCAAAGCAATAGCTAGGATTATACCTAATATAGCCAAAACACAGATGAGTTCGATTAGGGTAAAACCGTCTGAACCCATAATACCACCTGGAAATTCATTTTTAAAATTAAATCCATCGAAACATTTGCAATTTCATTAGGGCTTTCAAGCCCTAATGAAATTGCATAAACACTACATTATCCCATCGTATACAGCATATAATTTTATTCAAATATATACCAACCCATGATTGGTGATACTTAGAAAGCGATTTAATTCTATTAGTCTTCCCCACCGTCTGCATCTACGGGATATTTCCATTCTTTATCATGGATTTCTGTCGTTAAAACTCCCCCCACTATTGTATGTATTCCATTTTCACTAGGAATTTTAGTTTCACCATCACTTATGTAAGGCTGTAAATCACCAATGCTTGTAGGAGCCTCATCATTATCAAGCTGATACATTTGATATGCGCCAACTAAAACCCTAAATTCTGCTTCAGCAGCCTTAATCTCTGCATTCTCCCTAAATTTAGTTAGTTGCGGTATTGCTATAGCCACAAGTATCCCTATAATAGCAATTACAATGATCAGCTCTACCAATGTAAAACCCTTTTGATTCTTCTTTTGCATTAATCCTTTCATTTTTTGCACCCCTTAAATAATATTTTGATTTTGGATATTACCCATTTTCGGGTTATCACCCCCTAAATACATCTGATAAAGATAAGAAAGCCCGTATTACTTTTATGTAGTACACATTAGAAATCCTTTATTATAAATGCCAGTCAATTCTATTCCTTCAGGCGATGTCTAGGGGCAAAATTTATGTTATTTTAGTTTATATCTTACAGCATAAACCAAAATGACATATTTGTGTAATTTAGTGTAATTATCATATCATATTTTGCAGAATTGTAAATATTTATTTTCAATATTCTGCATTCTTCACCATAATTTTATATCTATTAATTAGTAGATATAAATATAAGGGTATTTGGAGTCAATTTTGAAAGAATCAATAACTATTTCATCCTATTAAGCAATCAAATCCATCATACCAAACATAGGCAATAGGATTGATAAGACAATAAAGGCCACTATTCCGCCTAAGAAAATAATTATAGCCGGCTCTATAAGGGCCGTCATTGACTCAACTCCCCTATCCACTTCCTCCTCATAGAAGTCCGCGGTCTTTTGCATCATTTCATCCAATGTACCCGACTCTTCCCCTAAAAGGATCATGTTTTCCAGCATAGGCGGAAATATCTCAATGCTGTTTATGGATTGATAAAGACTTACGCCTTGAATTAACTGGGTTTCTACATCTTTCAGTTTCTTTTGGACAACTGTATTGGTTATAACTTTTCCCGTTATATTTATAGCTTGGGTAATATCAATACCTGTCATCATTAATGAGCCCATGGTTCTAGAAAACCTGGCGGTATTTATTTTGTTTTGCAGACGCCCGATAATTGGAAGATCCAAGATCATTCTATGGATGGTGAACCTGCCGTTTTCGGAGGCAGCAAAAAGTCTTATGGCAATACCCGACAATACTATAACTACAATAATAACCAGCCAGTTCCCTGTGAGAAAATTACTTATGCCCAGAAGAATTTTGGTAGGTAGAGGCAACTCAGCACCGCTACTTGCAAACATATTGACAAACATCGGCACTACACCAACCATTAAGAATATTACAGCAGCTATGGCCACCAACATTATAACTATGGGATAGATCATAGCGCCTTTCACCTTTTTGCCAAGCTTATATTCTTTCTCGTAATGAACCGCCATTGTCTCCAACGAATCGTCTAAAGTACCGCTCACTTCCCCGGCCTCAACCATATTTATAAGCATAGGTGGGAACTTATTTTCAAAGAGTCTCATAGAGTCTGACAGGCTGTTACCTTTTTGTACTTCTTCCCTAACCTGTATCAGCACTTTTTTAAGCATCTTATTCTCTGCCTGAAGGCCAATTATTTCAAGGGCTTTCAGCATGGAAACTCCGGCTTTGAGCACTGTACCAAACTGGCGACAAAAAATATATATGTCCTTTGTAGGGATCTTGGATAAAAAGCCTACCTCTGTCAAGTCCTTTTTCTCTACTATCTCGCCGATATATGTATGGTAGAACCCTCTTTGTTTTAACATCTTTGCCACGGTATCTTTATTGATAGCCTCGAAGACACCCTCTATATTACGGCCTGTCATATCTACAGCTTTATACTCAAACTTTGGCATAATGTATCCCCTCCCCTCATCTATGATCTATTTAAATTTTTCTTTAAATACTCCTGATCTATGCAATACATAAGAGCCGTTTCCCGGGAAATAAGTGATTGCCTGTAGAGATCAGCCAGAGCATCATCCATAAGTTTCATACCCCTTGAAGCGTTCGTTTGGATTACATTATTGAGCTGATGGAGCTTCCCTTCTCTGATAATATTGGCAACGGCTACATTCATTATCATAGTTTCTACAGCCACTATTCTCCCATCCCCCCCTGATTTTATAAGGAGTTGCTGAGAAACAACGCCCTGCAAAGCCATAGACATCTGCACCCTTACTTGTTGCTGTTGATGGGGTGGGAAGACGTCTATAACCCTGTCAACGGTTTTGGCAGCACCTATGGTATGGAGGGTGCTTAAAACCAAATGTCCCGTCTCAGCGGCAGTCAGAGCTGTTGCAATCGTTTCCTGATCTCTCATCTCCCCTATTAGAATAACATCGGGGTCTTGGCGCAGAGAAGCCCTAAGGGCATTGGCAAATGATAAGGTATCACTCCCTATCTCCCTTTGGTTTACAATAGACTTTTTGTGCTGGAACAGATATTCAATAGGATCTTCTATGGTTATTATATGCCTGTCTCTGGTAGAATTAATAAGATCTATCATACTAGCCAAGGTAGTTGATTTGCCGCTGCCAGTAGGTCCTGTAACCAGTATAAGACCGCGGCTCTTTTGGGTTAAGTCCTTTATAATAGGAGGCAACCCTAAGTCCTCCAAACTTGGTATAGAAAAAGGTATCAACCTCAGAGCAACGCTATAACTGCTACGTTGTCTATAAGCATTCACCCTAAAGCGCTGAAGCCCGGGAACAGAATAGGAAAAGTCTATTTCCCCCTTCCTGTTTAAGCTATTAAACTGCTTGTCTGTTGTAAGTTCCTTCACAATATCCCTAGTATCTTCGGGACGAAGGATTCTGTCCCCTATAGGTAAAAGCTTCCCATTTATTCTAAAAATAAAGGGTACACCAACAGTTATATGTATATCCGATGCACCCATATCTGCAGCTTTTTTCAATAATTCAGTTATATCCATAGAGTCCCTCGCTTACATGATATTTTATTTTATCTTCTAGTAAGTTGTTTTTAAAACCTCTTCTATTGATGTAACACCTTGCTTTAACAGGCTTATACATCCATCTTTCAGGGTAGTCATGCCTTTGTTAAGGGAATAATCCATCAACTCATTGATAGGAGCATTCCTGGCGATCATTTCCTTATGTCCACTATCAATTACCAAAATTTCATGAACCCCCGTCCTCCCCTTATAACCCAAATTGTTACAGAAGGGACATCCTACAGCTTTTTTAACTACTATATCCTCATCTTGTATTCCAAGGGTTTTCAGTTCAAAAGGGCTGGGCTTATATTCCACAGCACACCTTGGGCATAGTTTTCTAAGAAGCCTTTGGGATATAACCCCCACTAAAGACACAGCTACCATAAAAGGCTCAACACCCATATCTATAAGACGGAAAATGGAACTAACAGCATCATTGGTATGTAAGGTACTTAATAATAGATGGCCGGTAATAGCCCCCCTTAGGGCTATCTCAGCAGTTTCATGGTCCCTTATCTCGCCAACCATTATAATATCCGGATCCTGTCTTAAAAAGGATCTAAGTGCACTAGCAAAAGTAAGACCTGCCTTATTGTTTACTTGAGCCTGATTTATCCCCTCTATCATGTATTCGACAGGGTCTTCGATAGTTATAATGTTCTCAGTTTCCTTATTTAACTCACTCAACATGGTATAAAGAGTGGTTGTCTTACCACTGCCTGTAGGTCCTGTCACTAGAATAATACCATAGGGATTCTTTAGAAGACTATCAAACCTTTTCATGTTCCCAGGCGAGAAACCCAGATTATCTTTTGATATAAGAAAATTGGTCTTATCCAGGATTCGCATAACCACCTTTTCACCAAATACAGTAGGCAGGGTGGATACCCTAAGATTATAGACCTTGCCCCTTACAGATTGATCAAATCTGCCATCTTGGGGGACCCTCTTTTCCGCAATATTAATGCCTGCCAATATCTTTATCCTGGTAACTACCGAAGCATGAGCGCCCCTGGGAATAGTTTGAAATTGATAAAGATCCCCATCAACCCTGTATCTTATTCTGACTTCCCTTTCTGTAGGTTCCACATGGATATCACTAGCTCCCTGACCTACCGCTTGTTCAATCATAGTATAGACCAACCTGACGATAGGAGCGCTATCCACTTCCAAATCTACTTCATTATTTGTGTCAGTACCTGAGTCTACAAATCCACTCTCTCTAGTGAATTCTTCAATAGCCCTGTCCGCAGCTTCATTGCCATATAGCATCTTAATAGCATTACTTATGCTACCCTTGTAGGAAAGCAAAGGGGCTATCTCATATCCGGTTATTATTTTTAAATCGTCAATTGCAATAAAATCAAAAGGATCCTCCATTGCAATATATAAAACGCCCATTTCTATCTTAACAGGCACTATACTGTATCTTTCAGCTAACTGAAAGGGTACAATATCTTGCAAGTTTGGGTCAATAAGGGTCTGTTCCAGGTTAACAAAGGGGATACCCAGCTGAAATTCAAGGGCTTCCATTATTTCTTGCTCTTTTGCCATACCCATAGATATAAGCGTTGAACCCAACCTTTCCCCTGTTTCTTTTTGAGCTAATACAGCTTCCGCAAGCTGGTCTTCCGTAATAAGGCCTACCCCCACAAGAAGATCCCCTAGTTTTCGTTTCGTTTTAGCCATCAAGTGCACCTCTCGCCTGATATTTTATTGATGTGGCATTCAAATCATCGGTGCCCTCTGACATTTCACAGGAATAGTGCTGTGAATCCATAATAGAACCGACACTCTTAATTAATTCTTTGGGTGAAACAGTTTTAAAGATTATATCTTTATCATGACATTCCACAGATAAAATATCGTGAAGCCCTGATTGAATGGCAATAAGTCTTGAAGGGAATACTTTATCGCTTGCATCCTCTTTAGGAGCGGTTATGGATAAGATATTATCTATAATAATCAATCTGTTCGCCAACATATATATATCTTCTGGGAGCTTAAAAAAACCGTCATGACAAACAAGTGTGCCGTCAATCACTAAATTATCTATTATATTCTGAACCTGCTGTTGAGATAAAGGATCATATGAACCTATTATTTCATTTACTATATGAACAAGCCATTGGGTCGTAGGGCTTGTGCTATACATGGCGGTCCATATCTTATTATAATCATAAGAATTTTGTGTATAGGGATATCCGTCTAGAAAAGCCCGCAGAATAGACTTTCGCTCCAAATCCATAATTGCAGATACGACCATGACCTCTTCAATACTAAGCTTATATTCAAGACCGAGGCTTTTTTGATCGCTGTTCCCTATGTAGTCTTTCAAGACAATGGTGATATCCTCATCTGAAGTTTTCTCATCGATTACAATCTTTTGATGATTTCCCGCAACTGAAGTAATAGTTAAAAGTATTTCTAGTGAAGGGTCTGAAGCCTGTAAATCATCTTCCATTTCTACTGGGGGTAGAGTAAGTTCCCCATCGTTTGGCAACCCTGGTTCTTTTTTATTGTCATCTGAAAGGATCGTTTCGTCAACAATAGCATCTAAAGATTCTATTAAGTCATAGGTGGAATCTATCAAATCCTGGATATCAAGGCTTTCTATATCCACTAAGTATTTATCCTCACTTTTTTCGTTAATCGATTCTCTGTTTTTTTCACCTTCTGATTCATGGCTAATTAGTGCCGTACTTTGTCCACTATCCAAATCAGCCGTCAGATCAATCGTTCCAACATCATCATATAGCACAATGTCATCATATGCTCCAACATCATCAAGGAGCTGAGCATCATAGATTACCTCAACTCCATCTAGGCTTTGTTCATTATCAACCATATCAAGACCATCAAGGCCTAGAACATCATCAACTACATAAACATCATCAAGGGCTTCGGTATCATAATCTATCCCGGTTTCGTCAGTTAAATCCATTAATGCTGTTAAATCGTCAGTATTATCCTGTTTAGACCCCTTGTTACCCTTTTCTTTTTTACCAAATTTGTCCTTCGCGGTAAAGGGTATAACCTGAGCTATAGGTGTTGACCTTAAGGAGGAATCAATAGCTTTTGTAATATCGCCCTTTTTATATGGCTTTACAACAAAGGCTTTTGCCCCAATCTTCAATGCTTCAGTTGTAACAGCCTTTCGATTAAAAGCAGAACACATAATAATAACCATTTCAGGCGCTTCTTTAAGTATCAATCGTGTTGCTTCCAACCCATCCATGTTAGGCATGTTGATATCCATAAATATAAGATCAGGTTTATGCCTTAAGGCTAACTCAACAGCCTCGCGACCGTCCCCGGCTTGACCGATTACTGTATATCCTTCCTTGTTCAGAATATCAATTAGAAAATTACGCGAAAAGCCGGAATCGTCGACTACTAAAACTGTGAGCCTGCCCTTTTGAGGTGCACCTATGTTCCTTATACCATCATCTCTAACGCCCATCCCGCATCGCTCTGTGGGATCCATTTTTTGTCCTCCTTTCCTATACGGTTTTAAGGGAAGAGAATAAGACAGCTTACACAAGAAAAATTATGGTGCTCGTTTACATTAAACAATTACTATGGGTGTGAATAATATATAATACGAAACACTCTGCTTTGAAATAATTTCATACAATTATGTATACCTTCCGCAACAATCATAATAGCATATTTTTCTCTGATATACAACAAAATCTGTGAAAATTGTGGAATATGATCCGCTTATAATTTACGCCTGTTTTTCCCAAATAGCAATCTTTCTAGAAATCTATTTAATTTGGTTCCCCAAAATTCTTTGCCCGTTATGGGATCTACCAATATTGTATATAACCCTGCGTTATTTCCCCCTAAGATGTCTGTAAAAACTTGATCACCAATCATAACTGTATTTTGGGGATCCCCACCGATATAAGCAAGGGCTCGGTTAAATGCGAATTTGAAAGGTTTTCCACCCTTAGAAATGGTCTGAATATTAAGAACTGATGCCATATCTTCTACCCTTTGTGAATAATTATTTGTAAACAGGCAAATCGACATTCCCAAGGCTCTGCATTCCCCTACCCAAAGCCTTAGCCTATCGCTTATTTCCTTAGAATTCCACGGGGTGATTGTATTATCTACATCAATCAATATATGTTTATATCCCATTCTTTGGAGATTGGTTATATCAATATCGTAAATGCTGGTTTTGCTTTCGTTTGGCTTTAATATATTTATCATATAATCCCCTTTTAATATATTGCGAAATCAAGATATTATGTTGCCTTATATGCAGCAATCAATTACCTGCTGGCAGAAACCCAAATAATATTAAATATCCAACACTAAACATATGAATAGGTTGGATACAATACTAATAAATTGATTTCCTGTTAGGGATATGTTAACCGAATAAAAAACAGCTGTCAATAGATAGGAGTTCTATGCATGATAATTTTCATCCGTAGGAAAGTTCCCCTTGCAGAATTCTTTGCCTAGCTTTAAGATAGCCTTCTTTTCGATTCGTGAAACATAGGATCTTGATATCCCCAATATTTGTGCTATCTCCCTTTGCGTTCTGGGTTTGCCGTTAGTTAACCCATATCGCATCTCAAGGACTATCTTTTCACGCTGTTTTAAGCATGATTGTATTTTTTTATACAGCATACTTATCTGAAGTTTTAATTCTACTTCATTCACCACACTATCTATATCTGTCCCTAAAACGTCTAATAAGGATATCTCGTTTCCTTCTTTATCTATACCAATCGGGTCTTGCAGGTAGACTTCACTTTTAACTTTTTTGTCGGAACGAATGGTCATAAGGATTTCATTTTCTATACAACGGGCAGCATATGTTGCCAGTCTGGTCTTTCTGTCGGGATTATAGGTAGAAATAGCCTTTATAAGACCAATTGTACCGATTGAAATTAGATCATCAGCCTCTTTGCCAATGTTTGTATACTTTTTTACTATATGGGCAACGAGTCTTAGGTTATGCTCTATCAGAATATTTTTCGATGCCTCTGATCCATTTGCATATAACCTAATATGACGAGCTTCTTCCTCCGAGCTTAAAGGTTGTGGGAAGGAATGGCTACCTGTAATATGTGAAGCAAGAAAATAGAGACCCTTTAAAAGAGCAATAACGCCACCAGCAACTGCAAACATTAAATAGCACCCCCTCCAAAATGAAATTACTTATATCATATGAAGGAGGGCTTGGCAAAGTGCATGTAATATATAATGAAATATTTCTACACCTTTGAAATATGGTAAAAAGTCTATTTTATTACTTTGCCCTTCTAAGAATAGAATAGGGACTTATCTCCTTTTCGAAGGGTAAATATATCTTTTGTTGGGGATGAGGAGCCCGTTGTATTGGTGACTTATTCTCATCGAGTATTGACTTAACTTCATATTGGCTGTATCCTTCACCTGGTATCATTATCTCTAGGACATCACCTACAGAAAACGAGTTTCTTTGTTCAACTTCAATCAAACTTTGTTTCGTATCATATTCCTTTACAATTCCTACAAAGTCATATCTGTTGATATAACCGCCGTCTGTATATCTAATATCTTTGTGAGTAGGTCTTTCAAAATAAAATCCTGTAGTGAATTCTCTATGACTGGCCTTTCCAATTTCATCCAATGCTCGCGGATCCCACCTATACTCTTCTGGATTCCTAGAATACATGTCCAATTCCCTACGATAGGCCTGGACTACTGTGGCAACATAGTAACTGGACTTCATTCTTCCCTCGATTTTAAGGCCATTAATGCCTGAGTTGACTAAGCATGGGATATATTCCAGCATACATAAATCCTTGGAATTCATTATATAAGAACCGCTCACATCTTCTTCTATGGGATAATATTCCCCGGGTCTTTTTTCTTCGACCAAAGCGTACTTCCATCGGCATGTATGGGCGCATTCCCCCCTGTTGGCATCCCGACCAGCGAAAACATTACTCAGAAGGCACCTGCCGGAATAAGAAATGCACATAGCCCCATGAACAAAAGCCTCCAGTTCTACTCCCTCGGGTATATTCTGCCGTATACCTTGAATTTCTTTTAATGAAAGCTCCCTAGCCAATATAATCCTCTTTATCCCTTGGTTATACCAAAAATTTACACTGTGCCAATTTGTAGTATTTGCTTGGGTGCTTAAATGAATAGGCATATTAGGTGCCACTTCTCTTACAGCATAAAGTATTCCCGGATCTGACAATATAATTGCATCCGCTCCTATATCTGACAAGGAACCGATATATTTTTTAATACCGGCAAAATCTTCATTTCGGGCAAAAATATTCATGGTTATATAAACTTTTTTGTCCATAGCATGGGCATACTGAACAGCTTCATATATCTCGTCATCGCCAAAATTGCCGGCGAAGGCACGCAGCCCAAATCGTTTTCCAGCCATATATACTGCATCAGCTCCATAAGCTAAGGCAACCTTCAATTTTTCCATGTTCCCGGCCGGAGCCAATAGTTCAGGCATCTTTTTCAATTCTTTTTCCCCCAATTTTCCGTTGCTTCTATGATTTTAAAAGCCCGCATTTCTATGCGGGCCGGAAAAGCTAGTCATCCCAAGTATCCTCATATTCCTCTTTATCCTTCAGATGCTGGTTATAGTCAGTATTAAAAATATGCTCTCCTGTCTTAGGATCCTTCAAAACAAAATACAAATAGGGATTTTCGCCCTCCATATACTCCTCATATGGATTTACTGCTGATGCTAAGGCCAACCTGCCAGGTGAGGCTATAGGCCCTACGGGCAAGCCCTTATTGATATAGGTGTTGTACGGTGAGTCGATATTCATTTCTTCTTCAGTAAGCTTCCAACGATCCTCATTCAAGAGAAATTGTACTGTTGCACAAGAACCTAACAGCATATCTTTATCAAGCCTGTTGTGAAAAACCGCCGAAATCATAGTAAACTCTTCATTGATTCTAGCCTCTCTCTGGATAACCGATGCCAATGTTACCACCTCATCCATAGTCATGTCCAACTCGATGGCCCTTTCCAACGCAGATTCGTTGTAGACCTTCTCAAATTGGCTAAGCATCTTCCTCATAATATCCTGTGGGGTGGCATCCTCGTATACCAGGTAGGTATCGGGAAACAAATAGCCCTCAATTGGTGCATTCCCAACTTCATTTTTCTTTCTCTCTTCGGGAATATCCTGGAGAAAAGGAAAATCAGCAAAATTCTCAACCTTTGCTGCCTCAATAAAATCCTTCTCACTGAAATTAAGTTCCATATCCTTAACTAAATATTTAGCTATTTTCCTTATATCCCAACCCTCAATAATAGTAATTTTAACTGTATCAATGGCTGCACTTCCGGATAGCAGCTCGTCCATTATTCTGCCTAAATCCATGTCTTGTGATAATTGGTATTTACCAGCTCTAAGCTTTGAGGTCTTATTAGAAAGATCCACATATAATTTAAAAGCGGTCTTGCTCCTAATAAGACCATTTTCGTAGAGAATTTGTGAAATCTTACTTAAGGACGACCCCTTCGGTATTTCTACATCAATAAGCTTAGTATTATTTATATCCACCGGCTTAATATATTTGTTCTGGGCAATATTGACAGCTGCATATACAGTAAGCACTACAATTATAATACTTAAAAGGTAGATCGAAATCTGCCTTAACACCTTTTTTAAAAGTTTTGGCCATGGTTTAGACATATCAATCCTCCGCCCATATGCTCAAAAAAGCATTTGCTATTGCTTTTCCATTATATTTGAATGCATTGTTTTTGACAAGTCAGGCTCATTATATTTCCATAATCACAGGCAGTATCATAGGATTACGCTTAGTTTTTTCGTACAAGAAAATTCTCAAGGCCTCTTTTATCTTGTATTTTATGGTAGCCCAATCGTTAATACGATTTTCACTACATTGATTTAGTACTTGACGCACAGTTTCTTTTGCCTCTTCCATAAGCTGTTCTGATTCCCTTACGTATACAAAGCCTCTTGAAATTATATCAGGCCCTGCAACAGATATACCTGAATCTTTGGAAATAGTAACAACGACAACCATAAGCCCATCTTGGGAAAGATGTCTTCTATCCCTTAGTACAATGTTCCCTACGTCACCTATGCCTAACCCATCCACCAGCACCCTGCCTGCTGGTACAGACCCTGTAATGGTACAAGAATTCGGAGTAAACTCTACCACGTCACCTATCCCCATAACTACAATATTTTCCTTTGGCATGCCCAAGGACTCTGCCAAGTTTGCGTGTTGCTTTAAGTGCCGGTATTCACCGTGGACAGGAATAAAGAATTTTGGCCTTACCAGCGTATGGATCAGCTTTAATTCTTCTTGGCATGCATGACCTGATACATGTACATCTGCCAGGGTTTCATAAATTACGTTGGCTCCTTTTGAGAACAACTGGTTGATAACCTTTGAGACAAGTTTTTCATTTCCTGGTATAGGGTTGGCAGAGATAATTATCATATCATCAGGAATTATTTCAATCTGTCTATGGTCGGCAGAAGCCATCCGGGATAAGGCAGACATGGGTTCCCCCTGTGTCCCAGTAGTAATAATAACTATTTTATTATCAGGGTAGTTTCTAATCCTATCTAAATCAATAAGAGTACCTTCCGGAATCTTTACATAACCCAATTCTAGAGCTACGGTGACTACATTGACCATACTTCGTCCGGAAATGGATATTTTCCTGCCAAACTTTACCGCCGCATTAATTATTTGCTGTATACGGTGGATATTAGAAGCAAAGGTGGCAACTATGATTCTTCCTTCTGCCGTTTCAAAGATATTTTCAAAAGTTGATCCAACAACCCTTTCTGACATTGTATATCCTGGACGTTCAACATTAGTACTATCTGCTAAGAGGGCCAATACCCCCTTATCACCAAGCTTTGCAAACTTTGCAAAATCAATTACCTGCCCATCTATAGGCGTATAGTCTATTTTGAAATCACCTGTGTGGACAATGACTCCCACAGGTGTATGAATAGCCAAGGCTACAGCATCGGCTATACTATGGCTTGTTCGGATTATATCAATTTTGAAATTTCCCAGCCTGATCCTGTCCCCAGCCTTAACACATTGCAGCTTAACTCTACCTAAGGAATGTTCCTTCAATCTGTTTTCAATCAAACCCAAAGTAAGCCTTGTCCCGTAAACGGGAACATTAATTTGATTTAACACATAGGGCAAAGCACCGATATGATCCTCATGCCCATGGGTTATAACAATAGCCTTTACCTTTTCCTTGTTTTTTAAAAGATAGGTGATATCAGGGATTACCAAATCTATCCCCAACATGTCCTCTTCGGGAAAGCTCAAACCGCAGTCGATAACAATGATCTCATCCTCGTATTCTAAAAGGATCATATTCTTCCCGATCTCATTGACGCCTCCTAAGGGGATGAGCTTTAAAGTAGTATTATTGTTTTTTGATGGCACTAAATAAATTCTCCTATTCTATTTAAATTTCCGCACAAATCCAATATTGCAATTATACTGTATCTAATACCAGGATGCAAGCATCGAGTAGGAGCTGAATAATTAGTTTATTCAGCGTCCTCTCACACCACCGTACGTACCGTTCGGTATACGGCGGTTCATTAGAAATTAATGTATCATAAGATAGCGTTCAGATAAACGCTTATAGC
>JAAYSJ010000030.1 GCA_012518395.1 Clostridiales bacterium
CAGACTTTTATTAAACTTTGAATTAATGAAAAGTGGGTATACTCCCATTATTATTACAAATAAAGATAGGGTAAGGTACTATGAGGTACTAGATACTGCACATACAACAATGAATTATGAACCTTTTATAAGGTTAGTATCGGAATTTCTTATAGAATCTGAGAAACTTTGGTTATCGGTATTAGATTAATAGTAGGAAAAAAAACTCCCACCAAGGGGATAATATCAAGGTACTACATCATTATTGACCTCTCAAGGCATATGGAATCTATAACGAAACTTATCAGGCAAGAAAAATGACTGATACGACGCTAGGATGGGGCTACCCGCATCAAGACATAATGGTAATCTATACCTTCTTATTAGGATGTCAATGCAACTTGTTGTGGCAGAAAAACAGCATTTTTTCTCTTGTTGGATATACAACTGATTAGGATTTTTATAGGACTTATGTTTGTTTACAAATATTGTTATTTTGCCAGAAGGATAAAGGCTATTAAAGCGGAACTTGGGGGGTCTGCATATTATGCAAAAACAGACAGGACGTAAACAGATTGAAGATAAGGATGAGATCATAGATGATAAGAGGGAACATGAGAAACATATAGTTAATTTAATGATAAAAATATACTGCAGGGGTATGAAACACAGCCCTGAGGCCTACTGCAATGACTGCAAGGAACTTATGGCCTATTCAAATATGAGAGTGGACAAGTGCCCTTTTATGAAGACTAAGACCTTTTGCAAAAGCTGTAGGATCCATTGTTTTAAAAAAGATATGAGGGTTAGGATAAAGGAGGTTATGCGCTATAGTGGCCCCAGAATGATCTTTCATCACCCAATCCTAACTATTCAGCATGGAATTGAAAGCTACAAAGACAAAGGAAGAAGGGGGAAAAGGAATACATAATTAATAAACGTTTGATGGAAAAATTACAAGGTTCAAAGAAGTATATTGGATTCATTGTCTTTTTAAACTGGATTTCCTTGATTTTCGTTATATAGAGCCTAATTGTGGGTAAAAAATATATGATACTATAAATTCGGGGAGGATAAGTTATGAGGAAATTGAAAGTTGCAGACGGAATACATATGCTTACTATGAACGTTGAGGACATACTATTCGAGGGTATTTGGGAGATTGCAAATGGAGTAACCCTCAACACCTATATAGTCCAAGGGGAAAAGACTGCTATAATTGATGGTGTAATTGGTTGGGATGGGATACCTGAAACCCTTTATAGAAACTTAGAAGAAATAGGTATTGAACCCCAAAATATAGATTATCTGATTGTTAATCATATGGAACCAGATCATTCCGGTTGGATTTCAAATTTCCGAAGAATTAAGGAAGATCTCACAATAATATGTACTGAAAAGGCTGCAAAGATGGTAACCTCTTTTTATGGTGAAGAGAATATAAGAATTGTAAAAGAGGGGGATACCCTAGATCTTGGAGAAGGTAAGGTATTAAGTTTCCACCCAGTACCAAATGTTCACTGGCCAGATACCATGTACACCTTTGAAAGATCTACAAAGGCTCTCTTCTCATGTGATATGTTTGGGGCATTTGGTAGGATGGGGGATCATACCTTTGACGATGAACTGACACCAGAAGAGACCGACTTCTTTGAATCTGAAGGAATAAGGTACTATTCAAACGTAATGGCAACCTTTACACCTAGTTTGAGAAAGGCGATAGACAAAGCGGAAGAGTTGGAAGTTAGCATTATAGCGCCTGGTCATGGCCCTGTTTATAGAAAGAATCCCCAAAAAATTATAGATGATTATTCTAGGTTCTCTTTATATGCTATGGGAGCAGGTAAGAATGAAATCACTATATTATGGGGATCCATGTATGGGATGACTGCAAAAGCAGTTGATTACATCGAAGGCATACTACAAAGGGAAGGTGTTAAATACAACAAGCTGGAAATGCCCTTGGAAAGTGACAGTGAAATGGTTTCAACTGTTTTTAAATCTGCAGGGATAGTTATTGCAGCGCCTACTTATGAGTACAAGCTTTTTCCGCCGGTCGCTGCGGCTTTGAGTGAGGTTGGCAGAAAGAGGATTACGGGTAAGCTAGCATTTAGGCTTGGGTCATATGGATGGTCCGGCGGTGCAGAGAAAGAGCTAAGTGAAATAATCGAAAGAAATAAGATGAAGTGGAATCTTATTGACTCTGTGGAGTTTGCAGGTGCGCCAAAGGACGAAGACCTTAATAAAGTGGAAGCCAAAGTATTAGAGCTTATTGAGATGATGGGGGAAAAGGTAATTGAATAATTTATTATCGTTTTAATAAGAAAAAATTATAAGGAGTTTATATAGAGCCCTACAATCTACATAGGGCTCTCTTACGAAATTAGACTATTTAAGAAAGGGATACCTCAAGGGCTGATCTCCTAACAATAAGCCACCCTATCCCAAAAACGTTTTTGGGTTATTGCCGCAATGAAATCATCAGCAAACTTATCGCTATTTGCGGCGGATACTATCCCACTGAGATTATCATCTTTGGGCAGATTAACAAAGGATTCCCCGGTCGATGCGATTCCGATGGGCTTATAATGTTTGAACGCCTCATCATAAAATTCCATGACCTTTTTATTAAATTCACCTTGGTTTACTGCATTACCCCCTACTATATAGACTGCATCATATAATACAGGCAATTTCGTTTTAATGGTTTCCCCAACCTCAAGCTGGCTGCCATCGCCCGCTGTAACCGCACCCAATTTTTCACCAATAACGTCAATAAATACATCGTTCACTCTCAGTGCGTTCAGTACCCCGGTTACCTCGGGGCTATTGTATCCGTCCCCAATGAGAACAGCAACCTTTTGTGTGGCAGCAGAGCGCGGGGTATTTGCCATACTTATTGCCGGAGAATTTCTTGACTCATCCACATGGGAGCCCTGGGGTCTTGAAATGCCAAGATTGTCTGCAAAAGTGTTTGCCATATCGGTATCTACATTCGCCCACATATCCACATTCCTTTGTCGAACCTCTTTGGTTTTAACGTATTGTAAATGATAGACGAAGGTATCAACGAGATCCTTTTGCTCAAAAGGTGCCAAGCTATTCCAAAACAGCCGAGCCTGTGAAAAATAATCGCTAAAAGAATCACTTGGAAACTCCCTGGTGACATTGCCTTCCACCTTTGTGGGATAGTACATATATCCACCTTTATCTAATGGTGTTTCGGTAGGGGCGTTATTAGCAAGGGTGTTTCTATGAAAATTCATACCGTCCACATCAATTCGATATTTTGAATAGCCGTCTCGATGATTGGTATTAACGTCACATATTGGCCTGTTTACCGGAATCTCGTTAATGTTTGCCGTTCCAAGTCTGTGATAGTCCGTATCACGATATGCAAATGCTCGCCCTTGCAGGACAGGGTCATTAGAAAATTCAATACCAGGGACTAAAGTTGCGGGGTCGAAGGATGATTGTTCTTCCTCTGCAAAGAAATTATCGACTAAACGATTTAAAGTTAGCTTACCGATTATTTCAACTGGTATAGTTTCTTCAGGCCATAGTTTTGTTGCATCCAGAACATCAAAATCATACTTAAATTCGTCTTCTTCAGGTATTAACTGGACACCCAGATCATACTCAGGAAACATGCCTTTCTGAACGGCTTCGATCATATCCCTGCGGTGAAAATCCGGATCTATCCCACCAATAATGTTGGCTTCCTCCAGTGTTATAGAATGAACTCCTAGCTTAGGTTTCCATACAAACCGCACAAAAGTTGATTTGCCATCCGCGTTAATAAGCCTAAAAGCATTGATAGGATATCCTTCCATCATTCGCCAGCTTCTTGGGCGACCCCTTAGAGACATAAGCCACATAACCATATGGGCAGACTCTTGGTTGCTGGCTACATAATCCCAGAAATCATCATGGGCAACTGTCGCTTGGGGGACATCAGTAATCGGGTTCGGCTTAACGGCATGGGTTACATCCATAAATTTTATAGCATCCGCCAGGATAAACACGGGGAATTGAAGTGAAAGCATATCGTAATTGCCCTCTTGTGTATAGAATTTAACTGCGAATCCACGGATGTCCACTGCTGTATCTTTTGAGCCCTTGCTGCCAATAAAATTTGAGAAGCGGGTAAAAACAGGGGTTTTAGTGCCCGGGGTTTGCAAAAAATCTGCGACGGTGTAATCGGCCATGGACTTAGTTAATTCAAATTCACCATACAAGCCAAAACCTCTGGCATGAACTACTTTCTCGGGTATGCGCTCACGATTAAGGCGGGATTGTTTTCTATAGAAATTTGTATCGCGGAGCAATAAAGGACCCCGCTTGCCTGCCTTTAAACTTTGACTGTCGTCGGTGATCTTATACCCCGAATCACTGGTCATAAAGCTGTCTGCTCCAGTATTCTGTTCATAGAACTGGTCAAGTTGATTACTTTTATCATTTTGATTGACTGCTAGGGCTTTTGTTTTCTTATCCATATTTCAACTTCCTTTCAATAAGGCTAATAAAAGTATGCTCAACTAGATATTTTTAATTCTAAATGTCCAAATTTTATGTAAAGATATGCTACTGGAGGGTTAATAGAAAACATAATCCTTTTAAGATTTTGTTTGATATCAAATATTTATTAAACCCCATTTTTTCAACTCCATACTTTAATTTCTCCAGGCTTCAATATATTTTAAATTAAATAACGGTTATGTTGATCCTACGATAATAGAGTCTTTATCAGCTGCGTAATTGTCATCTTACATTCGGATACTATAATGCAAAACGTTTTCCTTGATTCATGTATACGATAACATCACATGCAACCGTTCAACCGGGCAAGATTCTGAATATATCTCATTTTTGTATATAGGTACCCCGTTGCACTTCCCAATAGTCGTTACTAAAGGCAGCGATATATTTTTCTTTTATATAATTTTGGAGGGATTTTAATTTTATCATATTACATTCCAATTGCAAATTTTGCCACCGGGGTTCATGAAATATAAGTATTGTTCCTGTTCCATTATATAAATGATTATGAAAGCCTCTATCAATTAACTGTGTTTTTGTGCCAATAAAAAGATCTATATCCGAACTACCTGCCCATGTTGTCAACAGGCTTTCCAAATAAGTTGTTTCGTTGAGGTTAAGTTCGGATAAATCAATGCCTAAGTGTTCAATACCCCTGTCAAGCCTGTTTTTTTCGATAAATTTAGTAAAAATTCCATAGTACGCGTCTGCTTTATGCTTATCCGTTAGATTTATTTCTGTGGCGTATCCTTCAGCGTTAAAGATAACTCCATATGGGGCTGAATATACATTTATCTTAGCAATAATTCTTTGTGCTTCATTTCCGGTAACTACCGTAGGCTTATAATCATTCCTGTCCGAGTGCGAAGAGGAACTGCAGGGAATAAACTGAATGTTATCGTCTTTTTGCAGTTCGCTATCAATGAATGTGAAAGTCTGGCGGAATATACCGCTATCCTTATCCAAAGGGTTCTTGCTTCCGCCATAACAAAAATTACCCAGGCAATATATAATATACTTACCCTTGTACTTGTCTATCCCTTGAAGTACATGAGCGTGATTGCCTATTACAAGGTCGTATCCTAAGTCAATACATTTTTTACCCAACTGAACTTGATATTCGTCCACCTTTGAGGTTTTCTCATTTTCTGAGGGCCCCCAATGAACGCTTGCGATAAACAATGAAGCACCTTGTTTGCGAAGTTCTGCAATACCTGATTCAAGCCATGCCTCCACCATAGGGCCGTTATAGTGTTCGTCTACTGAGACAAAACCTATCTTGATATCTTTTACCTCATAAATCCCATAGAACCCGTCACTGGCCCAGGCAATTCCCGACTCTGTTAGGGCGGCTTGGGTGTCTTCATAACCTGAAACGCCATAATCAAAGGTATGATTATTTGAAAGGGAGACTGCATCTATTGAACCTAGTCTTAGGATGTCTGCGTACTTGGGCTTTCCCCTATGGTTAAAAACCTTTGCTTGTTTATCAGTAGAATAGGTAAGGGGACCTTCCAGATTGGCAATAGTAAAATCATCATTTGAGAATATCTCCGCAACATTCTCAAAGAAATACGAGGGACCATAAAGATCATAATATTCATCAAAAGAACCTTGATAACCCATATTGGTGTTTATGCCCAGTGTACAGTCACCGGTGGCGGATATCGTCAAACTAATAGTTTCAGGCTCCCTAATAGTGGAATCGCCATCAAAATTTGTTACACCATCTTTATTATTTGTCCTAACATCTTCATGTTTGTCTATATCACTACTTATATTGCTAATGTCATCAATGTTTGCATCGACATTATGGGGTGTTCCCACATTAGCTGCTTCAGGAGCATATATCCCTTGGGTCGCATTACAGCCAACTAATAGGGCGATTAATAAAATTAAGGCTATAGCGGGTCTAAACCGCAGCTTTTCCCATCTTTGTTTCTTTTCCAAAGTCATATAAAACTGGCTCCTTTATAGAGAAAGATATTGAAAGTATGGTGTTACTTAACAATATTATAGTGCCATTAGGGATTAAAAGATAGTATAGATTTTGATTAGACTTTGAGAGTAAAGGTGCTATGAAACGATCCCTCGTGCTTTACAAACTATTAAAACTTGGGTATTATTAGTGAAGATTGCATAGTAATTATGGCAATGGGGATATATTCGCTGCTATACAAACAGGTAATTGGAGGATTTCCTTTTACAAAGTGCAAATTGGATAATAGGGGGTAAAATTTTGAATAAGGCTATAAAAGTTGCATCGGTTCAAATGGAACATATTAATGGTAACAAGGTGAAAAATCTAAAAAAGGTGGAGTATTACACTAGAAAAGCGGCAGATGAGGGAGCCCATATTGTTGTATTCCCTGAATGCTGTATCACTGGATATTGGTTTTTGAGAAAACTGCCCCGGCAGAGGTTGGTAGACTTGGCAGAACAAATCCCTGAGGGCGAAACGCCAAAGTATATCATGGAATTGTCACAACTATATAATATTATAATAGGCGTGGGCTTAATCGAGATTGATAATGAGGGCAAGCTGTACAATTCGTATTATGTAGCGATGCCTGATGGAACCTACGGGAATCATAGAAAGATCCATACCTTTATAAGTGAACATATGGAATCCGGTTCTGAGTATACGGTGTTTGATACACCCTTTGGCTGCAGAGTCGGTGTCCTTACCTGCTATGATAATAATATTAATGAGAACGTACGGATCAATGCCTTAATGGGGGCACAGATAATTCTTGCACCCCACCAAACTGGAGGATGTGATTCACCTGACCCTAAGACTATGGGTTTGGTGGATAAAAACCTTTGGCGGAACCGGCACAACGACCCGGAAGCAATAGAAAGTGAATTAAAAGGTATGAAAGGCCGGGGGTGGCTTATGCGATGGCTGCCAACCAGGGCTCATGATAATGGAGTCTTTATCATATTCAGCAATGGGATAGGGGAAGACGATGACGAAATTAGAACGGGTAATGCTATGATAATTGATCCCTATGGGGATATTCTTGCCGAGACCTGGAAGGCAGGCGATGATATGGTAGTTTCCCAATTAGATTTTGATTTAATTGAGATCTCTACAGGGAAATGGTGGATTAAAACGAGAAGACCGGAATTATACGGGCCTTTGAGCACCCCGACTGGCTTAGAGGAAGATACTCGCAAAGTCAGGTTTGAAAAAAGGTAACTGTTATGATATTTTCTTGGTATGTAAGTGCAATAATAACCATACTTTTTTGGGGGATTGCGGATGTCTTCTACAAAAAAGGTACTGATCCTGAAGATAGATATAGTCATTTAAAAATTGCCGTTATGGTAGGCCTGGTTATGGGGATCCAGGCTATATTCGAGCTTAATAAGATGGGCTGGAAATATGATTTTTTTAATGTTGTAAAATACATCCCGGTATCGTCTATGTATATACTATCTATGACTCTGGGCTATGCAGGCCTTAGATATCTTCAGGTATCTATCAATTCGCCTATAAGCAATACTTCAGGGGCAATAGCGGGAATACTTGCATTTATCGTTTTAAAAAAGACTATGGGTACTTGGCAACTAATCGCAGTAACTATGATCACTTTTGGTTTGGTTGCAATTTCTATTGCCCAGAAAAATATAGCCAAGGCAGAGCAAAATACAGAAGATAACAGAGGTGGAGCAAGACATAAACTTGGTGCAATAGCCCTTATTTTTCCGCTATTGTATGCTATCGTTGATGCATTGGGCACTTTTCTTGATGACGTCTACCTGAGCAAACTCATGAGCCCGGAAGAGGCATTGATTTCATATGAATTAACCTTTTTATTCTGCGGTATTTTAGTGCTGATATATCTTAGGGCCTTTAAAAAAATAAAGTTTAATATCTTTAGGGATAAAGATAAAGCACTGGCTGCAGTTTTTGAAACTGTAGGGCAGTTTTTCTATGTATATGCTCTGGATACTAATTCCATTGTTGTTGCGCCCATGATTGCCTCGTATAGCATAGTTTCCGTGATACTGGGCAGGATATTTTTAAGGGAAAAGTTGGGATACAAGCAATACATTATAATAGCTATTATAATGGCGGGCATATTTTTGCTTGGGTTATTTGAATAATAGGTCATCAAAGGATCCTATAGTATATGGCAAGGAAAAACCAGCTATATCATAAAATCGCTACAATAATAAGGGATTATGGTCACGTAAGGACGGCTATCATCCTAACAGGGACTAATGCAGGTTGCAGATGCTTTTGGCATCCTGATGGGCGGATTAGTTGTGATTCGCTAGATACGCAGGCCTTTTTTGATAAATGGATTCTGCCTAATTCTATCAAATCCTTGGAAAAAATAATCATCGGTGGGGAAGATGTTTTAGTTGAATTCCTAGTAAAAGCCCCTAGACTTGTTATCATGGGCGGTGGGCATGTATCCTTGCCCCTGGTATCAATAGGAAAAATGTTGGGGTTTTATGTAATCGTTGCAGATGATAGACCAGAGTATGCCAATAGAGGGAGATTCCCCGAGGCAGATGAAGTGTTTTGTATGGAACCAGAAGAATTTAAGGAAAATATCCCAGACAAGGCTAACTCATATTATATAATCGTGACAAGGGGGCATATGTATGATGAGGCCTACGCATCCCATATCCTCAATTACAGTGCAGATTATATAGGCATGATTGGGAGCAAAACCAAAGCTGCAAAAACCAAGGGAACCCTTCAAGAATGCTTTTCAAAAGAACAAGTCGGATACCTGCATTCTCCCATAGGGCTGGATATAGGGGCGAAAACCCCAGCTGAGATTGCTGTCAGTATATTTGGGGAAATCATCAGGGTCAAGAGTATGAAAAAGCTGCATCGCTTGCCTGAAGATGTCTACAATAAGCTGCTATACGAGGATACGAAAGGCGTAATGGTTACAGTAATTGAAAAGAAGGGGTCTTCGCCCGCAGGAATAGGAAGCAGAATGCTAGTCCTGGATGACGGTTTGGTTCTTGGCACTATAGGCGGAGGTAGTCTGGAACATGAGGCAATTACAAGATCCAAAAAGCTGTTGAGAAGCAGCAGCATAAACTGCAGGTTAAATGAAGGGGGAAGTCTGGGTATGGTATGCGGCGGTAATATAGATGTATTATTTGAAAAAGTTGGGTCTTAGTATAAATCAGGCATTTGATCAAAGGATTTCATACATAGAATAAATTGCTGCGCTAATCCGGAAGTTACTGCAAAATTACTTTTTCTAAGATAGGCGCAATTGAAATAATAATCGTTAATAGAATGAATAGAGTAACAGGGGGGACGAACATGTATAGCTTTATGAATGATTATAGTGAAGGTGCCCATCCTAGGATATTGGAACTGCTTCTAAAATCGAATCTGGAACAGAACATAGGATATGGACTGGATACTCATACAGAGAAGTCCAAAGAATATATAAAAAGGCTTATTGATAACGACAATGCAGATATTCATTATATTCCAGGGGGTACCCTTACAAATCTATTAGTTGTATCAGCATTTTTAAGACCTCATCAATGTGTAATTTCAGCAGATACCGGACATATAAACGTCCACGAGACAGGAGCTATCGAGGCTACAGGACATAAAGTAGCAGTTGCACCTGCTGTTGACGGTAAGCTGACCCCAGAGTCGATCCAATCGATTTTGGATTATCATTGTGACGAGCATATGGTACAGCCCAAGATGGTTTATATTTCAAATGCTACTGAATTAGGAACAATTTATACCAGGAAAGAATTGAAGGAAATTCGGAAAATATGCACAAAAAATGGACTGATACTGTTCCTGGATGGTGCCCGTTTGGGTTCTGCCCTGACAGCTGCACCAAATGATTTAACTATGGCTGACATATGCCAACTGACGGATGTATTTTATATAGGTGGAACAAAAAATGGAGCCTTATTGGGTGAAGCACTGATAATCTCCAATGAAAAATTAAAGGCAGACTTTAGATATCTGATAAAGCAAAGGGGAGCCCTCCTGGCTAAGGGCTTTATTATGGGCATACAATTTGAGGGTCTGTTTCAGGACAATCTATTTTTTGAACTTGCTAGCCATGCCAATAGTATGTCCGGGAAGATTGCTACGATATTAGAAAGGTGTGGTTATTCTTTCTATATGCCACCCTGTACCAATCAATTATTCCCTATTATTCCAAACGATTTATTAGGGGAATTGTCGAAATCCTTTCTTTATTCCATCCAATCAAGTATAGATAAAGACAAAAGCATAATACGTATAGTTACATCCTGGGCGACTACCCAGAAAAGTGTAGATAGTCTAACGGACTTTTTTCTAAATCATTCAATCAAGACTGATATGGATATCCGGAATGTGGGGGGTAGAGGATGAATGCATTTGACAGAACCAAGCTCTTATTGGGAGCAAAGGGAATTGACAGATTAAAGAAAGCTACAGTGGCAGTATTTGGAATAGGAGGGGTCGGTTCTTTTACCGTAGAGGCTCTGGCCAGGTGTGGTATAGGGGGTATTTCTATATTTGATAATGATAAGGTATGTTTGACAAATATTAATAGACAGCTTATAGCCACCACAAAGACAGTAGGGGAATATAAGGTTGAAATAATGAAGGACAGGATATTGGAAATTAATCCGGAGGCAAAAGTTCAGGCCGATAGAGTATTTTATTCTGCTGAAAATGCTGATAAAATTGACCTTGCCGAATATGATTATGTAGTTGATGCCATAGATACTGTATCTTCAAAGATAGTTTTAATCAAAGAAGCAAAGAAATCGGGAACCCCAATAATAAGCTGTATGGGGGCAGGTAATAAATTGGATCCCACAAGATTTGAAGTCACGGATATATATAAGACAAGCATGTGTCCATTAGCAAAGGTTATGCGGTATGAACTAAGAAAAAGGGGGGTGGATTCCCTCAAAGTAGTATATTCAAAAGAGCCGCCATTAAAAAGGGCTCCCATGGAAAGGGATAATGGTGTGGACGACGGTATCCAGGTTCATACGCCGGAAACAGAAGTAAGACCCAATGCAAGAAGGCAGGTACCCGGAAGTATATCCTTTGTACCATCTGTGGCTGGGCTTATTATCGCAGGGGAAGTAATAAGGGATATATTAGGGATTGGAAGAAATTAAAGGTTGATAATAAAGATGGGGTTTGCCAAGAGATATATAATACATCACAGGATGTAATCCAACAGGATAAAGAAAAGGCGGGATATTCCCGCCTTGCAGTTTTATTTCTTAAGAATTTTTTTAGCCTGGGGAGCTACAAGTCTACTAACATCCGGCATATCGGAACCCAACAGCGGAACCACATAAGACCTAAACGCATCTGTTACATTATTACCCCTAGCGTTGATAAATTCGTCGGGCATCAATTTGGTTTTTGCCGCGATTTCTTTAAGGTCAGTTAACCTGTAGTCAACAGCGTAGTTACCTACCCTGTGAATGGTTATAGACCCATCAACATTATGTCCTACGGCAAACTGAGCAGCCTTTTCGCCTACTTCTCTCGCTTCATGCTGGTCTACATCGGATACACAATCAACAAAGGACCTTTGCAAATATCCAAAGGTATCGGCTCTAACCCTGCCGATGTTTAGCTTGTCTTTAATAAGCTGGGATAGAAGATCCCCAAGAGCCCCTGTGCCTGATAGCTGAACGTTTCCATGGGCGTCCTCTTCGCGTTCTACCAGCCTAGTAATAATAGGCTCCCCGTTCTCATCCTGTATTCCTTCGGAAACAGCTATGATACATCTCCCATATTTATCGTATACACTCTTTACGTCTTGTAAGAAGTCTTCAGCTTTAAACGCTTTCTCAGGCAGATATATCAGATGAGGCCCATCATCGGGATATTTTTGGGCAATAGCAGCAGCGGCTGTCAAGAACCCGGCATGTCGTCCCATGACGACCCCAATGTGGACTCCAGGTAATGCCCTATTATCCAGGTTTATACCCATGAAAGATTGGGCAACGAACCTGGCAGCTGAACCATACCCAGGAGTATGATCGTTAACCATAAGGTCATTGTCAATGGTTTTGGGAATATGTATTGCTCTCAGGTTATAGTTAGCAACCTTAGCTTGCTCATTTACTATTCTGACAGTGTCAGAAGAATCATTTCCCCCGATATAGAAAAAGTATCTTACATCGTGGGCTTTAAAGACATTAAATATCTCCTTACAATAAGCTTCATCAGGTTTTTCCCTTGTTGATGATAATGCTGACGAGGGGGTGTTGGCAACACGTTCAAGATTATAGGTGGTTTCCTGGGACAGATCAAGGAAGTCTTCATTAACGATGCCTGCTACTCCGTTGACTGCACCGTATACTTGTGTGATTTGTGGAAATTTTCTGGATTCCAGTACAGCCCCGACCAAAGACTGGTTAATTACTGCTGTCGGGCCGCCACCTTGTGCGATTACTACTTTTCCTTCAAGCTTCATTTGTAAATACTCTCCTTATAATTTGATTTTTCAATGTATGGTTAAGGTTTGTCCTTCCAACATATTATATTATATCAATATCCATCTTTGGGCAAGGGCGAAGAAACATTTTTTACTCTTCTACGACTATCTCATAGGTCACGGGGGTGGCCTCCTTTAGCATAGCGCTAACCCCACAGTACTTTTCTTGAGACAAGGATACTGCTTTTTCAATATTCTTTCTTGATAGCCCTTCTCCCTTGAACCTGTAAACCAGGTGAATATCTTTATAGACTTTTGGGTGTTCATCGGTAACATCGGTTTCAACCTCTATGATTAAATCCTTTGGTTTCGACCTCATTTTCGTAAGCATTGACATTACATCCATACCGGTACAGCCTATAAGCCCTGCCAATAGCATTTGTTTTGGCCTTGGCCCTAAGTCATTCCCACCATTCTCTTCTGAAGCATCCGTCACAAAGCGATGGCCATCTAAAGTCATTTCAAAACCCATATTGCCTATTAATTTACCCTGTACCTTTGATTTTGCCATTAAAAACACTCCTTAATATATAAGACTTTATAATTATATATTAACCCAAGGACTGGGGGTTGAATCAATCTGAAGGAGAAATACGGTGAATAGCTTAATAATAAAGTTTAAGCTATTTTTTTAAGGGTAGTTATATTTCAAGGCTAAATTGTTTAGAAATTTAATCACTCGTTGGGGGGAAAGAAATGTTAGAAAAAAGAACAGGCTTGGTAACAATGAAGGGCGAACCTGTCACCCTAATTGGAAGGGAGATCAAGGTAGGGGATAGGGCAAGGGATTTTATCGTCCTAACACAAGACCTTCAACCTTACTCTTTAAAGGATGCAGGTAATAAAATTAAGATAATAAGCATAGTCCCCTCCCTGGATACTGGAGTATGTGAGGCGCAGACTGTTAGATTCAATAGAGCTGCGGCGGAACTAGGGGATATCCTCATACTAACTATAAGCGTTGACCTGCCTTTTGCACAAGAAAGGTTTTGTGTAGCCAAAGGAATAGATAAGGTTATTACTTTATCCGATCATAGGGATCTTTCATTTGGTATGAACTATGGGTTTGTCATAGAGGAGTTAAGGCTCCTTAGCAGAGGCGTAGTCGTATTGGATAAGGATAACGTAGTAAAATATATAGAATATGTAAGGGAAGTAACCGAACACCCAGATTATGACTGTGCCCTAGAGGAAGCAAAGAAGATCCTGTAGGGAAAGGATAATTTCCGGATTAGAAATCTTCGGTGAACAATTTTTCTATAGTATTAACATCATTGTTAGCCTTTAAAGGCTCTGCAGCGGGACCTGATAGAACCTGCCCATCATAAGTAAACCTGGAGCCATGGCATGGACAATCCCAAGTTGATTCAGCAGAATTCCAATTTAGCTCACATCCCATATGGGTGCAGGTGGTGTTGACTATATGGAAATCACCTTGCCTGTCTCGAAAAACCCCAATTCTGTTACCTTTAACCCTTAGAATCTTTGCTTCACCAGGCTTAAAATCGCCTCTGCCTGGTAGCTGGGATAGCTTGCCATCTATAAGCTGTTCAGCTACATTAATATTTTCGACTATAAAGTTTTTTGCTGAAGCTGCCAGGGTCTTGCGGGATGGGTTATAGATATCCTGCCATGGGCTTTTACCGGTTACTATCAAATCTTTTAAGATTGCAGAAGAAACTATGCTGTTGGTCATGCCCCATTTCTGAAAACCGGTAGCAATATAGAGGTTAGGGGTATTGGAGGTATAGTTTCCTACATAAGGAACACCGTCCAGAGTCATACAATCCTGGGTGGACCAGCGATAGGGTATATCTTCCACGGTAAATAGGCTGTCGGCGAAGTCTGCTAATGCCTCATAATGCCGTACCGTAGATCTGCCTTGGCCGGTTTTATGGTGTTCACCTACAACCAATATTAATTCTCCATCCTTTGTATCCTGATTTCTCAGTGAACGGGCAGGGTTGTCCACATTAATGTACATACCCCCAGGAAACTTTTCTATTGCCTTTATGGCTAGGGCGTATGCCCTTTCAGAATATATCCTGGCAAAATACGCTCCATGCTTATTATAAAAGGGATAATTAGTTGCAATAATAACTTTTTTGGCTGTAACCCTTTTACCTTGGGCGGTAGTAACAACATAGCCACTGTTTTCTTCAATATGGACAACTCTGCTCTTTTCAAATATCTGAACTCCATGTTCGCTTGCGTATTTTGCTAAAGCCTGTCCGAATTTGATTGGGTGGAACCTACCTTGATCCTCAAATCGTACAGCGCCCTTAATGGTCAGGTTAAAGGGAATTGCGTTGACAAATGAAGCTTTAATGCCAAGACTCGAAGCCACCTCTACTTCGTCATTTATTTTCTTTAAATTTTTGTTCTGTTGAGTATAATTAAACGCTGGCTCATTAACAAAATCACAATCTATGCTATATTCTTCAGATAATCTTTTAATTTCCTGAATAGCCCATTGGTTCGCGTCAGCATATTGTTGGGCTAATTCATGCCCCATCTGGCCTTGGATCTTGCTATAGATAAGGCCATGCTGGGAAGTTACCTTGGCAGTCGTATGGCCTGTAGTTCCATTTAGTATTCGGTTTCCTTCAAGCACAGCGATCTGAAACCCTTGATTCAATAACTGGAATGCACAAGAAAGACCCGCCAACCCTCCACCTATTATCAAGATATCTGTCTCTATATCAGTATCTAATGGACGATACTTCGTATGTTCTGTAGACGCCACCCAAAAGGATTCTGGGGGCTTATCAAAATTCTTATATTTGGCTATATTCATTGTTTTCCTCCATAAATCAGTACATTTTTGCCGAGATAGTAAGCTTTATAGGCCTATTTTTGCCTTATGGAGTGAAAAATATCCTCACCCTGTATTTAGTGTCGATATGTGGATTATGGGGATCCACATAAGCTTTATGCAACGATATATTAGGTAAATGTTTATTTGAATATGTATCCGGGATTTTGTACAAGATAATAATTGGTAAAGACAGGCGGATAGAAAACTCGCCAGGAGAAAGTTACAGCAAATACTAATGAAATTAAAGGAGCATTTATATGACCAAATCAGTAGAGACCATGGACGGTAATAACGCTGCGGCATATGCGTCCTACGCCCTTACAGAGGTTGCATCCATATTTCCCATTACCCCCTCCACGCCCATGGCGGAAGGCGTTGATGAATGGTCGGCCCATGGGAAAAAGAATATATTTGACCAGGAAGTCAGTGTAGTTGAAATGCAGTCGGAAGCAGGTGCTGCCGCTGCAATGAGGGGTGCCCTCCAGTCCGGGGTATTGGCATCTACATATACCGCCTCCCAGGGTCTCTTATTGATGATCCCAAGCCTTTATAAGATGGCGGGCGAGCTTTTGCCAGGGGTCTTGCATGTCAGTGCCAGATCCATTGCAGCCCATGCACTGTCTATATACGGTGATCATCAGGATGTAATGGCATGTCGCCAGACGGGTGCGGCGTTACTAGCTTCCAGTAATGCTCAGGAAGCCATGGATTTTGGATTTGTTTCACACCTGGCCGCAATAAAATCGAGAATTCCCTTTATCCATTTTTTTGATGGTTTTAGAACCTCCCACGAATATCAAAAGGTCGACGTTATAGCTTATGAGGATATAAAGGGGCTGGTAGATTATAATGCCATCCAGAGATTTAGGAATAGGGCACTAAATCCTGAGCACCCTGTCGTCAGGGGAACAACCCAGAATCCGGATATTTATTTTCAGCAAAGGGAGGGTGTCAATACCTTCTATGATGCGGTACCCGATATAGTTCTGGGCTATATGAATGGTATACATTCTATTACAGGTCGAAAATATGGGCTTTATGACTATTATGGGGTCAGAGATGCAGAATATATTATTGTTGCCATGGCTTCCGTTACCGGTACTATATTTGAAGTTGTGGATTATCTTACCGCTAAGGGTGAAAGAGTGGGAGCTATAAAGGTAAATCTGTATAGACCGTTTTCAGAAAAACATTTTCTGGAGGCTATTCCTTCAACGGTCAAAAGAATCGCTGTTTTGGACAGGACCAAGGAACCGGGGGCACCGGGGGAGCCCCTGTATTTGGATGTGGTCAAAGCATTTAAAAACACAAAAGACTCCCCAATGATCGTAGGAGGCAGGTATGGGCTTTCTTCCAAGGATACAGTACCCTCACAAATCTTGTCGGTATATAGAAATTTAGGGTTATATACTCCAAAGGACGATTTTACGATAGGAATTAAAGATGATGTTACCTTTAAGTCATTGCCTGAAGAGGCAACAATTACTACGTCACCCGAAGGAACAATTAGTTGCAAGATATGGGGTTTGGGTTCCGATGGCACAGTGGGTGCTAATAAAACTGCTATAAGGATTATCGGCGATAACACGGATCTGTACGCTCAAGGGTATTTCTCCTATGACAGTAAAAAATCCGGCGGAACCACCATCTCCCATTTAAGGTTTGGATCAAAGCCTATAAGATCCCATTATTTGGTGTACAATGCTGACTATATAGCCTGTCATAACCAATCCTATGTCTATCAATATGACCTCTTAAAGGGTTTAAAACATGGAGGAACCTTTGTGCTTAATTGCACATGGTCGGTTCATGAACTAAAGGAGCACATATCCGCCGATATGAGAAAGTATATAGCCGATAATGCCATAAAATTTTATATTATAGACGCCATGAAAATTGCTTCAGAGGCAGGTTTGGGCAATAGAATCAATATGGTAATGCAAAGTGTATTCTTTAGATTAGCAAAGGTAATCCCTATTGATAAAGCCTTGGAATATCTTAAAAAGTCTATAGAGGATATGTACGGCAGGAAAGGGCAAGACATAGTTGAAATGAACAAAAATGCTGTAGATAAATCTATAGAGGCGCTGATAGAGGTAGATGTACCCGAGGCATGGAGCACAGAAGTGGAAGATGATTTATGCGAAGATGAACTACCCGATTTTGTAAAGAATGTACAAATACCTATGGCAAGGCATGAGGGTGATGAACTTCCTGTCAGTGCATTCGTAGGCATGGAAGATGGAACCTTTCCCTTAGGCACAACGGCCTTTGAAAAACGGGGTATCGCACCTATACTGCCTCAGTGGCAGATCGATAAATGTATCCAATGCGGAAGATGTTCATATGTTTGCCCCCATGCCACTATAAGACTTTTCCTTTTAGACGAGG
This sequence comes from Clostridiales bacterium, assembly GCA_012518395.1. Lineage (GTDB taxonomy): Bacteria > Bacillota > Clostridia > Caldicoprobacterales > UBA3941 > JAAYSJ01. The sequence continues at coordinate 18,199 of JAAYSJ010000030.1, forward strand.
AGGAGGTAGAGAGGGCGCCTACAACCTTTGAGACAAAGAAGGCTACAGGCAGAGGCATTGATCATCTCCAGTTTCGGGTTCAGATATCCCCTTTGGATTGTACAGGGTGTGCAAATTGTGCTGATGTTTGCCCGGCCAAAGGTAAGGCCTTGGTGATGCAGCCCGCCGACCAAGAAATAAGGGCGCAGGAGGATAATTGGGAATTTGCCATGTCAGTTTCAATGAAGGACGAGCTAACTGACACTAAAACCCTTAAAGGCAGTCAATTCAGGCGTGCTCTCATGGAATTTAATGGTGCCTGCCCAGGGTGCGGGGAGACACCCTATATTAAGCTCTTGACACAGCTCTTTGGAGAAAGAATGATTATTTCAAATGCAACGGGATGTTCTTCAATATGGGGAGCTTCCGCCCCTTCCATAGCCTATACTACCAATTGGAACGGTAAAGGGCCTGCCTGGATAAATCCATTATTTGAGGATGCTGCTGAGTTTGGCTATGGAATAGCCCTCGGTACCAAACAGAGCAGGGAAAAATTAGCTACATTGATGAATCAAGCGATGGACTCGCCGATTCCAAAGGAGTTAAAAGATGCTTTTCAGGACTGGCTGAATGTTATGGAGGATGGTGAAGGGTCGGAAAAGGCGTCTAAGAGAATCTTGGAATTGCTGGAGGATTACCAATGGAAAGATAATCAAACAATTGAGGCGATTATGAAAGGAAAGGATAATCTAATTAAAAAGTCGATCTGGGCCATAGGCGGCGATGGCTGGGCTTATGATATAGGCTATGGCGGATTAGACCATGTAGTCGCCTCCGGGGATGATATAAATATCTTTGTTATGGATACCGAATTATATTCCAATACGGGTGGGCAAAGCTCCAAGTCCACTCCTGCAGGCTGTATCGCTAAACTTGCAGCCGCTGGAAAGAAAACTAAGAAGAAGGATCTCGGGCTTATGGCAATGACTTATGGAAATGTATATGTAGCTCAGATAGCCATGGGCGCGGATATGAACCACACCATCAGGACAATTAATGAGGCTGAAAGGTATAAGGGGCCTTCTCTAATAATCGCATATTCCCCATGTATCAGCCATGGAATAAAGACCGGTATGGGTACCAGCATTATGCAGGAAAAAAAAGCAGTGGAAGCGGGGTACTGGCACCTGTACAGATATAATCCTGATCTAAAGAAGGAAGGTAAAAACCCCTTTTCCCTGGATTCAAAGGAGCCTAAAAAAGATTATAAGGAACATATACATGGTGAGATCCGCTATTCCCAGCTTATGAACGTATTCCCCGAGTCAGCAGAAGATATGTTTGAGCTATCTGCTCGGGATGCGGTTGAAAGATACAGAAGATATAAGGCTATGGCGGAACATGGAGTTTTCTGATGAAATAGATCGAGTAGGAGCTGAATAATTAGTTTATTCAGCGTCCTCTCACACCACCGTACGTACCGTTCGGTATACGGCGGTTCATTAGAAATTAATGTATCATAAGATAGCGTTCAGATAAACGCTTATAGC
>JAAYSJ010000031.1 GCA_012518395.1 Clostridiales bacterium
CAAACAGTGCAGCCAGTAATGGTATCTTTCTAGGCTTTTTAACTTATGCTCTGTTTTTAGTATTTGGTATATTGTTTTCCAGAAAATATTTTATGGCTCAGACCAAAGACGCACAGATTATAGAATATGGTGTGGCCTATTTAAGCATTGTAAGCATAGGTTCTTTGGGAGTGCTTTTACAGATTACCTTCGAAAGATTACTTCAGTCTACGGGTAAGACTTTCTACACCATGATTACCCAGGGTGCCGGGGCTGTTATCAATATTATATTAGATCCTATCTTGATATTTGGGCTTTTAGGAGCGCCCAAGATGGGGGTAGCAGGTGCGGCAGTAGCGACAATAATTGGTCAGATAGCAGCGGCGATCCTTGCCATCTACTTTAACCATAGGGTAAATAATGAGATTTCGGTAAAGATAAAGGGATTTAGGCCAGATCCCAAGACTATAAAAGATATTTACGTTGTAGGGATTCCGTCGATATTGATGATGTCTATCACCTCATTGACTACCTATGGGATAAATAAGATTCTGATGAAGTTTTCATCCACGGCCATAGCTGTTTTTGGTGCCTACTTTAAGCTCCAGAGCTTTATATTTATGCCGGTGTTTGGCTTAAATAACGGTATGGTACCTATTGTGGCGTACAATTTTGGCGCGGGGAAAAAGGACAGGCTAAAACAAATAATCCGATTGGGAATAATCTATGCCCTTGGCATCATGACCCTTGGGCTGGTATTGATTGAAATATTTCCGGGATGGATATTATCCCTGTTCAATGCATCGGAGGACATGCTGGCCATAGGGGTACCGGCTCTTCGCATTATTAGCCTAAGCTATATTATGGCTGCGGTCAGTATCGTCTCAAGTGCAGTTTATCAGGCGTTTGGCAACGGAACCTTAAGTCTGCTGAATGCTATAACCAGGCAATTAGTAATACTACTGCCTGCTGCTTATGGTTTGTCCCTATTTGGGAATGTGAACTTGATATGGTGGTCATTTCCCATAGCTGAGGTGGTTGCCTTTGCATTGACCCTGATATTTCTAAAACGTGTATATAATCAAAAGATAAATACCATAGAGGAAAAAGTACAAGAAAAAACACAGGGAGGCGGTTCTCCTGTGTTTGAGGTCTGAAAATATAAAATAGAAACCCCGGGAAAATCCCGGGGTTTTTTATGCCTGTGCACTATGGGCGTGGCGCGGCGTGGCTAACCTATTATTCGTTTTATTTGTTCCAGCTTTGCGCTGGCTTCCTCATATAGTTTTTTATAGTCCTTTCCGGAGCCGTCCATATTCTCTAGAAGCTCTTTGATTTTCCCTTGGGTTGCGGGGCCTGCCACCCCATCCACCTGCAGTCCGTTATCTTCTTGAAAGGCCTTTACAGCTGCTTCTGTGGCTGGGCCAAAGCTGCCGTCAGCCCCATGGGGTTCCATGATACTACCATATCCTAGTTTGATAAGATCCTGTTGCAATTTAGTCACTTCAGAGTTTTTATCCCCTCTTCTAAGAGCCACACTATCACCCCCTCCCGGTTTTGATGCTCTTGCCTCAGCTAATAGTTCCGCTTTTTGGAGGCTGGTAC
>JAAYSJ010000032.1 GCA_012518395.1 Clostridiales bacterium
AAGTATTCAATGGCTTCCCAATGTCCCTTTAACGTGAGAGGCCCTTCTTGCTCATGCAAAAGAAAGATATCTATATAATCCCTGTCTATTCCTTTTAATGCCCTATTTAAAGTTGCTTTAGCAGTTTTATTGTCATATGCATAGGATTTACTAGATATCACCAAGTTCGGGTATTCTTTTAAAGCCTTTTTTATAATTGGGTAATTATCATAAAGGTCAGCAGTATCGATAAAATTAACTCCCAATTTTGCAGCAGCCAATATTAGATCTTTTCCATCGTCAACGGATAAATTCTTTTGGAGCGGGCTAACTGTCAGTGACCCAAAGCACAACTTTGATACCCTTATCCCGGTATTCCCCAAAATATTGTATTTCATTACTGGAGCCATGCCTTCTTTCTTTATCTGCCCTGGTTCGATTCAATGTAGAATTTGACCAACTCTTCCAACAGCTCATCCCTTTCCAGACGGCGTATAAGGGCTCTGGCATTTTGATGGCTGGTTATATAAGTGGGATCGCCAGAAATCATATACCCGACTATCTGGTTAATAGGGTCGTAACCTTTTTCCTGCAGGGCACTATATACTTTTAGTAAAATCTCCTTTGGGGTTTTACTAAGCTCTTTTTCCATGTTAAACTTCATGGTTGCCTGCAAATCACGTTCCATGAAACATACCCTCTTTCCTTTATATTTCATAATATGTTTTAAAACAAACCAAACCCTATAAATTATTTACCCGTCTGTTGGTCGAGTAAAACCTTGATCTTAGCTAAAGCCTCCTTAATCTTGGATGGATCCTTGCCACCGGCTTGAGCCATATCCGGTCGTCCGCCTCCGCCCCCGCCAGTAATCTTGGCTATCTCTTTTATAAGGTTTCCGGCATGAACTCCCCTTGATACAACATCCTTGGTAGCTGCCGCCACTAAATTAACCTTTCCATCTTTCTCAGAAGCTAACACCACGACAACAGATCCCAATTTGTCCCTCACAGTATCTGCTATTTCCCGTAGGCCGTCCATATCTTGATCTTTTAGGGCGGCGGCTACCAGTGAAACACCATCCAAGTTTTCTTTTTTGGACAAGATTTTATCGATGATACCTTGGCTAAGCTGCCTCTTAAACGAGTGTATTTCCTTTTCATATTCTTTTAATTGTATAATCAAGCCCTCGGCCCTGTTAACCAGTCCGATTGGATCTGTTTTTAAAACTGCTGAAACACCACTTACTAAAGAATTCAGATCCTTTAACCAGTTAAGGGCAGCTTCCCCGGTAAGGGCTTCTATTCTTCTAATTCCAGCTGCAACCCCGGTTTCACTAACAATCTTAAATAGCCCAATTTGACCGGTATTGGTCATATGTGTACCCCCACAAAGTTCTGTGCTGTAGTCCCCCATCATAACAACCCTGACCATATCACCATATTGATCATCAAATAAAGCTAATGCGCCTAATTCTTTAGCGGCTTCAAAAGATGTCTCTGTTACCTTGATAGGCATACTATCCATTATTTTCTCATTGACTATCCTTTCGACCTTGTCTATTTCTTCATTGGCTAAGGGTGCAAAATGTGAAAAGTCAAAGCGTAGCCTTGTAGGGGTGACCAATGACCCTGCTTGTGAAACGTGGGGACCCAAGACCTCACGAAGAGCCTTATGAAGAATATGGGTAGCAGAGTGATTTCTTGCCGTTGATTTCCTCAAATTAATATCAACCTTTGCCTCTACCTCGTCTCCAATATTAATTTTCCCTTCTAAAATCTTACCTTTGTGTAGAAAATGGCTATCATGGATCTTAGAAACATCCTCTACTTGAATTTTCAGATTATTACCTGTCAAAAAGCCCTTATCGCCAACTTGACCGCCGCTTTCAGCATAGGAAGGTGATCTGTCTAGTATGATTAATATATCGTCGCCAGCATGGGCGGATTGAACCCTTGTTTCGTCTTTAATAATGCCATCGATACGGCTCTTAGTCTGTAGCGTTTCATATCCTTTGAACTGGGTAACATCTTCCTCGCCTAATAAAGAGGATATGGCATTTTCGGCACCCATATAGTCAGATTCATGGCGTGCCGCCCTGGCCCTTTCCCTTTGGTCTTTCATTAGGAGGTTGAATGATTCCTCATCAACCCTTAACCCCTCTTCTTCTAAGATTTCTTTAGTTAGATCCAACGGAAATCCATAAGTGTCATATAGCCTAAAGGATTCTTCCCCGCCCATAACCTTTTTGTTTCGTTGTTTTAAGTCATTTATATATTCTCTAAGTTTTGAAAGACCTTGATCTATGGTTTCGTTAAATCGTTCCTCCTCAGTCTGAATAATCTTAAGGATAGTTTCTCTTTTTTCCTTTGTTTCAGGATAAGCTTCCCCTGATTCTCTAATAACTATCTGAGCTAAGTTTGACAAAAACATATCTTGGATACCCAGGAGCTTTCCATGACGGGAAGCCCGCCTGAGAATCCTTCTGAGCACATAACCTCTTCCCTCGTTTGAAGGCAGAATCCCATCTGCTATCATAAATACTGTACTTCTAATATGGTCGGTTACTATTCGTAACGAAATATCAGTTTCTTTATTGTTTCCGAAATCAACCCCTGAAATATGACTTACATATTCCATAATTCTTTTTATAGTATCTACATCAAATAGAGAATCTACATCCTGCACTATGGCGGCGATCCTCTCTAACCCCATCCCTGTATCAATGCTTGGATGTTCTAATGGATGGTAATTTCCTTTATCATCCTTATTATACTGGGTAAAAACAAGATTCCAAAATTCTACGAACCTATCGCATTCACAACCAACAGTACAATCGCTACTCCCACAACCATGTTCAACACCCCTGTCAAAATACAGTTCAGAACAAGGGCCACAGGGACCTACCCCTATTTCCCAGAAATTATGCTCTTTCCCCATACGGACAATTTTTTCAGGCTCAACACCGATCTTTTCCGTCCATAGGGAAAAAGCCTCGTCATCATCTAGATATATAGTAATCCATATTCTTTCCGAGGGTAGACCAAGAACCTCAGTCACAAATTCCCAAGCCCATTGGATAGCATCTTTTTTGAAATAATCTCCGAAGGAGAAGTTTCCCAACATCTCAAAAAAGGTGCCATGTCTTGCGGTATGACCTACTAGTTCTATATCCGAAGTACGTATGCATTTTTGACAGGTGGCTACCCGCCGATTTGGCGGGGTTTCCTGACCAGTAAAATATGGCTTCAGGGGAGCCATGCCAGAGTTTATCAATAACAGACTTTTATCGGATTTCGGTACCAGAGATGAACTTGGAAGTATTAGATGCCCCTTCCCTTCAAAATAACTTAAAAATAATTTTCTTAGCTGATTAAGTCCTACCTTATTCATTATATTCCTCCTGCAGTATGAATCAAAAACTAATGGTACATAAAACCTCAAAAACTAAAAAGCCCCTTCTGTTGAAGGGGCGTAAATCTACGCGGTACCACCCTTGTTATCGAAACATGATTTCGATCACTTGGTTAAGGAAAACGGTTTCATCCGCTGCAACTTATATATTATGTTCAGCTGCAGTGCTCCGGGACGGCTTCAATCGTCTATATCCAAAGGTTTGCACCATTCCCTTCTCTCTGCAGGATTAGATACGATTTACTATTTCCCATCATCGCATTTACTATATTCACTTTACTTTCTGTTAAATCATTATATTAAAACAAATCGGAACTGTCAATATTTTCGTAAATTTTAGGTTTAAAATGATCAATAACTATCGGAGACTATTGCTATATACAAATTTTTTATTATTACTTTTAGCACAAGAACCATTGGCACGGCAAAAAACATACCTACCAATCCCCAAAACATTCCGGAAGCCCATAAGACCAGGATTATATAGACAGGGTGTAGCCCCACCTGACTACCCATAATCTTCGGCGTAAATATATTGCTCTCCAATTGCTGTACCAAGATAATAACTATTATGGATGCTACTAACTTAGAAGGTGAATGTAATACCGCAATCATACCTGCAGGTATAGCCCCCAAAACTGGACCAAAATAGGGAATAATTTCGAATATGCCCGCAAATAACCCCATTAAAACGGCATATGGCAGTCGTATTATAAGGTAACCTATAGTCGCTAGAATCCCTACGATTAGGGCTATAAGCAGTTGTCCTCGGATATATTTGTCCAGAATCCGACTTATTTCAACGGCTGTTTGTTTGACAGGTTTCCGAATTTTGATGGGCACAAGCATTAAGATAATTTTTTTAAAATAATCCCTATCTTTTAAAAAGTAGTAGCTCAAAACTGGTATAGTAAAAAAGATAGCAATTTCCCCCATTCCATCTACAGCACCATCCATTCTATCCTTTATAAAGAAAGTAAACCAGCTTTCCAGTTTGCCAATATATTCGTTAAATGCTATCTGGATCCCGTAGGGTAACCCCACCCTTTCCATAGTTTGTTGTAATCTTGTAAGAAACCCTTGTATCTGGCGGCTGAATATGGGAAGCATTTCAATAAGAGCAATCGATTGCCTTATCAATATAGGGATCAATAGAGCTATAAGTGAAAATGCCATAAAAAATATAATAAAAAAGAGAATGAGTACAGCCCGCGGTCTGATCACATACCTTTCCAGCCAGCGGCTTACAGGAGTTAATATATATGCAAGGACCGCAGAATAAAATATATATTTGAACACACGAAAGATATTATGCCAATGTATTACTATACCCCAAATAAGAGACGCTAATATAATAGCTATTGATATGATAATAATAATTTTCCGATCAAACTTGATTTTCACAGACTTATTAGCATCCTTTTCGGTTCTAAAAAGCAAGAGACCGGGGCTCTATCAATCCGGTCTCCCATTTCTATTTCGATTTAATACCCGGTATAAATTTAGTAGCGGCATCGGCCATATCCTTGCCGGTATCGAGCATTTTCTTTTTCACATAATCATTATTTGACCTTGATGATATCATTATAGCCGCTGCTGCGCCTATGAGACCTCCAGCTATAAAACCGTTTATATATCGACTTGTCATATTCATCCACTCCTTTAATGGTTTCATTAATTATAAAGCCTGTCGTTACCTGATAATATGTTTAGGATTCCCTTATTATTAGATTTTAACTCAATATTTTGATCAGAAGATATTTTTACTACTTCATCGGCTGGATTAAGGCGGAAATGGCCTGCAAGCAATTTCCTTCCCATTATGAAATCGTCTATTATACCTTGGGAAACTTCATACTCCTTAATCTGTCCGCTTTCGGGGTCAAATATAATATTACTTATAAATCCTAATTCAATATTATCACCCCATACAACCTTTTTATCCTTAAAACTTGATTGTGCTTCGCTTTTTGGATGTTTTGTTAAATTTGATCTCACTGTCACTTTTGATTCACTGAAGTCTAGGACATAATCTAGGGGGATGGAAAAAACTTTGTTATTTCTAATACCAATAGCTATTATTCCGTTTATTTTATTATCTTCGGGGTCGTATTCTACATCATTAATTATGCCAAGTATTTCACTCGTAGGTTCACAAATAACTGATAACCCTGTAATTCTTTGCCTGCTAACGACCTTACCCATTTGTTAGTTCCCCATCCCAAATGTTCCATATTATATTTAGAAATAGTCCGAATTTAAAATCCTAATAATGCTATGTATATTCTTTTTAATAATTCTATTTTCCCCTAAAAAACAAAAATTTACTCAATAAAATATATAAAACCACAAAATATGCGGTTTTATATTGAATAGTATTAAAAATAAATTGAAGCACCCTTGTAGCCTCTTATTTTTAGATCTTATGTTCTATCGTTCCACCGCCGAGGACGTCATCCCCTTGATAAAAAACCGCTGCTTGGCCAGGGGTAATCGCCCTTTCAGGTTTATCGAATAAGACATGCACTCTTCCGTCCCCTAACGGGCTTATGGTAGCAGGAACTTCAGGAGCTGAATATCTTATCTTGACATTTACCCTGAGGTTTTTTTTCAATGATGGAATAGATATAAAATTTGTTTCGGCGACTGTCATCTCCTGAGAAAAGACTTCATCATGTTCTCCTAAAACAACCTGGTCTTTTTCCGGGCATATAGCTACAACGTACATAGGCTTTCCAAAGGTTACACCTAAACCCTTCCTTTGACCGATAGTATAATTAAATATTCCATTATGCCGACCTAATACTTTGCCATCCGTATCCACAAAATTACCTGGCCTTGGGTCTGCATTTATTTGTTCGCCTATGAATCTGGCATAATTATTATCTTCTACAAAACATATTTCCTGACTATCGGGTTTATCTGCCGTTACCAGCCCTATCTCTTTGGCAATATCTCTAACCTGATCCTTGGTATAGGGACTCAGAGGAAACAAAGCATGTTCAAGCTGATATTGGGTTAAAGAATAAAGGGCATAGGATTGATCCTTATCTACTGCCCTAGATTTTTTTAATAGATAACGCTGTTTTATTTCATTAAACTCAATATCAGCGTAATGCCCGGTAGCAACATAAAAGGCTTCCAGTTCGAGGGCTTTGTTCAAAAAATATTCAAATTTTATATAACGATTGCACGCTATGCAGGGATTAGGCGTTCTGCCTTCAAGATATTCATCAATAAAGTAATCAACTACCTTTTTTTTAAATACCTCTTTTGTATTCATTACATAAAAAGGTATTCCAATGTGGTTGGCTGCTTGTCTGGCATCCTCTACTGATGAAAGGGAGCAACATCCCCTATCCCTGATACGATCATGATTATATTGTTCATGCCAGACCTGTAGGGTAACTCCTATGACATCATACCCCCGTTCTTTTAGGATAAAAGCAGCAACTGAGCTGTCAACCCCACCGCTCATGCCCACCAGCACTCTATTTTTGATCATGCACCCACCTTAGTCTCTTGTTTTTCTTTAAAATCTTCAATAGCCTTTTGTATGGCTTCCTCTGCCAATACAGAACAATGCAGCTTTACCGGGGGTAGTCCGTCTAAGGCTTCAGTTACAGATTTGTTTGTTACAGCCAACGCTTCATCAACGCTCTTTCCCTTTATCAATTCTGTTGCCATGCTACTAGTGGCTATAGCAGCTGCACAACCAAATGTTTTGAATTTTACATCCACGATTACATTATCTTCGATACGTAAGAATACCTTCATAATATCCCCGCATCTTGCGTTGCCAACTTCACCAACTCCATCGGGTTCCGATATTTCGCCAACATTACGTGGGTTTATAAAATGATCCATTACTTTTTCACTATACATAACTATATCCTCCTTTTTTCTGTAAAAATAAGGGTGACATTTCCCTCAATCTTGCCACAATCTCAGGCAATGTATCAAGAAAATAATCTATTTCCTCTTCGGTATTATCAATACCTAGCGATAATCTCAAAGATCCATGGGCTATTTCATGAGACAAGCCTATAGCTAAAAGCACATGGGAGGGATCCAAAGAACCTGATGTACAGGCTGATCCGCTGGAAGCGGCGATTCCTTTTAAATCAAGACTTAGAAGCATAGATTCACCTTCGATAAATTCAAAGCTCAAATTCGCGTTTCCGGGAAGTCTTAACTCGGGATGACCGTTTAAAACAACATTATCTATCTTGGTCATAACCCCATCAATAAGTCTGTCCCTCATTTTTATCAACCGTTGATTGTTTTCTTCCATATTACTACGGGCAAGTTCAATTGCTGTTGCAAGCCCAACTATACCAGGAGTATTCTCAGTTCCGGCTCTTCGGTTTCTTTCCTGGGCTCCACCATATAATAGAGGTGTCATTTTTGTTCCTTTCCGGATATATAAGGCTCCAATCCCTTTGGGGCCGTAAAACTTGTGAGCGGAAAGGGATAAAAGATCTATATTCATATCACATACGTCAATGGCTATACTGCCTACGCCCTGAACAGCATCGGTATGCAAATACACACCCTTTTCTTTTGTTATTTTTCCTATTTCCTTAATGGGCTGTATAGTACCTATCTCATTATTGGCTAACATAATAGAAACTAGAATAGTATCCGGCCCTATTTCCGACTCAACTTGTTTTGGATCCACCAGACCATATCGGTCTACCGGTAAATAGGTTACCCTAAATCCGGCTTTCTCCAAACGCTGACAAGTATATAATACTGCATGATGCTCAATAGCTGAGGTGATAATATGATTGCCTTTTTTCTTATTGGCCATAGCTACGCCATGAATAGCCCAATTATCTGCTTCTGTTCCGCTTCCTGTAAAAAATATTTCGTCAAATCCTGCGTTTAGAACCTTGGCAGTCTTATCCCTGGCTTGATCCACGGCCTTCTTTGCTTGTTGGCCATAGCTATGGATGCTGGATGGATTACCGAATTCCTGGCTATAGTAAGGCAGCATGGCCTCTAAAACCTCTCTATTGATAGCGGTTGTAGCCGCATGATCAAAATAGATTCTTTTCTTCATTGAAGAGCTCCTTTCTAAGATGTTAAATAAAGGATTATTTGTCAATTGAATCAGATATTGCACTGGGTATGGCTGTTATTAACGATTCCATTTTTAAGGTTTTTCTGATCCAATTCATTTTGTTTTTGCACCATATCACCCAGGGAAATAGAATCTATTACCTGATCTATACTATCCTTAATTTTCTCCCATATTATCCTGGTCACACAAGCGTCTGCGCCAGAACATTCAGTGGCATGTCTATCATTTACACAATCAGCCGGGGCTATATCCCCCTCCAAGGTTCTAAGTATCTGACCTATATAGATTGCATCTGCAGAGGCACCCAAATTATAGCCTCCATGGGCTCCTCTAACACTTTTTACTAGCCCAGCCTTTCTTAAACTAGCAAATAGCTGCTCCAAATACGATTCTGAGATATTTTGCCTGCGGGCAATTTCAGAAAGTGGAATAGGTCCCCCAGATTGATTGAGAGCTAAGTCAAATAATGCTCTAAGTCCGTATCTGCCTCTGGTAGAAAGCCTCATAATAGCACCTCCAATTCCTACTAAATTACTATAGATTAACAACAAAAAAATAATACCATACCCCACTAACCTTGTCAACATTAAATTGGGCTTATTTTCTTGGATATTTTCTATCCATCATTTGCTGCATACGGCTTTTTATCTTGGCCTCATAACCAGATTCTTTAGGAAAATAGTATCTGGCATCCTTTAGCTCGTAGGGAAGGTATTGTTGTAAGGCTCTCCCTTCCGGAAAATCATGAGAATACTTATATCCCTCACCATGACCAAATTCCTTGGCACCGGGATAATGGGTATCCCTTAAGTTTAAAGGTACCTGACCTATTTTATTATTTTTTATATCTTCCATAGCCTTATCCAAGCCAACACATACCGCATTTGACTTTGGCGAACATGCCACCATCAATGCAGCATGAGCCAGTATAATTCTTGCCTCAGGCCAGCCCACCCGCTCGACTGCTTGGTATGCGGCAACAGCGACTTGCAGAGCTGCAGGATTAGCCATTCCTACATCCTCCGATGCAGCAATTATAATCCTACGGGCAATGAATTCAGGTTTTTCGCCCCCCTCTATCATCCGGGCAAGCCAATGAAGTACAGCGTCGGGTTCCATATAGTTTCTCATACTCTTAATAAAAGCACTTGTTACATCATAATGATTATCACCGTTTCTATCATATCTTAGGGCTTTACTCTGTACGCATTCTTGGGCTATATCTAAAGTAATAATTATTGTACCATTCTCATTAGGGGATGTAGTTAAAACTGCCAATTCCAATGCGTTTAATACTTGTCTGGCATCCCCTTCGCTGATACGAATAATATGTTCTACCGCGTCTGAGTGGATCTCTATCTTTTGCTTCCCTAATCCTTTTTCTTTATCCCGGAGACAACTTGCTATCAATTCCTTAAGATCCTCGTCACTTAAGGGATCAAACCTAAAGATAAGGGATCTGGATAATAATGCCTTATTTACTTCAAAAAAAGGGTTCTCTGTAGTAGCACCTATCATGATAAAGGTACCATTTTCTACATAGGGGAGAAGTAAATCCTGTTGCCCCTTATTTAGTCTATGTATTTCATCGAAAAATAGTATAATCCTACCCTTTGGATTAAGTATGTAGTTTTCTGCCTCTTTAGCCACCTCACGTATTTCTTTTACACCTGCTGAAACTGCATTCAACTGTTTATATGGATACTTGGTTTCCCCAGCAATAATTTTTGCTAAGGTAGTCTTACCAGTACCAGGTGGACCATAGAATATGGCAGAGGTAAGACGATCAGCCTTAATAGCCCTATACAGCATCTTATTTGGGCTGAGTATATGCTTTTGTCCCACAAATTCGCTTAAGGTTTCCGGTCTCATACGCGCAGCCAAAGGCATATTCCTATTCACAAATAACACCCTCTTTACTTTCGTAAAATCCATATATCATCAGATATCCTTTTTGGAGTCAAGGTGGCATAAAAGCAGATGGTTATACCATCTGCTCTATGCTTTACTATCAAACATTATTATAATGCAGTTTTGGAGTATATAGGAAACCTATCACAAAGATCATCTACTATATCCAGTATGTCTTTCTGATTCGCTGTAACATCTTCAAGGGCAAGCATAATACCTGTCGCTATCTTCTGCATTTCTTCCATGCCCATCCCCCTGGTGGTCACAGCAGGAGTACCAACTCTTATCCCGCTAGTTATAAAGGGGCTTTGAGGATCATTAGGAATAACATTTTTGTTGGTAGTAATACGTACGCTATCAAGAATTCTTTCAGCCTTCTTGCCGGTGTAGCCTTTATTCCTTAGGTCAATAATCATCAGGTGATTGTCACTGCCACCGGACACCAGATCAAAGCCCAGCCCCTTTAGAGCATCTGCCAGGGCTTTTGCGTTACTTATGATCTTTCCCTGATATTCTTTGAATTCTGGTTGTAAAGCCTCTAGAAAACATACAGCTTTTGCTGCAATAATATGCATCAAAGGCCCTCCCTGTGTACCGGGAAAAATAGCCTTATCAATGGCCTTTGCATGCTTTTCTTTACAAAGAATCAGGCCGCCCCTAGGCCCCCTTAAAGTCTTATGAGTAGTAGTAGTTACAAAATCCGCATAGGGGACAGGATCGGGATGCAATCCAGTTGCAACCAAACCTGCAATGTGGGCCATATCAACCATAAAATAAGCCCCAATTTCATCGGATATTTCTTTAATCTTTTGAAAATCAATGATCCTGGAGTAAGCACTGGCTCCTGCAACAATAAGCTTTGGTTTACTTTCAAAAGCTAGCTTTGCAAGATCATCATAATCAATATAGCCGGTTTCGCTGTCAACTCCATAAGATACTATATTAAAATATTTACCTGAAATATTTACAGGGCTCCCATGGGTTAAATGGCCACCATGGGCCAAATTCATCCCCATGATAGTATCACCTGGGTTTAAAATCGAGAAATATACCGCCATATTAGCTTGGGCGCCGGAATGAGGCTGGACATTTGCATGCTCAGCGCCAAAGAGCTCTTTTGCACGCTTAATAGCTAATTTTTCAATTATATCGACGTACTCACAGCCGCCATAATATCTCCTGCCCGGATATCCTTCTGCATATTTATTGGTTAAGCATGAACCCATGGCCGCCATAACTGCGGGGCTCACGAAATTTTCAGAAGCTATAAGTTCAATATGCCGCTGCTGTCTATTAATTTCTAATTCCATGGCTTTGGCAATTTCAGGATCTGATTTATAAACCTCCTTTAAATCCATCATGTCGTTGCTACCTCCATACCTTGTTATGAATAATCTGCTATTTTATAGCTTAAATCATTCCAATACAATAATATATTTTGTGTTTATCTTATTCTAGCGTCGTCAGAGACGATGACCCCGAAGAAATTCTAGAGCGCGCTCTGTACAAACTTTACTAGATCTGCTTTTGGGTGAACTCCCGTCATCTTATCCACTATTCTTCCATTATTAAAAAGAATTAAAGTCGGGATGGTCATTACTCCAAACTTGGATGCTAAGGATGTTTCTTCGTCTACGTTTACCTTAGCCACTTTAGCTTTTCCATGAAAATCGTCTGCCAGCTGATCAATAAAAGGCTCTATCATCTTGCAAGGTCCACACCAAGATGCCCAAAAATCAACCAATACAGGCAGCTTTGAGTTTGTTATTTCCTTTTCAAAATTATTGCTATTTAAAATAATTATTTTATTGTTTGTCACTTGTATTTTCCCCCTTTAAAGTCTGACCAATGGTAGGTTGTGAAACTATAGTTATCATTTTGGGGGAGAATTCCCCATTTTTACTGAATACCGGATCCAAAGCCCTTATGATAGTAAAGGAAAGAGCAGTTAGCAATATACCGCCCAGGGCTCCGAATAATTCGGCATTTGCAAAATAATGCCTTGCCAGAATATATCCTGCCACCACACCCAATATAAGCGAAAGCAGCGGCACCAGGTAGACTATGGCAGAAGCCTTCAAAAGAGAGCCCGAATCCAGGTCTAATTCCACCCAATCCCCTGGAGTAGCACCTAAATCGTTATTAATAGTAAAGGTTTTTTCATTTTGATCTTTTCCCATACCACAAGCCGTGCATGAACCACAATTTGCATTTCTCCTAATTTTAACAGTGGCTACTCTATTATCTATATCAGTTACCTGTCCAAATTCTTTCAAAAACCTTCCCTCCTTATGGGATATTTGGATTATTCTTTTATTAACCATTTACTATGGATTTAAACTTTGTCTTTTCTATCTTTGCTTTCAAGATTAAGATAAAGTTCACTAAGCTGCTTTATATCAACTGGCGACGGGGCTCCAGTCATAGGATCTGAAGCATTTTGTACCTTAGGGAATGCGATTACATCCCGGATAGAAGCACTGCCTGCAAATAAGGCGGCAATTCTGTCCAGACCATAGGCAATACCCCCATGGGGCGGTGTGCCGTACTTGAAGGCTTCCATAAGAAAACCAAATTGTTGCCACGCTTTTTTTGCAGTAAAGCCCAAAGCTTTAAACATTGCTTCCTGCACTTGGGTGCTATGAATTCTGATACTACCCCCACCAATCTCTGTACCATTTAAAACCATATCATAGGCTTTGGCTCTGACAGAATCAGGCTGTGTTTCCAAAAGCCCAAGATCTTCATCCATGGGCGAAGTAAACGGGTGATGCCTGGCAACATAGCGATTTTCTTCTTCATTATATTCAAAGAGAGGAAATTCTGTAACCCATAAAAGATCATAACTCCCAACAGGGATAATCTCCATACGCTTAGCAATCTCTAACCTTAAATGTCCAAGAGCCTGAAAAACCACATCGTCTTTGTCTGCTACAAATAGCAAGAGATCACCTGGCTCAGCTTCCATACGCTTTATTATATTATCTATTTCCTTTTGGCTTATGAACTTGGCTATAGGGGATTTGATTCCCTCATCTAAAACATTTATCCAAGC
>JAAYSJ010000033.1 GCA_012518395.1 Clostridiales bacterium
CTTGCGAATCTCAAAGAGTTTGCTTTCGAATAGGAAACGGCTTAGTATATCTACTATAACTTGCCCGGAATCCGATATGGAGGATTCTAAAATCCCTAAAGATTGTTCCTGGGTAGCTTCTTTTAGGGCAGCATTCATGATAATAGTTTCGCAGAAAATAGATGCTGTCTCCGCTATAGGCATAGTATAGTCGCTATTAAGGGCTGATTCATCCTCCAGACACAAACCATGGTAGCCATGGCCCAATTCATGGGCTAGGGTTATGACATCGCTGAAAGTCCCTGTAAAGTTGGACAAGATACGGCTAGCTTTAATGGTGTGAATATTGTAGCAAAAGGCACCCCCGCTTTTACCCTCTCTGGGTTCTGCATCGATCCATTCATTTTCAAATGCACTATCCGCGAAATCAGCTAACTTGTCACTGAAGGTTTTAAAGTTTTTAACTATATAATTTCGGGCCTCCCCATATGTAAACTTCATATCCGTTTTGCCCAGTGGAGCAAATAGATCATAAAAGGGTAACCCATTCTTGTGCCCTAATATTTCGGCTTTTCTTCTGTAATATTTATGAAATTCAGGGAGGCTCTCCTCCATGGCTTTTAGCATGGCGTTTAGGGTTGCCTCATCTATCCTGGAATTGAGTATGGTTTCTTCAAGGGGAGAATTATACCCTCTCATCTCGGAAACAGTTAATACTTCGCCTTTTATACCGTTTAAGCTGGCTGCAGACGATTCCTCAATCTTCTTGTAGGATTCCAGCTCTGCTTCATAAGCGGCTTTCCTCAGTTTGGCATCACCCTCATAGGCCATATTCCTGACTATAGACAGGGGGAGCCTTTTCTGCTCATTTTCAACTTCTATATCCACCAGGAGGGTAGATGTTAGAATATCCTGTAATTGGCGCCAGGCCTTAGAACCAGTGTTGGACATCTTGGCAATCAATACTTCCTGATCTTCACTTAACAGATATTTTGTTTTTTCTATAATTTCCTTCAGATAAAAGCTATGTTCAGATAAAAGCTGAGATGACTCAATGATCTTGTCTAAGCCGTCAAGTGACGATAGCCATTTTTCAAAAGCCACATCAGGCTGGGTGAGTTCACTATATTTCACCTGCAGTTTATCAATAAACTTTAATGCGTCCTCGTCCCTGGAATCAACACTGGATTTAAGGTATGAGAATATCATCAACCTGGAAAACACATCAAAAAGCTGCAACCTCGCATTTATCACATGCTCTATCTTTTCCTTTGGACTATCCTTCGTGCCCAAATTTAGCTTGGACCATTCTTTTATTTCCCCGATAAGTTCATCGACCTTTGCGATATCATTCCCAAATTCTTTTGAATCAAAGGAAGTATACAACTCATCAAGATTCCATTTCATATCCATTCATATTCCTCCTTAAGGTGCTCTTAACTCTTATCATATACTTGTAAGCTGAAAGCCTCAACTATATATTATCTTCTTTTTTGTCATAGCTTTTAAATTATCCATAGTCATCCCCTGCCGTCTTCGGTGCAATGTCTCGCTAGATAGTAATATCCTAAGAAAACTAAATAGCCCCCTTGTATTTTTACTTAAGATTTATACAAGGAGGCTATTTTCATTCAATAATCTTTACAAAGTAATGTCCCAGCCGGTTACACTATTGGCATAGTTCCCCACCTATTACAGATCCTCTGGCTGTATAGTGTATGTAGGTGGCATAGCGGGGGTCCAATTCATGTTTGGAGGAACCGGATATACTGAAAATCCGCCTTTTTGAGTCTCTTCCAAGGCGGTAATAAGCTTATCCCTAAATAGGCTGTATGGTGCAGCAAATATAAGCTCATGACTTTGAGTACCGCCAAAGATTCTGTCTCCGGCACAGGGGAAGCCAACAACAGGTTTGTTTTTGGCAAGTGCAAATCCTATAGCAGAGCATAAGGCGGCTTCGCATACTGTATCTGCTGTAACTTTATTCCCATTGTCATATGCACATGCATGGATCAATCTCATTACTTGAGCAGGATTTACATAAGCGACTACTACATCAGGTTCATTGACCGAGACTGATAATGGCTGGATGTAAACTCCCTCGTACTGTTTGCCGCTATCACCCAGCTTAAAGGTATTTGCCATGAAATTTTTGCCCGACTCTTCATCCTTGCAATAAGGCCCGACTGCTGCTTTTCCCGAAGAAATTGCCTCCGGTGTGTCTATTAGGCCAACACATGCTGCGCCCATGGAGCAGATCATCAACTCTGGTACTCCGGAAGTACTCTTCCTCTGATATCTTGCCATAGAAATCAACTGACATAAGTTCAGCTTGAAGTCTTGGGGCTTTCGAGGCAACTCTTCCTTATCCTTGTACATTGTTACCGCTATTGGATCGGTGTCTAGTCGAAGGATCTCCAATAGCCTTTTACTAATTTCTACAGGTTTCATTATGTATTACCCCCCTATAAGATTGTTAAATATTTGGCACATTAGACAATAATATGCCCACTAAATATATACTACACCTTTAAATAGTTGTTGTCAAATGTTCATAACTCTTTTGTTTAAGTATTTTTCAGCCCACAATTCAATTGTTCTGACCTTTATGACATTATAAAGTGTTATTCACCATCTTTGGAAAGCAAATAATATCTAAAATATCTTAAAATACTTGATAAATATTGTTAAATGAATAACCTGTAAATTGGTTAACCGGTACATGGAACCTGAAACACCCATACTATGTTTATGCAATTTTGCATTTTATCCCGTAGGATTCAAATATTATACGTGCATTCTCCAGCTCTTTGTCCCCTGGTTTCTGAAATGAATATTCATATTTTAAGTCCAACAGCTTATATTTGGAACCTGCTGCTAAATTATATGGCAACAATTCTACATAGAGGAGGTTTTTCGCATCCTGCAGAAACTGTGCCGTCTTTGTAAGATTTTCGATATCGTTATTTACCCCGCATATTAATGGAATACGTACAACAAAATCTGTATCCCCGTATTTAAGCTGTTCAGCATTTTTCAGTATTTTTTCATTTGAAACCCCTGTATATGCTTTATGCTTATCAGCATCCATCATTTTAATATCTAGGAAGATAAAATCAGTATTATCCATGACCTTTTTGAATAAGCTGGGGTCTCCATAACCGCTTGTTTCTATAGCCCTGTGTAGTGGCAAAAGCATATCCAAACACTCTAACAGAAACTCGCCCTGCATCAGGACTTCCCCGCCGGTTAAGGTAACACCGCCCCCCGTCTTTTGTAAAATATCCGCATGCTCTTTTACCTTTTCTGCGAGGGAGGCAGCATCTATTCTCTGACCTGATATACGAATAAGGTTTCTGGGACAAACCCTTACACAATCACCACAAGCAATACAATTATCCGGATGCTGGCATACTTCTTCACATGCTTTGCAACCTATACACAGGTTGTAATTTTTTATTATCTGGGGTCTAGGACTCAGGCCCTCAGGATTGTGGCACCATTGGCACCGCAATGGACACCCCTTAAAAAACACGCTGGTCCTTAGACCCGGCCCGTCTTTTGTAGCAAATTCTTCTATTGAAAAGATTATACCCTCTGCCATATTATATCCCATAACTTGTGCGCTGTATTATTTGATCCTGATATTCCTTATCCAGTTCGACAAAATATCCACTCCAACCCCATACCCTCACTATCAAGTCCTGATATTGTTCCGGGTGGGCTTGGGCGTCTATTAATTGTTCGCCATTAACTGCGTTCAGCTGTAATTGGTGTCCTCCTTTTTCAATGAAAGTCTGCACCAGTAGTGCAATCTTTGTTATGGCATCTTCAGAGTCAAATACTGTATCATGTAATTCCAGTGTTAGTGGTCCGCCGTTTGGCGTTAGCCAAAGTGATGGTAAGGAAAAACCATCAATGACGGAGAAAGGCCCCGACCCCTTGATCCCAAGAGAAGGTGAAAAATTGGCTGCTAAGGGGGTATCTGCGTCCCTTCCGTCCGCCGTTGCACCCAGACCTTCTATATGCCAAACATGATACATAGCAGAACCTGTTCCAGGCCTGTATATCCCCCCACGCTCATTTTTCATACCCTGGAGAGCTTTGGCAAACTCATTTAATATTTTGTCACCGATTCCCTTTGTCTTTTTGTCACGACCGATCTTTGGTGCCTCTACACTAAGTTTATATTTCATTTCAGGCGTCTTTGCATAATTGTCTTCCATTGCAGCTATCAATTCATTAGCGGATATAGACCCATCGCCGAATACGTAGGCTTCAACAGCAGCCAATTGGTCTACAGCATTACTAAAACCTGTACCATGATAGCCGTAATTATTGTATTTTGTACCTTCCGAAATATCCTTCCTGTTTTCAATGCAATTGCTCATTAACAATGAGGATATCGGGGATGGCTCCATGTACAAATTCCTATGATTCTCTGCGTTTTCATTTATATATATCTTTAGCCTTTTGGAGAATACCTGAAGTAGTTCATCCATCGATTTACACTGTTCCAGGTGATTAGTTATTGTCTCTTTAACTATTAATGCCATGGGTATACCGTCAATATTTGGAATATCAAATCCCACAGCGGGAATTATTGGCTCCCAACATGCACCTGCTACATAATTTCTTGCATCTTCTGTCTCATACCCCAAGCGTTCCAGCCCTTTAATGATAATGTCATCATTCATATATTGGGGAAAACCCAAGCCTGTGCGCGTTAATTTTGTCCCTAATTCGTAAAGTTCCAACGGGGTACTACTGCTTACCCGCAAATTGATCTTTGGATCTATTAAACGGATGTTAAGGCTGGCCTCCAGACAGATAGTCGTTAGCTCGTTTACTGCACATGCACCGGTTTCCGTACACCCGCCCAGGGTGACCGACTGCCCGTTATCCCCCCATGCAAGACTGTAATATAGATCATTATCAAGATTAAACGAAAGTAAGAAGTCTTCGACGAGGTTCTGTATTTCTTCGTCACTGACCCCCTTCGCTTTCTCAGCCAGATAATATGGATAAAAATCTTGGTCGATCCTTCCTATAACGGCGTTATAATTCCCGGATACCCATATTGCAAAATGCAGAATACGAAATGATTGCATAGCACCGATGAGGGTTTTTGCACCATAAACTAATTCATCGAACAGACGATCTGCCTCATCTGATCTACCCAATCTTCGCAGTTCATCAGCATATCTTTTTGCAAAACCTTCTATTGCATCAATACACCTTATTACACATAACAAAAATTCTCTCTCTTTTTCGTTTGCACCTTCCAAGTTAGACTTTGCTTTATTCCGCTCTGATGCCAGCCCGTTATGTATGACTCGTTTATAATCGTATGCCAGATGACATACTTTCCCGTCTTCGTGTATATAATGTGTTTTTCTTATCTCTTCCAGTTCCCCGGGACAATAAATATCGGGGAATTCGATAATGGTGCGTAGCCCATGTATCCTTGTATAGGGAAGGATTACCGGCTTCTCGGCGGCCATAAACAATTCAAATCGCCGAGTGAATCGCTCAATGAGGGGCATCCCTTTGATTTGAAATTCCGATGCATATTTTTTCGACTCTTCTTTTGTTAACTCTCGCCTGTGGATCCTATGCTTTTGTGATTTAACATAATCCAGAAGTCGCTCAATTGCACTATTCAAAACTCCCACCTTCTTTTCAATTTATAATTATTTACGTCAACAGTTTATTCTAAGACCTAATCTGGATATTCGGGCTCTTAGTATAAATTATAATAGGGTCTGTTACTTTTGTGTACATTTTTTTATTAAATTGATTGATTTTTGTATGTCTTGTCTATATCGCTTTCTATATGTATAGTATAGCATCGCACGATACAATTGTCTAAAACAAATTGGGATATGTCTTTTCTTTCATATATCAGCCTTTCTAGAAAAAAAATTATTGCCCAAGGGCTGTTAAACAATTAAGACATTGACCTGCATACCGCTAAAAGTATATACTTGTACAAGATGTTGCAAATATATGCAGGTGTATATTAAGGAGAATTTTCATTGAATTTTTTTGAATTGTTATTTATCTCTATTGGTTTATCTTGTGATGCTTTCGCCGCTGCTATTTGTAAGGGGTTTCCCATCAAGAAAGTAAATATAAAGAATGCAGGGATCGTGGGATTGTATTTTGGGGGTTTTCAAGCCTTAATGCCCCTTATCGGATATTATCTTGGGGTACAATTTCAAGAAACCATCGCTGCCTTTGATCATTGGATAGCTTTTATTCTGTTAGGGCTCCTTGGTATTAATATGATCAGAGAATCTACGTCTAATAAAGATGATAATAGATCAGACGATCAATGCCTGAATTCCAAAAATATGTTTGTCTTAGCCGTTGCTACCAGTATAGACGCTCTAGCAGTAGGCATAACCTTCGCATTTTTGCGGGTCAATATACTACCTGCAGCCTCCTTTATCGGGTTGGTCACTTTCGCACTGTCCGTGATCGGCGTAAAGATAGGTAACGTTTTTGGCCTAAAATATAAATCCAAGGCAGAGCTTTTTGGAGGACTTATATTAATAGTTATTGGGATTAAGATTTTGCTGGAGCATACAATCCTGTCTTAGCTTTAATATATTTAAAAAATTCTCCTTTTTGAAATATATCTACTAAGGTTTATCCCTATTTCTTTTGATCGGCATCTAACATAGATTATAATCTCCCTTATAAAGGCTTCCCAAAGTAATACAATATTGTTTTTTTGATTGGTTCTTAGCATAGGTATGCTCATATCCAGGGCTTCCTTAATGAGGGCCAGGGCTTTAACCATTTTTTCTTTAACATTTCTGGGCGTGGCCCGATTCATATTGTCCTCCGATGAAAGTATTTATTGGGTTTGACCCCTTAGGATACGCTTTTCATTCCCATTAGGCAAAGGCATAGCCTTGTGATTCTGATTTTCTTTGCCTCTAGTCCCCAGATAGGCATCAATTTTACCTGTTATAAACGCGTTGGCAATGAGAACCGCCCAATCCTTTAGACCTATGGGCACCGTAGAAAACAATGGATTCATAAAAGGTAAATACATGGTAGCAGCCAGCATGGCAACTGTTATTGCGGCGGCAGGCAAAGTAAACGGGTTCCCCTTAGTATCGGCTGTATCGGTACTTTTAAGCCTTTTCTCACTTAATAGATTAAACGCCCTATTAACTACCAGCTGCGAAAAAGCCATAGTCCGGGCTTTATTTAATGGCCATCTACCCAAAGTTAGACCCAAGGCAAAAAGACTAAAGGTATTTAACCCAAAAAGCATGCCCTTTCTGAGAATAGCCCTCCCCCCGTCTGGCAGAAACCTTTCGGCAGCATTGATAGGAGGCTGATTCATATAATCTTTTTCCGGTGGATCCGCCATAAAGGATATGGCAGGGAGGCTTTCAGTTACCAAGTTCACCCAAAGGATCTGTGAAGGTAGTAAAGGCGATGGCAATCCTAAAGCCGTTGAAGTAAATACTGTTAGGAGCTGACCAAAGCTGCCGACAAGGATATAGCGTACAGATTTAGATAGATTCTTACTTACAGTCCTTCCCTCTTCAACACCATTTACTATGGTTATAAAATTATCGTCGCTTAGGGTGATATCGGCAACTTCCTTCGTTACGTCTGTGCCGGAAAGACCCATAGCGATCCCGATATTAGCTTCCTTAACTGCAGGGGCATCATTTACCCCGTCGCCTGTCATAGCAACGACCTGCCCGCAGTCCTTTAAAGCACGAACAATTCTGAGCTTTTGATCAGGGGTGGTCCGAGAATAAACTACGATATTTTCCGCCTTTTTTACAAATTCTTTGTCAGATATCACCTCTAATTCCCTGCCGGTGATACTCCCTCCTCGCTGGGATATACCCAGTTGTGAGGCTATCGCCTCCGCCGTCCTTTGATGATCACCGGTAATCATGACGACTTTAATTCCAGCATCATAACATTTCTGAATCGCCTCTTTTACCCCCTCCCTGGGGCTGTCCGACATACCGATTAAACCGCAGAATACAAGCCCGGAATCCAAATCTGCCTTATTTAAATCCGTATCGGGGGGCAAAGTTTTATAGGCAACTGCCAAGACCCGAAGGGCTTTCTGAGCCATATCATCGTTGGCCGCTAAAATCTTGTTGCGTTTCTTTAGATCGAGGGGTTGTCCCTGATTATCTTCGATAATAGAAGAACAGTAGTTTATCACTGCGTCTGGAGCACCCTTTACATAAACGCCATACCCGCCCCCGGGTTCGCGACATACTACTGTCATCGTTCGACGTTTGCTATCAAAGGCTATCTCCCGATGGCGACGGAAGTCATTTTTTAGATCCTGCCACCATAGGCCAGCCTTTGCCGCTGCGGTATGGAGGGCACCTTCTGTAGGATCCCCAATTATTGACCATGCGCCCCTGGGGCCGGGTCTTAATTCGGCATTATTACATAGTGATGCCGCCTTTAAGGCCTCTTTGGCAGATAGATAACTACCTTCCCTACCGCCTTGTCCTCTGTGGTTTATGTTACCTTCAGGTCTATATCCCTCACCGGTAATTTCAAAAGATGTATTATCAACATATAATTCCTTTACTGTCATTTCATTCTTCGTTAAGGTTCCTGTTTTATCGGCACAAATCATAGTGGTGGAGCCTAGAGTTTCTACAGCGGACAGATTCCTTACTACAGCATTGCGCTTTACCATCCTCTGTACCCCAGTGGTCAAAGCCACAGTCAATACTGCAGGTAATCCTTCAGGTACAGCCCCCACTGCCAGGCTTATTCCTGTACGCAGGACCTCCCATATGGAACGACCCCTTATCAGATTGATAATGGCGATTGTGCCCACAGATGCCACTACCAAATAGGTGATATTCTTGCCGAGGTGGTCTAATTGTTTCTGTAGGCCTGTCCTCCCACTTTTAACATCCCCTAATAGCTGAGCGATCCTCCCCAACTCCGTCTGCATCCCGGTATTTACTACTACAGCAGTAACCTGACCCCCTATAATGCCTGTCCCCGAGAAGAGCATATTAGATTGGTCAGCAACGGGGGTCTGCAAACTACTTTTTGTATGGCTGTCTTTTGCTACAGGAATCGATTCACCAGTCAGACAGGCTTCATTTGTCAGTAGGTTCGAAGCAGCAACTATCTTGGCATCAGCGGGTACTACATCACCGGCAGATAAGCGAAGGATATCACCTGGTACCAATTCTTTACTGGCAATCCTTCCAATCCTCCCTTCCCTCAATACCGTGGTAAGGGGATCTGAAAGTTGCTTGAGTTTATCCAGGGATTTTTCCGCCCGATAGTTCTGGGCTGCCTCTACGACCGCCTGTATTACAACAATTGCACCGATTACTATTGCATCTGTTGTCTCCCCGACTAATAGGGAGACGCCCCCTGCAACCAGGAGCAGCTTTGTCATAAAAGCATTTAGGGATTCCATCGCAGCCCGCCAAAAGGGATTACCCGGCGCCTTACCCAGCTCATTAGTACCATACACTTTCAAACGCTCTTTTGCTATATAATGGGACAAGCCCGTATCCTCAGAACTTTGGGTAAGAGCCAAAACCCCCGAACTATCCATAGTATGCCAGGCTACCGTTTGGGCGGTTGGATGCGATTGTATCTTCGACCTATGCCGCACCGTGTTCCGCCTGTTTACTTCTTTTTTGTTTCGCGAACTGCCGGTGCTCCCCGATGGGCCTTTATTGTTGATATTATAAATCGACATTAAGAGACGCTTTACATCTGTCTGATGGTGATCAAAGCCAATTAAAACCCTACCTGTAATCGGATTCGCGCGGCATATCTGAACCCCGGGAAATTGGGCAAATCGATGGGCCATAAAATTAGCTAATTCCTGATTGTTTAATAATCCCGGCACGCTTATTCTCAACCGTCCCGGGATCATATGAAAACCAATTTCCTTACGATGATAAAAGTTATTTTCCCCGCTGTTCGCCCCCCGGGTCCCGGGGTACCCCGGTGAAGACCCATTAATAGGGCTTGTGTTATTCAGGGCTATCATTATTCGACATTATCCCCATCCGGGGGCTGGTATCCTTGGGTGGGAGGATTCGGATCAAAGTTTGTAAACCCTGCAGGCGGACCCTGTTGGTTCTGATTTGGGTTTTGATTTTGTCCCCCAACGAAATTTTTAGCTTTGTCTACCATAGACATACCGCTTTCTACTGAACGGACTGCTATAGAACGCATATTATTCTGGGCCATGGGCCAGATCAAATTAAATAGCAGGACACTTCCTACCCCAAAGAGAAAGCCCTTTCTCTGCCCCGAATTTATCATGTTTGAGAATTTCCCTTTGATGCCTGGCCCTGTATTAGTTTTTTGATCCAAGCCCGCAATTAATTGCTCAAGTGGAATCCCCTGTCTTTGTCCTTCCCCGGCTAGGGCTCCAGCTATATCTCTTACATAGGGGGCTGCAGATCTTTGTGCCTCCATTTTGCGAAGGGTTTGAAGCTCTTTTTTCACATCCCCCTTTATATTGTCAACTGTTCGATATCGGGAATCTATCATTTGCTGGAGCCCCCTATCCGACATGGTACGGTCTAGACCATATACCTGGGCCATACGGTTAGCCTGTTGTGCCTCAGCCTCGGCCAGGATTTCGTTTTTCACACTTTCTTTTATAGGCTGATACATGTGATTAGAAGCGCCGGGGTCATAACCGCCCCTCTGCCATTGGGCTCCAGAATCCATATTGTATTGATGTCCGATAGCGCTGGGAGCATTAGTATATCCGCCCCTTTGTAATTCCGTTAACACCTCCCGCTTTATATCTTGGATTAAAGCCCCTTCATTTGTATACAATGGAATTCCTCCTTCAACATAAGTCATCTATAATTATGTAAGCCCATTTCGGCTATAACACTATCTTTTACCGCTTGGATTAAATGCTGGTTGGATTCTCCCGGATCCTGCTGCTGCATCTTTTCATGTTCAGGTTCACGTGCCTCACCTTGGGTCTCTCTTCCTTGAGTTATTTGTGCGATGACCTCTCTTTTGATGGATTCTATTTCGCCCCGATTCAGCTGGTATGGGCTACCGCTATAAGTCACCGGTCTTTGTCGCCTATATTGAAGATCGGCCAAGACTTCCTGTTTGACCGCCTCAGCTAGAGCCCCGTTCGGGGCACTCGTCTGTACATATGGGGGCTGACCCAATTCCGCCATTACTTGGTTCTTAATGTTATCTACAAAACTTTGTTCCCGGAGTGTACTTTGGTTTAGTTCCATAAGCACCTCTCTTTTAATATCCTCGGCAAGAACTTGCTTTGTGTGAGGTTGGTTCATTGAAAAAGCCTCCTTTTATGGTTAGTTATGTTATCCATATTTATTATGGTAAATACCGTAAATTTTATACCGCCTTTCCCACCTTGGGTATATTATCCACTTGCAATAGATATGAATAATTTTCAATGCTGAGGCAGATTACTAAATTAAGGTATTTGAACAACGGGCATATGCAGCGCCACAGTCGCTGGGAAAGGGAGGGATACCTTGTATTACAATACAGCCCCCGAAAATGATATTGCTGTTTTTACACAGATTATCAAGGACGAAATCAAAAATGAAATAATAAAGGAGCTTTACATCCAACAAAGATATAACCAAGTATTTGGTGTGTATAAGGGAGGAATCGGAATCCCATCGGGGCAGGCGGGATATCAGCCAGGAAGGGATTCCTATACCCAAGAAGCTGCAGATACCCCCTTAGAAGGGGTATATACTGTAAACAACCCCGGACAAACAACCTGGAATCATAGCAGACAAGGGGTACATAAAAAAACTGATATACCTGCAGATACCCAAAGGAACAACCTTTTGTACGGTGTAGGGATGGTGGCCCTCATGGGGGTATTTTTGCCCAACTTTAGACAGAAGATTATAAGCGTTGTGGGGAACACCGCATCCGAAGGGGCGGGGTTGATTGAAAAGGCCCGTTTTATGATAGCAAAGGCCAAGGAAGACATGGAGGATCTCATTGCTGAGGCCAGCTTTAACAATTCATCGAAAAAATCCTAGGGATGACATCTACATAAAATTCAGCCCTCTTGCTTAAAACATCGAGAATAATATTTGTATCAATCAGAATTCTCATATTTTTGTATGCTCCAATCTGGCTGTCTTCTCATCATAATCACCTTAATAATTGCCTTCTTGATTTAATGGGGACAATTCCTTAACTTTGTCCATGGATAGGCCAGCTGCTTCAGTAAACCGCACCCCATATTCTGGATCAGCTAAATAGCAATGGGCGGCATGTCTATACCTTATGTTTTCTATAACACAAGCCATGTCCTCTCCAGTGTTTTCAATAAGGATCTGCTTTTTGTCTTCTGCCATTACACGTCACAGGTCACCACCGGCATGGAAACAATCATCCGTAAGGTCGTCCCTGGGGTAGTAACGGTAGTTTTATGATAGCAAGAGCCGCAAGAAAGAACGTCTTATTTTAATCCAGGTATAATATGCTAGACTTAGGGATTTATTCTGATTATCTATAAACTTTTGGGTGTATGAATAGTCGTAGAATAAATTTGTAAGGGAGATGAGTCTATGCATTTGCTCGAATTCGCATTGAAAATGGAATTGGATGGGGAAAAATATTATATGGAACAGGCAGAAAAGTTTAAGGATACCAACCTACATATCGTATTCAAGGCCCTTGCCAGGGATGAAAGAAAGCATGCCGACATCATTAGATTCAGGATGGACAGGGTGGCACCGGATTTGTTGGACAGTGATGCCCTGGATCAGTATAGAAATGTCTTTCAAGGGGCAGGTGATTTTAAAAGCGCCATTAAATTCACCTTAGACCAGTTGGATATCTACTATCTTGCCCTGGAAAAGGAACAAGAAAGTATAGACCTTTACAAAAAAATGCTCTCTGAGGCAGCAAATTACTATGACCAAAGAACCTTTCAGTTTCTTATTAAAGAAGAAGAAAGCCACCTTGAGATCCTTGACGACATTGTATCCCATGTAAGTAAAGCCAGGGATTGGGTTGAGGATGCCGAATTTGGAATCAGAGAAGAATACTAATTCCCTGCTGTATACAGCCACCGTCCACGGGCAGGAAAAAACACACCTATCTTTGGGCGGTGGAATTATTTGAGCCTATCCTATTAAGAATATTATACCACTGCCGAATATAAAGTGTATTGCACAAGCAGCATAGCCATCTTTATATATCACTTTTTAAAATATTTCCTTTGACAAAATTAATCAATAGCATTAGAATGCTAACAGTGTTAGTATCTTTCCGAAAGGGATATGGTTATGGATTATACAGAGCTCGCAAAACGGTTTCTCTATAATGCGCGTCAGTTCAGAAAATGCGGTTATCATAAAAAAATTGATAGATCCATACAAGGTGAGACTTTCGCATTGCTATTTATTTCGGGACGTAGCGGTGCCATTCTACCCAATGAAATTAGCGACGAAATGAATATAAGCTCTGCAAGGGTTGCTGCTATGTTGAATAACCTTGAAGATAAAGGTCTTATATCCCGGGAGGTTGATAGCACAGATCGGCGGAGGGTCTTAGTTAGTCTGACCCCTGAAGGCAGAGAAATAGCAAATCAACATAGGCAGAATTCTATTAGGGCTATTGCTAGAATGCTAGAATCTTTGGGAGAGCACGATGCTAAAGAGTATGTAAGAATTATGGGCAGGCTTGCAGATATAATACCCCATATATCTTTAGATGGGTAAATCCCTTACTCTTTATAGTGTAATATTGCGTCAATAACGGACCCTTTTATGTACAGCCATATATACTATATAGGTTTACCAAGAAAGGCAGGGCTCTTTGTATGCTAAAGACTTTTAAATATTTAAGATCAAAGGACTGGTACCAGGTTGCTTTCAGCCTGGTTTTCATAGTGAGCCAGGTCTGGCTGGATCTAAAACTTCCGGATTATATGGCACAGGTCACCCGGCTGGTTCAAACCCCCGGCAGTGCCCCTAAAGAGATTTGGGTACAAGGGGGATTTATGCTCCTTTGTGCCCTGGGCAGTTTTGCATCAGCTGTGGCCGTGGGTTTCTTTGCCTCCCGGATAGCCGCATCATTTTCCCAAAGGCTTCGGGATCTGTTGTTTACCCAGGTGAATTCATTTTCCATGGAAGAAATAAACCGTTTCTCCACTGCCAGCCTGATAACCCGCTCCACCAACGATATAACCCAAATTCAGATCTTGGTTACCCTGGGGCTCCAGCTTATAATAAAAGCTCCTATTATGGCTGTATGGGCCGTAACAAAGATAATCGGAAAGGGCTATGAATGGTCA
>JAAYSJ010000002.1 GCA_012518395.1 Clostridiales bacterium
ATCTCAGTCTGCTGGAATGTTATTCTGCTAAATAATTGTAAACTTTGGAACCGCCACTTGCGGAACCGCATGAGTGGTGGTGTGGGAGGTCGGTAGACGAACTAATCGTCTACCTCCTACCCGATTCTTTCGATTAAATTTAATTTAATCCCCATTTAACCCAAAACTTGAGGAAATTTTATTATTTCATGCTCTTAATAAAACTGATTTCAACATCCTGCCTTTCAACGCTTTTGCTCATGGATTCAAACTTTTCTTCAAGGGAAACCAATTTTTCATAAGTCAACTTATATCCATCATATAAAGCCTTATGGTTCTCGTCCATCTTATTTTCCAATCTGACTAAATCGTGTTTAGTAGCTGTGTTGCTTTTATAATTATCCAATTCTCTTCCTAGATTATCAATCTTATCCGTCAAACCGGCATACATGATTTCCAGCAAATTAAATACCTTTTCATCCATCAGCTGTCTCCCCCGTTCTTTTCCTTTTTCTTATTATACCATTGCAACCCCCATATTTAAACTATAAAAAATACAGTTCTTTCCTTGGCAGTTCCACAAGAGCCTGCGGTGGGCACTTTAACGTCATCCCCCGGTCTCCAGTCTGCGGGTGTAGCAACTTGGTCTTTGTCTGCCTTTTGCAGAGCAAGAACTATACGTTTGATCTCATCAAAGTTCCTGCCGGTGGTCAAGGGATAGTAAAGGATAGTGCGGATCTTGGATTTGGGGTCAATTATAAACACTGCCCTTACGGCCTGGGTGTTGGACTGAAATGTTATGGGGTATCCTATCCGGGGGATTGCTATAACAGAAGACGACAAAATACACTGTAGCCCCCATATCAAGCAAGTATTTGATTTGAATCGGCTTTGTCTGGTTACTAGATCTTTAACAGGGAAGACCTTTCCTCAGTTTTAACACTTGTATATTGCAAAATATGGCATTTACAGTATAATAAGTGATAATCAGAGAGTAGATTCCCTCTGTCAGGAGGTTTTTATCATAAGAAAGATATTATCCATAGTATTGATTTTAGCCGGTATATTACTTATATTGGCACCCTTTGCTACCAATTGGATTATCAAATATTACAGTAAGAGTCCTGAAATGGAAGAAATTACAGCAGAAGAAATTGCTGTTAACCAGGAAAGAAAAGCAGAGTTTGATTATTCCGTCATAGAGGATCTGAATATTTCTACTGCCATAGAAGGTGCCCTGCAGGTCGATTGGGATTATATGATCGGCGTAATGGAAATACCGGATCTGAATATTGAATTGCCCATTTTAAAAGGGGTTACCAGGGCCAATCTCATGGTCGGGGTGACTACCATGAAAGAAGACCAGTCTATGGGTGATGGTAATTATCCCCTTGCCGGTCATTATGTGAGGAGCAAAGAGATGCTGTTGGCAGATATTTTGGATATTGAAATAGGCAGCTCTGTCTTTCTCACCGATAAGAAAACGATATACGAATACAGAATTTATGACACTGCCATTGTTCCCGATACTGCCACTGAAATGTTATCAGATAAACTTGCATCCGATCATGGCAAACCCATAGTCTCCATTATGACCTGCTACTATTCTTCCAAGACCGGAAAGAGATTTTTTGCCTTGGGGGAATTGGTGGGTCAATATCCTGTTGACAGTCCTGTAGATAAAGATAGCAAGGAAAACCAAGGAAATATAAAATAGGAGACAACAATGATATTAAAAAATCGCCTGCCATGTGCTGACGATTTTATTTTTTGCCTTTGATGATTTCACTGCAACGACCCGGCTTACCCGGGTATAGGCCACAGGCAGCCGGGCGGTCAAAGACCGCCCCTACAAATTTATATTCGGTTTATAATATTATACAGATGAGGCCGCCGCTGCCCTCGTTAATTATCCGCTGCAGGGTCTCCTGGATCTTATACTGAGCATCCTCGGGCATTCGCATAAGCTTATTGGCCAGACCCTCTTTTACCAACTCATGAAGAGATTTTCCAAATATATTGGATTCCCAGAGTTTTGCCGGATCAGATTCAAATTCGTCCAAAAGATAATTTACTAATTCTTCACTTTCCTTTTCGCTGCCCACGATAGGTGAAACCTCAGTTGTTATATCAGCCCTTATGAAATGCATGGATGGCGCGCTAGCCCTTAGTCGTACACCAAACCTGCCACCTTGCTTAATAATCTCCGGCTCTTCAAGTATCAGCTCCTCCATAGCGGGGGATACCGTACCATACCCAGTATTTCTGACATCTTCCAAAGCCTTAGCTACCCTATCATATTCCTTCTTGGCCAATGCTAGCCCTTTCATAAGACCTATAAGCTGATAATCCCCCTCAATAGTCAATCCACAGGATTCCCCGAGGACTCTGTAGAACATTCCTTCTCTGGTATCCATATCCACTGTGACCTTGCCGTTACCCAGATTGATTTCCTCTATAACAGGTTTCTCAAGATATTCTGAATCAGACAGATCACCCTTTATCCTGTCTACATCACTGACCCTAAAGATATCCCCAACATGACCTTTAAGGAAATCAAAAATATGCTCTATAAGCCAGTGATCGTCCTCAAGGCTTTGTACCCATTTCGGGATAGCTATTTGCATTTCTGTTAAGGGGAATTCGAATAGAACGTTGGCCAGTATATCATCGATATCCTGAGGGGTCATATTTAAAACATCAAATAATAAGACTGGAACATCGTATTTTTCTTCCAGGGCTTCTCGCATACTAACTGTCTCCGGGGCCTCTGGTGTTGTGGAATTTAAGATAATTATAAAAGGCTTGTTAAGCTCCTTTAATTCACTGACTACTCTTTCCTCAGCCTCTATGTAACCGGTTCGTGGTATATCGACTATACTGCCGTCGGTGGTAACCACAAGCCCTATAGTGGAGTGATCGGTAATCACTTTTCTTGTCCCCAGCTCTGCCGCTTCTTCAAAGGGGATATCGTAGTCAAACCATGGGGTGCGTACCATTCTGGGGCTATCGTCTTCCATATGTCCTATAGCACCCTTTACCATATAGCCTACACAATCCACCATTCGTATCTTAAGGTTGGCGTTCTCGCGAATGGTTATTTCCATGGCCTCCTCCGGGACAAACTTGGGCTGGGTGGTCATAATAGTGCTTCCTGCCCCGCTCTGCGGCATCTCATCAATGGTTCTTTCCTTCTTATATTGATTCTCAATATTGGGAAGAACCAGTAAATCCATAACCCTTTTTATAAGGGTAGATTTGCCCGTCCTGACCGGTCCTACCACCCCAATGTATATATCGCCATCGGTGCGTTCGGCAATATCCCGATACAAGTCAAATTTCTCCATTACCTTTTCCCTCCCTATAATTAGATCGCAATAGATGCCGTTACAATCTCAACATACATAAATAACTATAATAATGTATATTGTTATGGGAAAAGGTTTATGACAAGTTGTCACCTAAAAACTAGAGCCATTTATCAGGACCCATCTCAGTTTCATAGGTTCTGTCCCGAAGCATCAACCCCCTGACTGCTTCTTCAGGTTCTTTACCCTCGAAAAGGATCTTATAAAGCTGTTCTGTTATAGGCATTTCAACCCCCATTTTCCTTGCCAGTCCATAAGCTGCTTCACAAGTATATACACCCTCTACAGCCATTCCCACAGCTGCCAGGGTCTCATCCAGGGATTTGCCGCTGCCGAGCATAATGCCTGCTTTTCTGTTTCGGCTATGGACACTGGTACAAGTCACTATAAGATCCCCCACCCCGGTCAGGCCTGCAAAAGTTTCAGCCTCTGCACCCATAGCCTTCCCTAAACGGGTTATCTCTGCTATGCCTCTGGTCATCAGGGCTGCCTTTGTATTGTCTCCATGGCCTAGCCCATCGCTTACTCCCGCCGCTAGAGCAATGATATTTTTAAGCGCCCCGCCCATCTCTACGCCTATAACGTCATGATTTGTATAGACCCTAAATTCAGGACACATAAAAATATCCTGGACTATCTCAGAAGTATCCTGCTCCCTGGCCGCACTAACTATGGTTGTGGGTATGCCCAGAGCCACCTCTTCTGCATGGCTGGGGCCGGACAGCACCGCTACCTTTGCTTGAGGTATTTCCTCCTCAATAACCTGGGACAGCCTTTTAAGGCTCACTAATTCCAGACCTTTAGCAACATTCACCACTATCTGTTCCTCTGGAATAAATCCTTTTATATCCCTGGCCACAATACGCACTGCCTGGGAGGATACAGCTAATACTATAATATCCGCTCCCTTGATTGCCCTTCCTTGATCCTTGAATACTTCAATATCTTCCGGTATCTTTATGCCCGGCAGGTATCGGCTATTCTCCCTGTGAATAGTAATTTGGTCAAAGACCTCATCTTCATAAACCCAAAGACCCACTCTTATTCCTTTATTAGAAAGCAGAACAGCCAAGGCCGTACCCCAGCTTCCTGCTCCTATAACTGCTACTTTTTTTGTCACTTCAACCTCCTAGAGCTACCTCGTCGAGAAATTTTACTTTCCTTACCTTTTAAAAGCCTTGATATATTATCCCTGTGCCTGAATATTATCAGGGCAGCAAAGATGATTGCCCCTATAACATATTTCATCTTATATCCAAAAACGATAGCTAATATAGGAACCAACGATGCGGCAATAACCGAAGCCAGGGACACGTATCCGGTCAAAGCTATAAGGATACCCCAAATTGCGAATACAATTAGGGCAACTCCCGGAAACAGCACAAGAATAGCGCCGAAGGAGGAGGCAACGCCCTTCCCTCCCCTAAAATTCAAAAGAATCGGCCAATTATGCCCTAAAACGGCGGCCATACCGCCGATAAGGGCTCCCATCCCATCGCCCCTTAACAAAAGCAACCCAATGAGAGCCGCAAAAAGCCCCTTTAACATATCCCCTATAAACACAATAGCCCCGGCCTTAAGCCCCATAACTCTATAGACATTGGTAGCGCCTAGATTGCCACTGCCATGTCTTCTGACATCAATATTTCTGCCCAGCTTTCCTACCAGATAAGAAGAGGAAATATTCCCTAGAAAATATCCTATTAGTATTATCACAACATATATCATCAAAATCTCCCCTTTTTAAGAGTCCTTGGTTTTTGGCCTTACGAAAGTTCTAATAGGAGTACCTTCCAACCTAAAGCTCTTTCGAAAATAGTTTTCAAGATACCGAAGATAAGAAAAATGCATCAGATCCGGGTCATTAACAAAAAGTACAAAGGTGGGGGGTCTGACTGAGACCTGGGTTCCATAATAGATCTTTAGCCTTCTGCCTTTCTTAGACGGTGGTTCTGTCACGGCAATTGCATCAGTCAACAGATCATTAAGAAGCCCGGTTGAAATTCTAAATATACAGTTTTCATAGACTTCCTTTACCATATCCAGCATTTTATCTATACGTCGTCCTGTGCGAGCCGAAGTAAAAATACTGGGAGCATACTCCATAAAGGCAAGATCCTTTTTGAGTCTTTCTCTATACCTGCTCATAGTGTTGGTTCCCTTTTCCACCAGATCCCATTTATTCATGACCAGGATACAGCCTTTACCTTCCTCATGGATGAGGCCTCCGATCTTGGTGTCCTGTTCTGTAACTTCTTCCGTTGCATCGATGACCAAAAGGGCTACATCACACCGTCTAATAGCGGCCAGCGCCCTGATCACACTGTACCTTTCCAGACCTTGGCTGACCCTGCTTTTCTTTCTAATCCCTGCTGTATCTATTATAAGGTATCTTTGCCCATCGATTTCAAAAGGGGTATCCACTGCATCCCTGGTAGTGCCGGGAATATTACTGACAATGACCCTTTCCTCCCCAAGCAGGTTGTTAACGATGGAGGATTTGCCTACGTTGGGTTTTCCCAAGACAGCTATCTTAATAACATCCTCGTCTGCTTCCTCACCCTCACCAAAGGTAAGATGCTCTATAACAGCATCCAAAAGATCGCCGAGACCCCTTTTGTGAGAGGCTGAAATAGATATGGGGTTCCCTACTCCCAGGTTATAAAATTCATAGAGCATGTCCTCTTCGTGGGGGGCATCAATCTTGTTAACGGCCAATATCACAGGCTTTTGTGATTTCCGCAATATATGAGCTACTTCCGTATCCTCAGGGGTTATTCCTTCTTTTCCATCAACTAAAAATATAACGGATTCTGCAGTCTCAATGGCTACATCTGCCTGCTCCCGAACCCTGGAAATCAATTCATCTTCACTTTGCGCCGCTATCCCTCCGGTATCCACCAAGGTGATCTTTTTCCCGAGCCATTCGGTATCGGCATATATCCTGTCTCTGGTTACCCCCGGGGTATCGTCTATAATGGATATCCGACCTCCGACTAATTGATTAAAAAGGGTGGATTTCCCCACATTGGGCCGCCCCACAATTGCAACAATAGGATTTAACACTGTTTCCCCACCTTTTATGTACTATCATCCAAATTCCAACTTCTAACTTCTAACTTAATACCTCGTCTACTAATGCCCTACCCGTCACAGGCACCGGAACTATCCTTGTGCCTAACTCCTTAGCCACCTCATCCGGGCACATATTATCCAAAAAGACATCACCATCTCTTTTAAGCATTACATCCGGGATGAGCAGTTTGTCACCCAGAGGCCTGCCTTTGAGGCCTTTTATTATATCTCCCCCGGTAACAAGACCAGCCACAGTCACCCCGCCCCCAAAAAAGTAGTTTTCAACTGGGTATATATGGGCTGTAATTCCTATTGTTTCCTCTAATATTTGTCCTATACCCGAGAAAAACCCGCCAGCGGATATACCGGTAGCTATGGAAAGGCTGCCCTTTCTTCGTACTCTGCCCTCCAATTCTTCTATGGCTTCCATAAATTCACTCTTGAATTTTCTAACCAGCCCGACCCCGTTTTCGATTTGAGGAAAATCCTCATAGGCTGCATATTCAGGCATAGGCCTGTCTGCCATTATATAAAATTCATCGGCTGCAAAAACCAAAGCAGAGTCTGCCATTTCCTTGAAAAAGTTCTGCCATTTCTCTATCTGTTCTATGACTGAAACAGAGGATCCCTTATCATAGGGCAGAATATTAAAGAGCCCTTCCCGATGTCCGGTCAAACCTACAGGGACCACAGCTATTGATTGTATTATATCACGAAATCCCCATAAATCTGTCAGAGTTTTATCCAAATTCTTTTCATCATTTAATCCCCTTACTAATACTATCTGACAATGGATCTGGATTCCATGGTTACGAAACCCCCTTAATATATCAAGTATTTCCTCCGCCCTTTTGTTCCCCATCATGGTTTTTCTAATCCGGGGATCGGTAGTATGAATGGAAATATACAGAGGGCTTATTCTCTTTTCATGTATACGCCTGATATCCCTGGGGGAAAGATTTGTCAGGGTTATATAATTCCCCATTAAAAAGGAAAGCCTCCAATCATCATCTTTAAAACGGAGACTATCCCTGGATGCAGGAGGGAGTTGGTCTACAAAGCAAAATATACAGTTGTTTGCACATTCCTTTTTTCTATCTAACAGGGGCACTTCAAAATCTATACCTAAATCCTCGCCTGGTTCTTTCTCTATCTCAAGAATCCATTCCTCACCATTAGCCTTTTTGACAGTCAATTCTAAATAATTCTTCTCAAGAAGCTCCAGATAGTCTAAAACATCCACCACTTCTGTATCATCTATTGCAATCAATCTGTCACCCGGTTGAATTCCCGCCTCATGGGCGATACTGTCCCAGGTTACGCGGGCTATGGTATGGGCTTTGGCCTTCAACATTTACCACACCTTTATTACTAGAT
This sequence comes from Clostridiales bacterium, assembly GCA_012518395.1. Classification (GTDB taxonomy): domain Bacteria; phylum Bacillota; class Clostridia; order Caldicoprobacterales; family UBA3941; genus JAAYSJ01. Next base: position 7,800 of record JAAYSJ010000002.1, read on the forward strand.
TTTATTACCTGATACTAATCGTTGAATACAATATTATTATCGGCCAAATTCCCGGCAAAGTCAATACCCCCATATTTTTGGGGGTATTGACCATCAATGTGGAGTACAATGTTCATCTTTCCTCGATCCTCCTCATTAATCCCTCCTCTTTTTGCCAAACAGGCCGGCAAAACTATCTGCTATTTCGTTGCGGCTCTTGCTTATAAGGATGAAGACTACTAAACCTGCAGCTGCAACAATAATAAATTTTAGTATTCCCTTACCTGCCCCTTTGGGCTGTTCCTGACTTATAGGCTTTACCTTGAAGGCCTTGCCCTTGGTCCCCTTAGGGGGCTTTGTTGTCTTTTCCCCCGGTGCGGGGGTTTGGGCCTTGGGCTTTGATATGATAGTGCCCCCCTTTATAGCCTTAACTATTACATCAGACATGGTTTCCGCGGCTTTTTCGGCTGCTTCTCTGCTTATCTCATGGGTGCCGAATTCAAATAGAAGGGAACGGGGAGACAGTTCCTGATTATATTCCCCTTGACCTATGTATATATCCTTTACCAGCCCGGGATGTTCTTTATCGGCTATGGCTTTGATCTTATGAGCCAATTCCTCGTTGGCATTTCTGTTTTGATTCCTTTTACCGATAACCATTCTTACCTTGCTCATGGACTTCCCATTTACTGTTGTCTCATAGTGACTCTTGGGTACGGCATCCCTGTGAACATCAAAGACCGCTATTACCGGCATATTCTTTTTGATAAGATTCACCGCTGTCTGTCTGGAACGCCGATAAGCGCCGGCATCATGGGGTTCATGGCCGGATTGATCTAATATCGCATCTATTCCACCCTTATTCAGCCCATTTTTCAGACGTCCGGCTACCTTAAATATTCCGCCTTTCCCCGGGATGCTGGATTGCCCATCGGTGGGAACGTAGGATTCATCGCTATGAGTACAATACAGCAGTACACTGCCCCCGCCGCCCCCTTTGGCCGCTGTTTCCACAGACCAATCTTCTATTTCCTCAAACTCCGGCAGTTTTATATCGCCTAAATACTTGGCAAAGGCAGATCTCTTCCTCTTGTCCACCCTTATAACAGAATAATGCTTATTATCCCCGCTTATATACTCGTCATTTTTAAGCATCTCCCTGCCCATGGCAGTCAATTCCTGCCCGGCCTCATCAAAGAGGGTAAAGAACCCCGGTTCATCCTGTCGATACCAATCATCAGCCCTGGAAGCCCCCGGAGACAGCATGTTAAGAAAGACGATGGCCGTAATTAATCCGATGCCAAGAACCCTACCTTTGTTTTTCACCTTCATCCTCCCTTTCTTTATCGGCATCCAAGTCCGCCAGTTTTATAAACTCACCCTTGTGAAAGGTCATATCTTTTTTGCTTGTGCCCCCTTGAATTTTTTCACGAAATTCTCCCACTGCCTCGGCAAGGAAGACAGCCAAAAATCCGGAGATCACCACTGCATCCACTACTCCTGCCCCGCCTAATCTTACGGGAGATGGTATGTTTTGCACACTGTTTATTATCCCCTGGCCGATATCGGCCAACAACACCCCAAGTATCCCTGCTATAAAAGAAGCGCGCCTTGACCTGCCAAACAGATAAGCGATAATACCCGCGATGATACCATATATATAGTTAGGATCCACTATCATCGTTTCAGGCTCATGGGGCAGAATTCGTCCTGCAATGAACACACCTACCCCTGATAATACAGAAGCCAGCACGGTACGGGTTCTTTCCCAGGAAGTCCCTGCCTTTGAGAATACATATCCTGCCAATATAAGAGGAATGACAGCCCCCCCTACATTAATTGACAATCTGCGGCCAAGGGGAATATCAGGTATCAGGCTGCCAATAAGAATCGCCAACATAAATAGCAATGCAGCTTTATCATTCAGTCTCATCCTATCTAATACCCTATGCCCAATGCCAAATAGAAAAAGGATGCCAACTACTACTAACAGCGTCAAACCTATGGACATATTTTCACCTCTTCTTTGAAGACTTGGTTTTATTTACTGGCCTTATGTTGCCCAGTAGACAATAGTTGTATTCTATTTTTGAAATGATAAGGCTTTTTTTGCAGCATTTATATCTTAAAATAAAAAGTCTTTCTTACAATATATAGGCAATAAAAAAGAGCCCTTTGTTCCAGGCTCTAAAAATCCTTTATAAACAGGCTCTTATCTGTCTTGAATTATTTTTTCCAACTCGTCGATAAAGTTATTCACATCTTTAAACTGCCTGTATACAGATGCAAATCTTACATAGGCAACCTCATCTAAATTCCTAAGCCTATCCATGATCATTTGTCCTATACTACTGCTGCTGACTTCCTGATCTAAGGTATTATACAGAGATTTTTCTATGTCACGAACCAGCTTATCCAGCTCGGTTATGGCGATAGGACGTTTTTCACAAGCTTTAAGAAGCCCTGTCATTATCTTGTCCCTATTGTAAGGCTCCCTTCGTCCGTCCTTTTTAATGACAAAGATGGGTAGGGTCTCAATCTTTTCGTAGGTGGTAAACCTTTTAGCGCATTCCAAGCATTCCCTGCGTCTTCTGACATTAGATCCCTCGTCTGTAGGTCGGGAATCTACGACCCGGCTGTCCAAATTGCCGCAAAACGGACACTTCATAAAGATAACCTCCAAATATAGACCCCGGATTCCAATCACCTTCTATGAAAAGGAAATTGTTTTAAATTATATACATATCAATATATTATATTGGTTACAAAACATATGGGAACCGGTTATCAATATTATATAAGTTATCGCCTTTCTTGTCCATATTTTTAAAGGGTCAATTATCATACCTCATAGAGTCCACATCCACTAAGATTACATCATCGCCCATCTTCTTTATCCTGTCCCATGGTATTACATAATCCCGATCCCCCTTCAAAAGCCCCATGAATTTACTGGGACCGGGAACCACGATAGCCGTAATCCTTCCGGCGTTTAGGTCAAATTCCATATCGATTATTGTTCCTAATCTTTTGCCGTCCCTTATATTGATGATTTCCTTTTGCCTAAAGTCCGAAGATTTTGCCATTACCCATCACCCCATTTAATAGAATTGCTTTATTATATTCTAAGATGGGTCAAGGTATGAAAAAAGGCGATAACAATCGCCTTTCTATATATGCTTTCTCATATGGTTTAGGGCCGTTTTTTCCAGCCTGGAGACTTGAGCCTGGGAGATGCCGATTTCCTCGGCCACCTCCATCTGGGTTCTGCCCTCGAAGAATCTCAGAGTCAATATGTGTTTTTCTCTATCATTAAGTCTGGCCATAGCCTCTTTAAGGGCAATTCCCTCCAACCATGTATCGTCAACGTTTTTTTCATCACTTATCTGATCCATAACAAAGATCGCATCGCCGCCATCGTTGTAAATTGGCTCAAAAAGTGATACAGGGTCTTGAATGGCATCTAAAGCAAAAACCACATCCTCACGGGGAATCCCTAGTTCCCTGGCTATTTCCGCTACTGTGGGTTCTTTTGAGTGTTTATTAATTAATTGATCCCTTACCTGTAATGCTTTATAGGCTATATCCCTTAGGGATCTGCTAACTCTAATGGGATTATTGTCCCTTAGATATCTGCGTATTTCCCCTATGATCATAGGGACCGCATAGGTTGAAAACCTTACATTATGGGACAGATCAAAATTATCAATGGCTTTTATAAGACCGACACAGCCTACCTGAAAAAGATCATCAATATTTTCTCCCCTATTATTAAAACGCTTTATCACGCTTAGAACCAGTCTCAGGTTTCCTTGGATGAATTCTACTCTGGCCTTGTCATCGCCGGCATGTATCAGGGGGAAGAGTTCCTTCATTCTTTCATTGGATAGTACGGGGAGTTTGGAAGTGTTTACTCCACAGATCTCAACTTTATTCACTGGCATGTCCTTACCTCCAACCCTATGCAGTAATTAAGAAAGTATAAGCTCCATAGGTGAAGTATTACCCCGGATCAAAGTTTTTATTCTATAGGACAGCCCGCAAGATATGTAGATTAATGTAAACTATAAGTAAGGGTTTCTACACCATTCGAGCAATTTCCCGTCTGAGACGCTTTATTATTCGCTTTTCCAACCGGGAAATATATGATTGGGAAATCCCCAGAAGATCAGCGACTTCCTTCTGGGTTTGCTCCCTGCCTCCCCCTAAACCATACCTCAATTCCATTATTTTCTTCTCCCTGCCAGTAAGCTTATCCATGGCCAGGTTTAGTAATTCTCTGTCCACTTCCTCCTCTATTACCTTGTATATAAGGTCACTCTCTGTACCCAAAATATCAGACAACAGGAGCTCATTGCCATCCCAATCGATATTTAAGGGCTCATCAAAGGATATCTCAGATTTTGACTTGCCGCTCCTTCTTAGATACATGAGTATTTCGTTCTCTATACAGCGTGATGCATAGGTAGCCAGCTTTATTCGTTTCGTAGGATCGAAGGTATTGACAGCTTTTATAAGCCCTATGGTACCGATAGATATAAGATCCTCCAGCCCTATTCCGGTATTCTCAAATTTTCTGGCAATGTAGACAACCAGCCTTAGATTTCTCTCTATCAATGCACTTTTTACCGAGGTATCCCCTTTTTCCAACCTTTCAATAAGGTCTTTCTCTTCCTCCGGGGTTAGGGGTGGGGGCAGGGCTTCACTACCGCTTATATAAAATACGAAAAATCTCTTAAGAGCCGAAAACCTGACAAAAAGTTTTATCCTAAATCTATACAGGCGGTTACCAAGTTTCTCAAAATATTTTCTTATCAATCCAATCCAACCCCCTTTCACGATAAATTTATGCAGATAGTATTTCGGGACTGATCAAGGCATGGTAATTGCCCTCCCTGGAAATCCGATCATTGTAGATGGCGACAATGATATTATGATTTTCACACCAATTGTTATTTATAGATACCAACACCCTATCGGGCTTAAAGCCTATTAAAAGCCCCCCCGGTTTTCCCAGGGCTGAATAAGGTATGATTCGGAGCCTGTCTTCTAGGTTGGAACCTGCCAGAGCCTTTAACGTATAATCAAAGTCTATCTCTGTACCAGCGCTATATATATCCGCAAGTTTTTTCGGCAGGGCTCCTTGTATCTTTGTATATTCAGCTATGAGGATAGGGCTGTGTGTAATAGGGTCACATAGGGAGTGACCGGTATCAAGAAGTGCATCTAGGTATATATCCACGCCATTATACTTTATTATAAGGCTGTATATAAGGCTTGCCGACATCCATCTTCTATACAAACCGGAGCCTAGTGTACTTATTAATATAATTAACAGGGATGATGAGAAGAATAGTATCTTGGCCGGGAAACTCCTAATATAGAAAACACCACCTTCTAAGGATACTATTCCTTGGGTGAAATAGTAGAGCCCGAAGGCTGCCCCCCCGAACGCAAAAGCTGTCCCATAGAATGTGCCCATATACTTAAAGAATTTGCCTGCAGTTTTCCACTTAAAACCCGCCAATAACATTAAAGCTGATACGACTATCTTTGTGCCCCACCACCCGAATATTGCATACCTGAATACAACAGCTGTTACAGCATAGACAGCGCCTATACAGGCAGCAATGCAAAGTCGCCATAGAGCCTCTCGTACTTTAAGGATTTTGGATGTTGCCCATAGCATAAGCAGGTTCATTATAAAGTTATCAAGCCATATTATATCTATATAAACGTATTTAGTACCCACCCCAATACCCTTCCATCCCCTACATTCTTTATCCCTATTATATAATACGGTTTATCAGAATGTTGTAGAATGGTGTATCGGGAATAGAAAAAACAAAGTGCAAAAAACTTTGTTTTTGTCGTTTAGAAGTTAGAAGTTAGAAGTTAGAAGTTGGAAGTTAGAAGCTTCCCAATGTATTTTGAAAGATGACCGGAATAAACCATTTTCCGATCCGATGGAATTTGCTAGGGATATGTATCTATAGCCGGGCGGTCAAAGACCGCCCCTACAATTCTATATACGTCATGTAAAGAAAATGACACAGGAGAACCGTCCCCCTGTGTTATTATTTAGTTTTTGCTGCGTCGCAGGAAGGTGGGTATTACCAGCTCTTCTTCCGGGTATTCTGGCCTGAATACGGGTTCGGCCTCTTTGGGCTTTTCCCTTTTGAATATCCCTGGTGCAACAGCCTCTGATCTTTGCTGGCTAAAGCCAGTAGCTATTACGGTAATCCTTATCTCTTCCCCCAGGTTTTCATCTATGACAGCACCAAATATAATATTAGCTTCGGGGTGAGCAGCTTGCGCTACCAATTCCGCTGCCTCGTTTACCTCGAAAAGCCCCAGGTTTTCCCCGCCTGTGATATTCAAAAGCACACCCTTGGCACCGTCTATGGTGGTTTCTAACAGTGGGCTCTGTATAGCTTGCTTTGCTGCATCCATAGCCCTGTTGTCCCCACTGCTTTTGCCTATACCCATATGGGCCAGGCCCCTTTCTAACATTATGGTTCGAACATCGGCAAAGTCTAAGTTCACCAGACCAGGCACTGCAATAAGATCCGATATACCCTGGACTCCCTGCCTCAATACATCATCGGCGATCCTGAAGGCCTCTAACATGGAGGTTCTCTTCTCTATCACCTGTAAGAGCCTGTCATTGGGGATAGTCACTAAGGTATCTACCCTCTCTTGTAATTCGATTATTCCTCTATCTGCGTTGTTCATCCTCTGGCGTCCCTCAAAAAGAAAAGGTTTTGTGACTACGCCTACGGTGAGTATGCCCATTTCCTTGGCTAATTCTGCTACAATGGGAGCAGCACCGGTACCGGTTCCGCCGCCCATACCTGAGGTAATAAAAGCCATATCCGCACCTTCCAGGGCATGTTGAATTTCATCCCTGCTCTCTTCGGCAGCCTTTTTACCTATTTCCGGGTTGGCGCCAGCCCCTAAACCTTTGGTGAGTTTTTCACCAATTTGAATTTTCTGATTTGATTGGGATAAGTATAATGCCTGTTTATCGGTGTTGATGGTGATAAACTCTACACCTTTCAGCCCGTATTGTATCATCCTATTCACGGCGTTGTTCCCGCCGCCCCCCACACCTATTACCTTTATCTGGGCAAATTGATCCATATCGATATCAAATTCCAGCATTTCCCTTCCTCCCCCTATGTCCTTATTCCTTTTATAATCGGACACAAACGCTTGTCCAAAACTAAAATGTAAATGTTTTTCATAATTCATATAATTATTAATATGTTACCATAAAGTCCAACAAAACGAAACAACTCCGCCAATTATTTTTCGTTGCTTCCTGCGGACTTTTTCCGCAATACCGCCAAAAAGTGCCGCCTGAGAGCCGCAAAGTTTTGAAATAGTCTCACCCCAAAAGCGAATATTGCAGCCAGATAGATCGGGACATCTAATCGATCGCCTATGTAGGCCAAGCCCGCAGCCAAAAACGCATTTCCAAAAAATCCGGATATAAAAATATCTGTTTCAAATTTGTCTTCCAGGCTTGCCCTTATCCCCCCAAATACCGAATCCAATGCTGCCAGTACAGCGATTGACATATATGAGGCATAGTTAGTGGGGATCTGTAAAGGCAGGATAAGTCCTAAAATAATCCCGATCAATATACCCAAGATTGGAAGCCACATTCTATTCATCCTCCTTAACAGGTTTTGCATATTTAAAATCCAAGTCACCGATAAAGCGGGGCACATCGACCATATCTTTTTTTGTAATATCAAATCTTAAGCCCCAAAACTGTAATGTATTGTAGATACTGTCCTCCCTGTGAAAATATCCTGCCAAGGCCTCGGGATCCCCTA
>JAAYSJ010000034.1 GCA_012518395.1 Clostridiales bacterium
GAGGGTGCCTCAAAGCCTGTAAATTTATATACAGCCACATTTTGAGTAAACTCGGGATAATCTTCAAAGGCATTTTTAAGGTAGCTTCCATCTTCCAATAGTTTTTTATAGCCTTCCCATGAATCCAACCTTAAAATATTTGCGCTGCCCTCAGGATCATCTGCTCCATAGACTCCCATAAAACCCCCTGCGTATCCACCAGGGTATAAGGCAGGGGTAACAGCCACATCATTTACCTTGATAGTTGGCATCTGTTCTTTTAGTTCATCAAAACTGCCGGCGAAGGGGTAAATCCCTTCCACAACCATATCTTCAGCCGATAAGTTTTCAAGTGTATAGTCCTCAGTAATATTGCTGCCCCAAACACGCAAGGAATCTTCATTAGCCAGGGCGAAATCATAGCTGATATCCCTTGTTGCAGCGATGTTTTCTTCTGCATTTTCTAATGTTAACGGAAAAACAGGCCCGGCATAAGACATAAAAGTAGTAGCGCCTGCTGAATGACCGCTCCCGCTTCCACTTTCAGCCCCCGGACTTGAACTTCCGCCAAAAGGCAGCCAATTATTAAATAGGGCAATTGTACCCATGCCCAGAACTAAAATGATGCTAGCGGCTATGGCGCCCCATCTTTTCCAGTTCAGTTTATAGATCCTTTTCTTTGCTTCTTGGGCTTCTTCTATAAGGTCATCCCGAATCCCCGTTATTGCATTAAATAGCTTTACCTCTTTTTTCATACGGCTACTCCCCTCTCCGTTAAATAGGCTCTAAGACTTGTTCTAAGACGATACATCTTACCTGCCAGCTTATTTGGTGTCGTACTGAAGCTTGTCGCTAAATGATTTAATCCCACACCGTTCCAATATCTGAGTACAAAGAGGCGCCTTTCTGTGGCAGATAGGGTATCAAGCCAGTCATTTATGTATTGTGAAAGGGCTTGGTCCTCTAATATTCCTTCCGTAGTATCAGTATCGGGAATACAATCTGAGAGCTCTGATAAAAGTATTTCTATCCCGTTATAACGTTTCTGCGCCCGATTGTAATGCCATCGATTGATGGAAAGGTTTCTAACAATTCTACCTAACCACCCTCGAAAAGCCAAGGGTTTTTTCGGCGGAATACTGTTCCATACTTTATGGTAGGTATCGCTTACACATTCTTCAGCATCTTCAGAAATAGAAAGGATGTTTATGGCAATGCTGTAACAAAACCTCCCATATTTATTCATTGTCTCTTGAATCGCTGTTTCCTCCCGATTCCAATAAAGATCTATAATCTCATAGTCCTCCACTATGCCCCTCCTTCGCATATAAAATAGGCTCCCCTTACTTATATAGACAGGAAAATCCTTTGGATATTTGCTGTTTTCCAAAATTATACCATGAATAATTTATGCTATTAAATAATCTGAAATTTTTGGCACAAAAAAGGCGGCATTTTATAGCCGCCGCAGATAGCAATATAAAAATTCCATTAAAAAAATCTAATCTAATATTATCGTTAAATTTGTATTCTGGAGGTCACCTTGAAAACTATATCAAAAATTCCAAGATTCCCCTAGGTGAATCCGCTATATAGGTCGCACCAGCATCTTCAAATTCTTCCCTATCCCCAAATCCATATAGAATACCCATAGAATCAATTCCAACCTTCTTTCCCCCAAGGATATCGTGTTTTCTGTCGCCAATTATAATGGCTTCATTCAAATTTCTTATACCGCAACTTTCCAAAGCATAAGTTATTAATTCCCCCTTATCTACCCTTGTACCATCAAGGTTGCTGCCAGCAACAAATTCAAAATAGGAATCTAAGTTAAAATGTTCAAGAACCTCTATAGCAAATATTTCTGGTTTTGTGGTTGCAACAGCGAGTCTTTTTCCTTTTTGCTTTAAAGCCTTTAATATATCTTCTATACCGTCATATAATGAACATTCCAATACACCTTTATCCTTGAAATATTCTCTATAATACTTTATAGCGATTTTCGCCCTCTCTTCACTAAATCCAAAGAACTTTTTAAAAGAATCTATCAACGGGGGTCCTATAAATTTTAATAAGTCCTCCCTGCTTCTTGGCTCTACACCTAACTTTTTAGATGAATACAATATAGAATTCGTTATACCGATACTAGGATCGATTATGGTACCGTCCAAATCAAAAATAATAAAGTCGTATTTCTTCATCATGTAACCCTTTCCTTACCTGTTGTCTAATTATCCCGCTTTTATCTCCTTCTATTATGGATTAACAACGAGACAATTATCAAAAATCAATATATGCCTCAGAATCAGCACCCCTGCCATCCCGTCTATCATCTTATGCCATGTAGGTCAACTTCATATAATATAGTAACACAGGTCCATTGACCCCTCAATGGTTCTAAGTATGATTTTACCCTGACTAGACCAAGCTAGATCAAAATTATAATAGCTCAACCGGTAATGCGTTACCCCCACTCTCGAATTCCGCTTTTTCAGCATCCAGTTCTTTTAACACTTTCGTGACATACTCCCACCACTTATAGAAGTGGGGGCTTCTCGTTCGATATACCTAACGGTATAAGCATAAGCGAGCTAACCCCGTGTGCCCCACGGTTTTTTATATTCTTATTCAGGCCAACAATACCTTGCCCTGGTTTTTGATGTTTATTGCTGCATTGATGTCTCTGTCTATAACGAGTCCACAATCACATTTATATACCCGTTCTGATAAGGACAAAGTGTCTTTCACAGCACCACAGCGAGAACATGTTTTGCTGGAGGGAAACCATTTGTCTATCTTCACAAGCTCTTTTCCCGCCTCTGTCAATTTGTAAGACAGCTGATTTACAAACATGCCCCAACCATTGTCTGCTACAGATTTCCCAAAGTTAAGAGCCTTTGACATAGCCTGCATATTCAAATCCTCTATACATACTGCATCATAGGAATTGGTTATCTTCCTTGATAGCTTATGTAGAAAATCCTTGCGCTGATTTGCTACCTTTTCATGCAGCCTGGCAACCTTGATTCTTTGTTTATTCCGGTTGTTGCTCTCTTTTTGGCATTGGGACAGCCTCCTGTTCTCTCTTTTCAACCTCTCCAATGATTGGCAATAATATCGTGGATAACTTGCAAATTCTCCTTCCGAAGATACAAATAACTCAGTCATAGAAAAATCAAGGCCGACTATATTCCTTGGTTTCACTGGTTTTATGATCCTTTCATACTCAAAAAGTATAGAAACAAAATACTTGCCCCAAGGAGACCTTGAAACTGTTGCAGATTTTAGAATATAATGCCCCGGTATCTGTCTGTGCTGTTTTATTTTTATAAAACCAATTTTGGGCAGCTTGATTTTACTACCTTCTATTCGTATGCTACCCTTTTGGTTATTGCTTGTATAACTGTTATGATTTTTATGCCTGCTTTTGAATCTGGGAAACCCAACCTTAGGAGACCGGAAAAAATTATTGTATGCAGTCTGTAGATTTAGCTGGGCATTAGCAAGGGCTAAACTGTCTACCTCCTTTAACCACTCATATTCAGCTTTATATTGAGCAGGAGTATTATTTAATTTCTCTTTTGTCTTCTCATAATAGGCAATTTTATCTTCAAGCATTTTGTTGTAGATAAAACGAACACAGCCAAAGGTTTTAGCCAGTATTATTTCTTGCTCTTTATTTGGATACATCCTAAACTTATATGCCTTGTTCATCTTACCCAACCTATTCACCCTGGCTTTCAATGTATCGTTTTAGAATAGATAAAGGTGCTTCCCCAACTGATATGAGACAAAAGCTTTGTGACCAAAACTTATCCTTCCAAAGCGATTTTCTTATATCAGGGAATTCCTTTTTCAATAAATCTTGGTGGGCTTCATCTTCGGATAGCATTCTTCACTGGATCCCCTATCTCTAATCATTTAAAACCTCATTATAACTTCTTAGATCAGATGCAAGTCTTGTATTTAACACAATATCAGTCCCTTTGCTGATATTACCGTAGCCTAATTTTACTTATAGTATAATCGCTTATTTATCAGCGTCTATCCTTATATTCTACAGGAATGTGCAAGTGGCATTTTTTATCTGAGGATCCAGCCATAATCCTGCCTACAGTCAATAACCGCATCTATATAATCGATGTCACCTTTTACCTGGTAAATGAGCATATATCGCTTCGCCATGAGGAGTTTTCGATATTTACCTGTAGGTATCAAGGGATCATCAAGCAATGGATTGCGCTTAGGTAATTTTTCTAGTGATTTTGCCTTTTTATCGAATTCCTCAATAAGCGAATGCGCAGCTGTCTCGCTGACCTGTGCAAGAAACCGAGCATGGGATATCAGCATCTGAACCGCCTCATCGGAAATGATCACAGTATGCCTTTTATCTCCGTTGCTCATCTATTACCTCCTGGACCGCATCCTTCATCATCTGGGATACCTTATCGATGGAATAGCCATTCTTTCCATTTAGCCGGCTTTCCTCAGCAATGACTAGCTTTTCACGCAAACGCAACATGCTTTCACGCCGGGTAAACGTTTCAATGTCCATTACTACCAAATCGCCTTTGCCGTTCTTTGTAAGGTAGACTGGCTCCCCCGATTTTTTACAGAGTTCAGAAATCATATTGTAATTATTTCGTATAGCCGCAGATGGTTTGATATTCATTATCCTAATCACCCCGCTCATAGCATTATTATATCCATATTATAGTCCTATTGTACTACGCATCGACCAATTTGTAAATCCAAAATATTGCTATCACCATAGCGAATCCATTAACCCATATGTTCCTTAATTTTAGCACAAGAACCTTCCTCATAGGGATAGGTAAAGCGTTTTCTTCGATTCATACGTTGCAAAAAACACGTTGCTTTTGTTCAAAGGCAGATGATTCTATTGATTTTGGGATTATAGATCTTTCTTGAAACACATTTATAAATAACCCAATAATTTACTGTTATTAACAATTATGCTTACAAATCTTCATGGGTAATGTTAAAATGTACCTATTCATAGGCGATGAATCAAAGTGCTATTTCCGCCATATTTGCATTAATAAGATAGCTACGGTAATCATAGCTTTGATAGATAATTGTGGAACTATTCTCAGCATTACAGATTTGATATTGTTGTGCATTTAGCCCATTTGTAAATGATAAACTAGAGTTGGTTCTTCCGCACTTTTGGTGAAAAGCAACTTTTTATAGGTGATGGTATAATTCCCCACGAACGATGGGGGAATATGAGACTATTTATAACTGAATAGAATTTTTTTCTTTAATAAATCAAATCCTGCACGGCCATACATTGTGCGCTTAATCATTTTAATTCTAATGATACTCCCCTCTAAAAGGCCGTTGTTCCAATCATACAATAATGCGTTCTTAACCGGATCTATATCTTCAGAAAGACGTTTTGAAAAATTTTTAAATTCCTGTACAACTGCGTATATCTCTCCAAGTTCAGAATCTTTCATTAGTTTTTATAAGATATCCTTATCCTTTCCAGATAGTTTGCTGGGATTCCAGAACAAAAATGTTCTTTCTGTAATCTGGGGCTGCTCTTCTCTGGGTAGCTCTGGATTTATTAATATACCGTTGCAATACCGCCTTTGTAAATATCTCATTAATGTCTGGCTCAAATTATAGACAAGGTGAAATCTGTCTGCTACGATCTTGGCTTGTGGGCATTCCCTTTTGGTCGCGCCATTGTAAGTAACAGATCTATCCATTGATATGAATTTTATTTCAGGATGCTCCCTTAGCCACTCTGAAATAACATCATAACTCCTGTCAGGCAATACATCGATAGGACGCTTGGTTACTAAATCGCATACAAGCGTGCAGTATTTATGCCCTTTCTTAATAGCCCAATCATCTATACCTATATATTGGTAGTCTGTCTTTATCGCTGGCTCTGCTGCCTTAACGAGCCTTAGCATACTATCGGGTGATACATTGGCTAATATTTGCTTGGATAAAACCGATCCTACTTCAGCATTAACTGCAAATCCAATGAACTCTAAATACTTGTTAAGCCTATCAGTATTTCTGGCATATGGCTTTATCAGGGATTTAAATCTTTCGGTAAATATTCCGGTTTCGCAATTTGGGTTATCACAGAAGAATTTTCGGGTTTGCAAACGGATAATAGCCTTCTTATCCATTATGGGCAAGTCTTTTAACCCGCGTTGATATTGACTATGGATCCTACTGCTTTTCCTTTTACAGTTTGGACATTCGCAATTAGGTTTTGTGGATATCAGTCTTATAGTTATTTTAGAATCTTCTGTAGAGATACCATCAACAATTAAATCCGTAGGAAACAATTCAGATAGCTTTAACATTAAGAGCCCTAGTCTTTAGTATCCTATATTATTTACATAATATCAGCCTGAATGTTTTACCAGCCAGGTACAAAATATCCATATATGTTTGTTCACCAAAAGTGCGGAAGAACCGTATAACGATGCCATTAATATCTTGTTAAATATTGAACCGTATTTAGTAATTAAACAGAAGAAGTTAAGAGCGCAGATGATAATAAATGAGTATAAATCCATTACACCTAGAAACGGCAGGTATTCTCCCGAGTTGTTGAAAGCCAAAGAAGATTTCTACCAGAGATTTATATCTTTAAAATAGGTAAAGGCCTGTTAATTGATTACTATCAAGTAACAGGCCTTATTATTTGGTGGAGGC
>JAAYSJ010000035.1 GCA_012518395.1 Clostridiales bacterium
AGATACACTTCATAGTCACTGATATCATAGCCTTGCCCTTTAATATAGGCATAACCTTCCGTCTCCAGATATTTCTCTGCCACTAGAGGCATCTGATTATCGATAGTATACTTGTATACACTGGCTAATAGAGAAACTAGGGCTATGGACAATAACACTCCGCCAGCCAACTTATAATAAAGATACTTAGAATTTCCTTTCTTATTGGAGCTTATAATATTTTTAATACAATAATATAAAATAGGGAGGAATAATATGATTCCTATTCCCACAAAAACTACAATCGTATCCTTCATATGCCCTTCTCCCCCTATAAGACCTTGCCCAGAAATTCTTTAGTCCGATCCCTTTGTGGGCTATTAAACAGCTCTTGGGGTGAACCTTCTTCAAAGATAATCCCTTCATCCATGAACATTATCCTATCCCCTACCTCCTTGGCAAAGCCCATCTCATGGGTCACCACCACCATGGTCATGCCTTCCTTTGCCAAATCCTTCATTACATTCAAGACCTCGCCCACCATCTCTGGGTCAAGGGATGAAGTCGGCTCATCAAAGAGCATGATCTGTGGATCCATAGCCAGCGCCCTGGCAATAGCCACCCGTTGTTTTTGTCCGCCTGAAAGTCTGTTGGGATACTCGTTGTTCTTATCCGGCAGACCCACCTTATCCAACAGATCCCTGGCCTTTTCTTCAGCCTTTGACTTTGTCATGCCCTTTAATTTCATTGGCGCCAGGGTTATATTATCCAAGACTGTCATATGAGGAAAAAGGTTAAACAATTGAAATACCATCCCCACCCTTTGGCGAAGACGGTTTATGTCCTTTCTGTGCTCCATAAGGGGGATTCCTTCGATATAGATCTCCCCTGCCGTAGGCTCCTCCAATAGATTCAAGCAGCGAAGAAAGGTGCTCTTCCCCGAGCCGCTGGCTCCTATTACACAGACCACTTCCTGTTTGTTGATCCGGGTATTCAAGCCCTTTAAAACCCGCAATTCCCCAAAAGATTTGTGTAAATCCACTACCTCAATCACTGGCATGCAGCCTCCTCTCCAGTCCCCCCATAAGCCTTGTTAAAATAGAAGTTATCAAAAGGTAGATAATAGCTACCAATATAAAGGGGGTGTAGGCATCAAAAGTCCTGCCCCTTACTATATCCCCTGCCCGGGTCAAGTCATCCAAGGCTATATACCCGGCAATAGCGGTTTCCTTTAGTAATACGATAAATTCGTTCCCCAAAGCGGGCAATATGTTTTTTATAGCCTGAGGAATAATTATATAGATCATGGACCGGGCGTAGGAAAAACCAAGAGATCTGGCCGCCTCCATCTGCCCCTTATCTACCGCCATAATGCCTGCCCGGATAAGCTCACAGACATATGCCCCGCTGTTTAAGCCGAAAGCTATAGAGGCCACTGCAATCTTGGGAAGACTGCTGCTTCCCAGGATTGCATAGTAGATTAGTACCAATTGTACTACCGCCGGAGTGCCCCTAATGATATCCACATAGGCAGTGACCAAACCCTCCAGCCATTTTACCCTGCCCAACTTGGCAAGGGCCAGGAATAGCCCTATAAGAGTCCCTAAGAGAGCCGAATAAAGGGTCAGTTGCAGGGATATGCCCAGACCCGATATAAACAGGACATATCGCTGCTCCCTGATTAGGTTAAAATATATTGCATCGGACAAAGTCTTTATTATTGACTCCATATATACCCAAACTCCCCGCTATCTCTTATTCTCCCATTGAATACTTATTGATCATCTCTTCAAATTCACCGGCATCCTTCATCTCTTTTAATACCTGGTTTATAACCTTCTGCAACTCCTCGTTGCCCTTTTGAACTGCAATGGCGTACTCCTCGTCTTCGAATATGGGCTCTTCTGTTTCTACGATCACAAGCCCCGGATTATTCTCTACCAACATTTTCGCAGGATAATTGTCAATGATTACCGCATCCAGTTTGCCGTTATTCAAATCAAGGGCTGCTTCGATCCCGTTTTTAAAGCGAACCACTTCTGCATCCTCTATATCAGAAGCCTCAAAATCCCCTGTAGTTGCGTTCTGTACCCCAATCGTCTTCCCTACCAAATCTTCCAGGGAATTAATTTCAGGGCCCCCCTCTTTTACTATAATTGCCTGAGTCGCCTTAAAATAAGTATCGGTAAAGAGAACCTGTTCTTCCCTATCGGGTTTCTTTGTGTACCCCGCCGCTATAAAGTCTATTTTACCCGATACCAGAGCAGGAAGCAATGAGTCAAAATCCATATCCTCAACTACCAGTTCCACTCCCAGCTTATCAGCTATCTTTTTTGCTACGTCTGCGTCGATTCCGATTACTTCGTCACCCTCCCGCATCTCAAAGGGTGCAAAAGCTGCATTGGTACCCCATACTATCGTTTCGCTGTCTCCCGATCCTTCCGTAGAGTTTCCAGCCTCCGAGCTAGTATCAGCTTTTTGTCCTGATGAGCATCCTGCCACTAATAAAATAAGGGCCAATGCTGCCAAAATCATCGATATCTTTTTTATTCCTTTCATTGTTAAAGATCCCCCTTCAATTTTTATATAGTCCTATTATAGACCAGGGGTTTAAAAAAATCAATGCATATTTATACTATTTATACGAATTATATTAAATTAGTCCCTGTTTATCTTGGAATATCCTATTGCATTATGCATACCCGCTAATATTTATGCACATATCCCACCATATCCCACACTGTGGGAATAACTGGTACAAATTGCGACAGTATCTACCAAATTTTTCTAACCCCTTTATCTACAATTGTGGATATGTGGACATGTGGGCTGTGGGTATTGTGGATAACCCTGTGTATAACACGGTTTAAAGCCTTTTTGGCTGTGGATAAACCTGTTCATGGAGGTAATTATTCCGGTACAGCAAAAATAATATGACATATTTCGACTTCCAGCCAAATCTAAGGATAAAACGATCCCTACCCTATAAAAAGGGCAAAAAGCCATCCCAGAATTAATACAAGGAAAATAAAAAAACCCCGGGGTGTTTATCCGGGGCTTACTCAGCCAATTCAGTAGTAAAACAGAAAACGTAGAATTTGTCTGTAGTTACTTATGGTTCTGGAAACAATCGTTGCAATAAATAGGTCTGTCATTTCTGGGAACAAAGGGGACCTGGGTTTCAGCTCCACATTCTGCACAAATAGCGTCGTGCATTTCCCTCCTGCCGTTGGATCTCCTATTGGCTTTTCTGGCATCCCGGCAGTCTTTGCAGCGGGCAGGCTCGTTTTGGAAGCCTTTCTCTGCGTAGAATTCCTGCTCCCCTGCGGTAAAGGTAAAATCCTGCCCACAGTCTTTGCACACTAAGGTTTTGTCTTCGTACATAGACATAATCTCCTCACTCTAAATGAATTTACCTGTTTAAACCCAGCTGACCTGGTCTTTGCCCCCACACTCGCTGACAGGAAGTTTCGCTTAAGGTTTTTGCCTCCTACTACCGCCCCTCTCTATGTCAAGGCTTCTTTTTACCTTGCCATAGGTCAGACTTACATCTAAGCCGCACCATGCTCCCCAGCCTTTGGTTGGATTACGTGGATCGTTTTGCCTGCGACTGGCGTCGATTTTCAACCACAGACCCAAGTTCAAACATAGATACATTATATAGCCCGAAATAAAAAAAAGCAACCATATTTTTGAATTCCAGGGCCCCTGCCTTAGGATAATTGATTTATCACAGTTTAGGGACACGGAACAGCGGAATCTAAACGTATGTCCCGGCAGCCAGGGTTATAACATAGACATCTGCAGCGCCGTTTTCCAATAAGATATCTGTACACTTTCCTACTGTTGATCCGGTTGTGTAAACATCATCTACCAGCAATAGAGTTTTTCCTTGAATCGTCCCTAAAGCCCTGTCCTTTTCCCTTACTGCAAAAGCATCTTTTAAATTTTGAAGTCTTTCCTGCCTATTTAGTTTGGTCTGATGCGGGGTGTTTTTGATCCTTAGAATGCCCTTATCTAGAAGGGGGACACCTGCATCCCTGCTGATCCTTGAGGCCAGCAATTGTGATTGATTGAATCCCCTTTCCCTCAATCTAGCCGGGTGTAGCGGAACGGGAACGACAAAATCAAAGGACCAATTACGGGTCTTTAAACCCTTTGTCATCCAACGGGACATCGGCATAGAAAGGTATTTTTCTCCTCCATATTTGTATCGGTGGATCAAATCCCTTATTCCATCCCTGTATTCAAAAATAGCCAGCCCTTCTTTATAGGGGTGATTGGAGTCACGACAATCCGGGCATAGTTCCCCCTGCCGCGTCACTGTCTTTCCGCATTTCCCACAATAAGGGGGCTGAATAAAAGGAAGATCGCCAAGGCAGGCTTTACAGATACCATAATTAGTAATGCCTTCCCCAGTCTCATTACACAGGATGCACCTTATATCCATAGGGTAAATTATATCCAGAAATGATTCCCATACCTTAAAAAGGGCCATTTTAATCCTCCCGGCTACCAAAAATATTAAACTTGTCCAGGTCTCCCAGGGCAGCAAAGGTGTTTTGAAAGCGTCTTTTAAGCCCTGAGTATCTGTTTTGAATATGATTATTGTTCACCATTGCATTTATGACCTGCTCCCTGCCTACCAAAACCACCATATTTCTTGCTCTGGTAACGGCAGTATAAAGAAGATTTCGCGTCATTAAAAGGGGTGGTCCCCAGGCCAAAGGTATAATAACGATGGAAAATTCGCTGCCCTGGCTTTTATGTACAGTTACAGCATAAGCGAGCTCCAGTTCGTCCAGTTGGTTAAAATCATATGTGACTATACGGTCATCATCAAATATCACCTTTATTTCGCGTTCTTCATCGTCTATGGAATCAATATATCCCACGTCACCATTGAATACCCCGTCCCCTTCCTCTAACACTTGATTGCCCAGGCCAATACGTTCCCAGTGGATCTTGTAGTTATTCTTTATCTGCATCACCTTATCCCCCACCCGAAACACTGTATCCCCTGATACTTTCTCAGCTTTGGTACTGCCCGGAGGATTCAGTACCCTTTGAAGCTCCAGGTTTAGATTATTTACACCGATAACACCTTTTCTCATAGGCGATAGCACCTGGATATCCCTAACAGGCTGGAAGTCCCCAAAGTTCGGGATCCTGCGGCATAATAGATCTACCACAGTCTCCAGGATCTTGGCGGGGGATTCCCTTCTGTCTAAAAAGAAATCCTTCTCCGGAATATTCAGTTTGGGTAGTTCACCTTGGTTTATACGATGGGCATTTAAAACTATCATACTCTCTCTGGACTGCCTGAATATTTCTGTAAGGCGGATGACCTTAATGATGCCTGAATCGATGATATCCCTGAGAACGTTACCAGGACCCACTGAAGGAAGCTGATCCACATCGCCTACCAAAATAAGCCTGGTGCCCGGGAGAATAGCCTTTAGGAAGTGATTCATAAGCAGGATATCCACCATAGACATCTCATCAACAATAACTACATCAGCAGATAAGGGATCGTCCTCATTCTTTTGGAATACATCCTGATCTCCATCGTCAGAGTATCCATACTCCAGCAAACGATGGATGGTTTTTGCCTCACGCCCCGTGGTCTCGGATAACCGCTTTGCAGCCCTGCCGGTAGGAGCGGCCAGCCTTACCTTAGCCCCTAATTGTTCAAAAATCTTTATTATGCAGTTGATGGTCGTGGTCTTACCTGTTCCGGGTCCTCCGGTCATGATCATAATACCGTTTTTAATAGCCTCGATGACAGCTTCTTTTTGATTCTTGGCCAACAGGATACCTTCGTTCTTTTGAAAATCCCGGAGCATATCGTCAAGATCCAGGGGCGGAAGTTCCATTTTTACGGCGGACAAGCCCATAAGATATTTTGCTACATTGGCCTCAGCAGTGTGAAAGGCCTGTAAATAAACGGCGGTATGATCCCCATTGTCCTCCAGGACTATTGACTGGTTCAGGGCAAGGGAGACTATGGCGTTTTCAACCAGCTGAAGATCCACCCCCAATAGCTGGGAGGCATCGGAGACGAGTTCGTCCTTGGGAAGATAGGTATGGCCACTGTTTGCACCTTGATGCAGTACATATCTGCACCCTGCCATGACCCTGTATGGGGAATCGAATTCCATACCCATATTGCGGGCTACTCCGTCAGCTGTTTTAAATCCCAGCCCTGTTATATCCTGAGCCAAACGGTAGGGGTTCTCTTTAACTATGGGAATGGTCAATTCTCCATAGGCTTTATATATTTTAAAGGCAAAGTTCGTAGATATGCCATAGCCTTGTAAAAATATCATCACTTCGCGGATCTCTCTTTGTTCGTTGAAGGATTCTGCTATGGTTCCGGCTTTTGCAGGGCCTATCCCCGGCACTTCCGTCAGCCGGTCAGGATTAAATCGGATAATATCCAGGGTATCCATGCCAAAATGCTCTACAAGTTTGTCGGCGGTAGATGCCCCGACACCTTTTATGAGCCCTGAGGCTAAATAACGTTTAAGACTTTCGGAGCTGGTGGGGGCCGCGCTCTCATAGTTTTCTGCCTTGATTTGTTCCCCATAGTCTGGATGGGTGGACCATTGGCCGGTAATCTTTACCCTTTCCCCCAAAGAAACAAAGGGTAAATTGCCAACGATAGTTACCAGATTATTGTCCTCTTCGTTTTTAACTTCCAAGACAGTATAACCATTATCTTCGTTTCGAAATATTATCTCCTCTATGATGCCAACGATTTCCGCCATGAACAACCCCCCGCCCTAAGGCCTTATGAAAGATAACTGCTGTATATGAAATATAGCTTTATTTCTATTCATAAAATTATATCATATATTGATATCCTATACATGCAGTTTGGGCAGCGAACCGTTCCCAATCCATTTACGATTTGGACAGCTCCCATAGATAAGGGGCCGTATAACAATTATATCTTCAGCTTGTCCAGCTTATGAACCAGAACCCCGATATTTCTTGAAAGATTTAAAATATCGCCTTTGGTGGCGGGGAGGCCATAGGATCCTGTGTATTCGCGGCAAACGCTTGAATATTCAGGGGATCCCATATCATATGGGCGTAGTTTAAAACATATCTGATGGGCAGAACTTATATGGCGCTTGGCAGTATGATATGTATCGATGATCTGAAATTTTTGCCCGCCTTTTAACGCCACTTTTACCTTATCCCCATCCTCTGTCACATCATGGATCATATCGCTAAAAAAGTATCCAACGGCTCCGTCATCTTTGCCTATGGGTTTGCGCATTTTAAAAGGAACTAAAATAATATGGGCGTTTATAGGCAAGGGGTTCATACTCCGCTGCCCCGTAATCTCCCTGGCCTGTTCCCTCACCAGCCTGATATCCTTTTGAAAGAACGCAGCCAGCCTTGTAATAAAAGTATGGACTTTGATTTTTGTCATGGCAGGGGGATGCTCTCTGAATAACAGCCCGGTACAGTTAGCGCCATCTTCGCCATAGACCGGAACTAAACCGCAGAGCCCCTTATCCAGCCATTTCCCCATCTCTTGCCTCTTGCTTGTCGACATTATTAAAGCATCCCCCTTCCCTTCTAAACAATATTTATAATTGCTTTCACCGTAAAACTATTTCCTACAATAGGACTATATTTCAAGAAAACAGTTTGTTCCGAACATCCTCAAATTATCCTATGTAGGGGCGGTCTTTGACCGCCCGATTACTGGCTTTATAAAAATTATAACCCGAACATATGTTCGTGTCAATAGGAACAATTTTAACCTTTAAACAGGGCTACTGCCTCTGCCAGCTGGTGGATGGATTGGGTAAGGCTCTCCATCCTGTTCTCAATGCGTACCAGAAGATATACGGATACTGCAATGGGAAACCCCAGATTTGCTATTAAACCCAAAACCTGTTCCATTTTCTCACCCTCCTTTAATATATTAGTTACAGGGGTTAGTACAATTTTTTTGATCCCTACTTGTAATAAGAAAGGGGCCGTTGCGGCCCCCTTGTTATTATCCAAACACGATCTGCTGTGTTTCGGTCGTTGTTATATTGGCCCCTGCTATCTCGGCTACACCGCCTTCTACATTAAAGACATCTTTGGCGATTATTAGCTCCATAGCTTCTTCGACCTCTTCAGGTGTTATATCATCCTTAGGATCCTCCAGAGTTACCCTCATACTCTTTCCCATACCTGTCTTAAAGCTCATTGCCAGTACCTTTTTCAATTTTTTTCACCCCCTTTTTCCCGGATAATTTAATCATTAGTCTCCCACATATTCTGCAAGCGAGGTTCTGCGGATAGCAATCACGGGGTTTTCCTGCAAGTCTACAAGAGAGTTAGCCACTTCATACAGATCCTCATGGGTAGTCTCGTCCTTGATACGGCTATAAGACTTGGTTTTGGTGATGTCTTTACCATCCTCGTTGACCCCTAGGTGAAACTGTATCTGCAGACGGGAATCGAGAGAATTAACTTCCAATGCCATAGAGATGACCTCCTTTCCCTAAAGTTTGGCCGGTATTTCAGCCTACATATAATAGATAGGGAAATAGCTTAAAAGGGATATCCCTATGCCCTATTCAAAATCTTCAAGATATCGTCGAAGCCTCTTAAGAGCCCGGTCTTTAAGCTTTAATACCCCCTTATAATGGACGCCTTTATCCCTGGCTATATCCATTAGCTTTTTATTCTGAAAAAAATGACCCATTATTACCCCTTTTTGTTTAGGTGTTAATATATCGATGCCTTCCTTTAATTTTTCATAGATTTCTTTACCTATTATCAGATCCTCAATTCTTGTTTCACTATCTTCCAGCATTTCCAAAGCACTTAATCCATCCTCTTCCCATAAGGATCTGTCCAAAGATAATGTATTTCGGCTCTTTCGGGCGAGATTATGTATCCCAAAATATATTCTGCTCTTAATAAAAGCTAAAAAGGGCACTCCCCTGTTTTCATCAAAATCTCTGACAGCCTCCAGAAATATAATACAAGCCTCCTGATACAGATCCCCTGGATCCAACCCACGACCCTGTTTTCTAATGGCTGAATAGATAAGCGGATTAAGCTTGTTCAGCAGTGTTTCCACTGCAGCCCCTTCCCCTTTTTTAGCTTCCCGCACCAGCTCTTTATACATATAAATCATAGATATCCTCCATAAAAGAGGACCGGTCCCTTTGTTTTGTGTTGTACAACCGATTCTATGATATAAAAATGGTCAAAAAGAATAAAAAGCCGAGGAAATCATTCCTCAGCATTCTTTATACAGAAGAGCCTTGTCCACCCAAAATTTTAGATTCGAGGACAAGGGTATTCGCCCCAACCCCTGTTCTAAACCCGTCTTTTCAGGTAATCAACCAAGCAAGGCCTGTATACAACAGATCTCTATTTATTTTTTGGTATCAAAATCGTCAGCCGTCCCAAATACTTTTTAGACAGGCTGGCAACTCTGGACAGCTAACAAACTTTACAGAACTATAATCCTTTGCCAACCTCTTCATAACAGCCCGGGTCCTATCGGATGAATCCATGTCTACTAGGATCACATTGATCAGAGTTTCTTCTTGTCCGTCTGTCCCTACCCTTAGAAAGAAACCCCTTATAAGGCCTTCAATGGTTTCTTCCTCATTTTTAGCGGATATTACTATACTATACTTACTTCTGCCCCATCTATCCCGCAACCTAATCCCTGTAAACACTCTGACTATCAAGGCAACGACCCCAAACAAAGCAAAGGTCCAAAGCAATACTACCATATATGCAGGAAGATACATACCCCTCACTCCCAATAAACCGGATTAATTCCTTTTGGTTTATAATACGCCTATTTGGCGGGAATGGTGATTCTATCCTCAATAAAGCCTTTTAGTAAAGCCTCCCTGCCTGTTCTTTAAGGATTTCTGCCTTATCAGAGTTTTCCCAGGGCAAATCGATATCCTTTCTGCCGAAATGCCCATAGGCCGCTGTCTGTCGGTAGATAGGCCTCCTAAGATCCAGATCCTTTATGATAGAAGCCGGGCGCAGATCAAAGTTATCCTTTATCAGGCTGATAATCTTCTCATCAGATATTTTACCCGTACCGAAGGTTTCAACCAGGACAGATACCGGTTCAGCCACCCCTATTGCATATGCAAGGCCTAATTCACATTTATCTGCCAAGCCGGCAGCCACAATATTTTTGGCTATATATCTGGCCATATAGGCAGCGGAGCGATCTACCTTTGTTGGATCTTTCCCGGAAAAAGAGCCGCCACCGTGATGCCCATGTCCGCCGTATGTATCCACTATTATCTTGCGACCCGTTAAGCCTGAATCTCCCTGAGGGCCGCCTACTACAAACCTGCCTGTAGGATTTACCAAAAATCTGGTATCACCGTCCAGTAAATCCTCCGGTATAATAGGCTTTATTACATGTTCTATTATATCTTTCCTGAGGGTTTTCTGTTCTGTATCCGGGCTATGCTGGATCGAAACAACAACTGTATCCACCCTTGAAACCTTATTTCCCTTATACTCTACCGTAACCTGAGATTTACCGTCAGGCCCTAAGTAAGGCAAAATGCCTTCCTTTCTCACCCGGGAAAGCCTCATGGTAAGTTCGTGAGCCAATAGAATAGACAATGGCATAAATTCCGGGGTTTCATTGCAGGCAAAGCCAAACATCATACCTTGATCGCCTGCACCTGTTTGACCTGAACTATCTTCCCCTCTATCAGGATTGCCCTGTCTGCCTTCCAATGCGTTATCCACACCCATGGCTATATCCGGTGATTGCCTGTCAATAGAGGTGATAATAGTGCAGGATTGAGAATCAAAACCATGATTCTCCTTTGTATACCCTATCCCAGAAATAGTTTCACGGACAATTCTTGGAATATCAATATGGGTTTTGGTACTGATCTCGCCCATAACCAGAACCAAACCTGTAGTTATAGCCGTTTCACATGCCACTCTTCCCTGTGGATCCTCTTCTAAAACTGCATCCAAAACAGCGTCTGAAATCTGGTCGCATATCTTATCGGGATGTCCTTCTGTAACGGACTCCGATGTAAATAATCTTCTTTGCATCTTTATAATTCTGCCTCCCCGCTGAAAATTCCTCAACTGCCAACTTCTAACCTACAACCTCTAACTCCTAATCCCTAACTTCCCAAAATCCCGTAGCTTAAAAACATTATTATAGCCCCTGCTACTAGGTTACCCAAAGCAATAACTAAAAGGGCATGCTTTATCCTTAAATCCAAAAAAGTGGCTATAGCCGATCCCGTCCATACCCCTGTAGTGGGCAAAGGCAACGCCACAAAAATAAATAGCCCCAATAGACTGTATTTTCTTATTCTTACGCCCTTTTTATGGGTTCGTTTCTCTATCCAGTTTGCAAAGGGTGCAAATAATTTAGTACCCCTTAAAAAAGACATGACTGGCTTTAAAAAAAACAAAAGAAGAGGTGCCGGTAATAGCGAACCTAAGTATGCTGCAATAAATGATCCTGTAGTGCTAAGACCCATGCCAAGCCCAATGGGTATAGCCCCCTTTAATTCAACTACAGGAAGTACCGCGGCGCTGAAAACTATCAATTCCTTCTCTATCAACTTAAAGAATTCAAATAACGGCCCCACTATTGCAACACCCCTTTAGTTGTTGAATGAGATCTCCCCTATAACAAAGACAACTTACCAAAATTTATATAATAAAAGCCGGTTACTGGGTACCGGCGGTTGGGTATTATCCGGAACGGAATTTTTAAAACAAGGCCGATATATATCGGCCTTGTCCCTTGGTGGAGGAGGACGGATTCGAACCATCGAAGGCTGAGCCAGCAGATTTACAGTCTGCCCCCTTTGGCCACTTGGGTACTCCTCCTAATTTAAAATAGTCATTCACCTTTGTGAACCACGATTCATAATTATAGTACATGATAATGTGAATGTCAACAAATAATTTAGGGGAGACTTTGTATTATTGTTTCTTTGCCGTCACAAGGCACCGGATCTGGTGGACATACATAATATGGCATAAATATGGATACATTAATACAACGGTAGACTCCGAAAGGAAGTGCCGCATGAAAAAAGAATTCATGGGAGAGCT
>JAAYSJ010000036.1 GCA_012518395.1 Clostridiales bacterium
ACCTGCCTCCATAGTTCAAAGCCACATTCACCTGAAGCCCATTATTTTGGGAGGTTTTTAAAACAGCATTCTCTATTTCCTGATAGGCCTCCTGGGGCAGTAAAGTAGTATCCCCAACGGTAACTATTCTTACATCGTTTTTATGTAATGCATCCAATTCAATCTGTAAGTATTCAACCAAAAGAGCCATAATAGCTTGTATTTCAGATTTGGGTCTCTTCCAATTTTCTGTTGAAAAGGCGTAAAGGGTCAGATACTTGATGCCAATCTCAGAGCTAATGCTAATTATGTCTCTCATCATTTCCATGCCTTGCCTGTGCCCAGCAGTTCTCGGCAACCCTTTCCGTTGCGCCCATCGACCATTTCCATCCATAATTATACAAACATGTTCCGGTATGGATCTGCTCGTCACCTTATCAAGCAATAAATTCATGCCGATTTTAGCATCGACAATTTTTCCTAGAAATTTCAATAACCTCATACTCTATTCCTTCTTCACGGGACAAGAATACCCTGGGATTTCTAATTAAAAATAGCAAAAGACAATCAGCCTAGTCAAACAATTTTAACTATTTGGCTAGGAAATTAGACTTGGTATTTCATTAAAATAAAAAACTATCAGCTCCAAATGACCATTGGGTTTTAATAATTGACGCACTATTCTCTTTACACTTTGATCACTCTGTCCTTGGAAATAATCGCCTGGAGCCTTACATTCCCGGACTACAATCTGTGAAGGTTCAAAGTATTCGGCTAATACCTTTAAGCCTTCCTGTAAAGTATAGCCGACCACATTGGGTATTACCATCTATACCTCCATGATTTCTTTTTCTTTGTCCTTTATTATAATGTCTATTTCCTCTATATGTTCATCAGTAATCTCTTGGATTTTATTTTCTGCTGATTTTAGGGTATCCTCAGGTAATTGGGATTCCTTCTTCATCTTTTTTATCTGATCATTTGCATTACGTCGAGCGAGCCTTACGGCCACCTTTGCTTCCTCGCCCATTTTGTAGGCTAACTTTACTAATTCCTTCCTGCGTTCCTCTGTAAGCTCAGGAAAAACCAAGCGGATCACTTTGCCATCACTGTTTGGTGTAATGCCCAGATCTGATTTCATAATCTCTTTTTCTATATTAGAAATCATCTTGGTTTCCCATGGGGCTATGACCAACAGTCTGGGTTCTGGAACGGAGATATTACCCAGTTGGTTAATTGGAGTAGCAACACCGTAATAATCTACCATAATTCTGTTCAATAATTGGGGATTTGCCCTACCTGCTCTCAAATTACCTAAATCATTATTGAGATTAGCAATTGACTTATCCATATTTTTATTTGTATCCTTATAAATATCCTCCAACACAATTATTCCTCCTTTATAATAGTACCTATTTTTTTGCCTAGGATGGCAGATTTTATATTATCACGGTTTTCAAGTCCGAAGACTACAATAGGGATTCTATTTTCCATACATAATGTTATGGCAGTAGTATCCATTACGCCAAGACCCCTATTAAGAACATCCATATAGGTTATATTATCAAATTTCTTGGCATTTTGATCTATTTTTGGGTCATTATCGTATACCCCATCAATAGTTTTAGCAAGGAGTATGACCTGGGCTTCTATTTCTGCTGCCCTTAAAGCTGCTGTAGTGTCAGTTGAAAAATAAGGGTTTCCTGTGCCACAAGCAAATATCACAATACGTCCTTTTTCAAGATGACGCATTGCACGCCTGCGTATGTATGGTTCTGCAATTTGTCTCATCTCAATTGCAGTTTGCATTCGTACCGGGGCATTTTTATTTTCCAAGGCATCCTGAAGGGCCAAAGCGTTTATAACGGTTGCAAGCATCCCCATATGGTCAGCAGTGGTACGATCCATACCGACTCCGGATCGCCCTCTCCATATGTTTCCACCACCTACTACAATCGCTACTTCTACCCCTAAGTTTAATATCTCTATAACTTGGTCGGATATAAGGTTAATTATCTCATGATCGATACCATAACCTTTACCACCCGCCAAGGCTTCACCACTAATTTTGAGCACGAGCCTTTTATATATCGGTTGTGACATATTAAAACCACCATTTCTTCTTAATTGAATATTTCTACGCGTTGCGGGATTATCCTGCTTTTGCCGGGACTTAAAAAAAGAGAACACGGATGTGCTCTCTATTAACCATTGGTTTGACTTAAAACTTCAGCAAGAAAATCGTCCTGCCTTTTTTCTAAGCCTTCGCCCCTTTCAAATCGAACAAATCGCCGTACACTGATATTTTCACCAATAGAAGAAATTTTTTCATTGAGAACCTCTTGTATGGTCCTATCAGGATCCTTGACGAAGGGCTGTTCCAAAAGACTTATTTCCTTAATATACTTTTCAATTCTACCTTCAATCATCCTATCAACAATTTTTTCGGGCTTTCCTTCGTTTAGCGCCTGACCTCTAACAATCTCTTTTTCTTTATCAAGTTCTTGTGCTGGAATCTCTTCCCTGGAAACATATCTTGGGTTAGATGCCGCTATGTGCATAGCTATATCCCTGACTAAAGCTTTAAATTCATTCGTTTTAGCAACAAAGTCTGTCTCGCAGTTTACTTCTACCAGAACTCCTATTCGACCACCGCCATGTATATATGAATCTACTAGGCCTTCGGCAGTTATTCTCCCAGATTTTTTTGCGGCAGAAGCCAAACCTTTCTTACGTAATACCTCTATCGCCTTTTCTATATCCCCACCGGATTCTTGCAGAGCCCTTTTGCAATCCATCAGGCCTACCCCGGTACGTTCCCGTAACTCTTTTACCATTGTGGCAGAAACCATTTGTTTATCCTCCTGTTCCAATTATATGTTTTGCACTAAATTAAGTATATCTTACAACATATAGCTTGCTTAATGAAATACCCTATATTCAAGAAAGAATTATGGGTATTAGTCTTTGAGCTTAATAATAAGGGGAAGAATGGATGTGCCCTTCTCCCCCCTGTTTTTACTCCTGCTCTACATCCACATCTGCTAGTTGTTCCCCTTGACGTCCCTCCAATACTGCGTCAGCAATCTTGGACGTTATCAATTTTACAGCCCGGATAGCATCATCATTACCAGGAATCGGGTAATCGATTTCATCCGGATCACAGTTTGTGTCAACTATTGCAACGATTGGTATGCCCAAATTACGAGCCTCAGCTATAGCTATTCTTTCCTTTCGGGGATCAATGATAAAGACAGCTGCTGGCAGCCTCTTCATCTCCTTGATGCCACCCAAATTTCTCTCAAGCTTATCCCTTTCCAAAAGTAAGCTCAATACTTCCTTTTTAGGCAAAACATCAAATGAACCATCATTTTCCATGGCATTTAGTCGATGCAGTTCATCGATTCTCTTCCGAATCGTCTTAAAGTTGGTAAGCATTCCGCCTAACCATCTTTGATTAACATAATGCATACCGCATCTCAGAGCCTCATATTCGATTGCTTCTTGTGCTTGTTTTTTTGTTCCAACGAGCAAAATTTCCTTGCCTTCTGAAGCCAGCTCACGGACAAAATTATAAGCTTCTTCCATTTTTCGTACGGTTTTTTGCAGATCAACAATGTAGATCCCGTTTCTTTCCGTAAAAATGTAAGGAGCCATCTTGGGGTTCCACCTTCTGGTTTGATGACCAAAGTGAACCCCGGCCTCTAGTAGTTCTTTCATACTTACTACGGCCATACTATTCACCTCCTCAGTTATACCTCCCCATTTATCACCCAGAGAAACAACCTTATTAAGGCACTGGTTTCCCTGTCAAAAAGGGTGTGTTTTCACCTAAAGTAGTATAACATAATCATAATTAATTATCAAGGATTATTTTCCATCCAGCGTGATAATATCGCGCCACAATTATTCTAATAAAAGGATATGTGCCCCGGAAGGGACATGAAAATATGAAAGGTGTCAGGGGCAGAAAAAAGGTGATAGTTAGAATCCTTAGGGTTTATTTATCCGCTTTGCAATACTATTTCTTCATAAGCTCTATAAACGTCTTCCAGCTCATCCTCATCTTTAAAGGCAATGTAAAGATTCTCACCATTTTTATCCTGTTCTACCCTGAGAATAACGACTTTTTCTCCCTCAAGTCCACCGTATTTTTTTGTTTCGGGTATTATAGGTGTGAGTATCACATATTCGTCCTTATCGTAATTGATTGTCATTACATATTTAAATGACAGTGACTCGCCATATTCATCCACAAGCTCAACGATATCATCTTCCATTCTCTATACTCCCTTTTCGTCCTTTTGATTGCTTAAATAATCTAAATAGCTTTGCAATATAATTACTGCTGACATCATGTCCACATTGGTTTTTCGCCTTTTTCTGCTCATATCGGCTTCTAACATGATTCGATCTGCCATTACAGACGTTAATCTTTCATCCCAATAAACTATATCACCATGAAAAACCTTCTCACTCAAGAGATCACCAAACTTTTTTACTTTTTTTTCTTGGTGGCCTATGGATCCATCCATGTTTCTTGGAAGGCCTATAATTAGCTTAATTGGGTCGTATAATTTGATTGTATTAGCTATTTGCTCCATATCATATTCCTGATTTCTCCTCTCCAGAGTATTAATACCTTGGGCAGTCCAACCAAGTTCATCACTGATAGCCATACCTATACGCCTATCGCCTACATCCATAGCCAGAATTCTCAAATCTTTACTCCTTTAACTCTATTTTACGATATAGTTTGACTTTTATACGAAACCCCTATATGACTTTAATGGCTAATTCCTTACACACTGCTCCGCAATAGCCACACAGAACACATTTTTTAGTATTGACTTGGGATTTACCATCCTCACCTATGCTTAAGGCTCCCTGTTGACATCGTTCCACACACCTACCGCAGCCGGTACACCAATCCTGAATAAAAAGCTGTCTTTTATATTTCTTTAATTTATCCAATATTCCCCGCTGGGGTAGATTCCCATTAAAAAGTTCAATATTTGTTTTAACTTCCTCTATTCTTTGCATTCCCATTGCAACAGAATGGATAAAGGGGAAGTTTAGTATATATTCCAATGCTTTCGTAAAGCTGGGGATGAGGTGGCCACCACCCAAGGATTTCATAGCATAAATCCCTTTTCCATTATGCCAAGCCGTGGATATGGCATCCTCCATATCGTTTAATTTACCATCCACTATTCCAATACCACTAAAATTCAAAATAGGATGAATTACATCAATTTCAGGAATAACAGAGGCAGCTTTTACCCCAGCGATATGGTGAGTGGATATACCTATGGCTCTGACCATCCCCTTTTCTTTGCACCTTGTTAAGTATTCAATGGCTTCCCAATGTCCCTTTAACGTGAGAGGCCCTTCCTGCTCATGCAAAAGAAAGATATCTATATAATCCCTGCCTATTCCTTTTAATGCCCTATTTAAAGTTGCTTGGGCAGTTTTATTGTCATATGCATAGGATTTACTGGATATTACCAGATTTGGATATTCTTTTAAAGCCTTTTTTATAATTGGATAATTATCATAAAGGTCAGCAGTATCGATAAAATTAACTCCCAATCTAGCAGCAGCCAATATTAGATCTTTTCCATCATCAACGGGTAAATTTTTTTGCAGCGGGCTAACTGTCAGTGATCCAAAGCACAATTTTGATACCTTTATCCCAGTATTCCCCAAAATATTGTATTTCATTACTGGAGCC
>JAAYSJ010000037.1 GCA_012518395.1 Clostridiales bacterium
GGCGGCCTTACGCTCCTCATCAAGTTTAATATTGTCGTTTTCATTCAGCTTTTCAAGAGCCATCTCCACCATACCCACAGCCCCGTCAACAATCATCTTCCTGGCATCAATAATCGCGCTGGCCTGTTGCCTCTGAAGCATAACGGCAGCTATCTCCGGTGCGTAGGCAAGATAGGTGATTCGGGCTTCCAGAATCTCGATTCCGGCCTCTTCTACTTTATTTTGGATTTCATTTCTGATACGCTCTGCTACCAGGGCACTGGAACCGCGGAGGCTCCCTTCATCAGGCTCCCCATCACCCGTCGTATCGATCCCCGGCGCAACATCATAAGGATATATACGAACAATGTTTCTAACTGCACTATCACATTGTAAGGACAGATATTCCTTATAGTTATCTACGTTAAAGACCGCCTTTGCAGTATCGATTACCCTCCACATCACAGCGATTCCAATCTCTACAGGGTTTCCAAGTACATCGTTGACCTTTTGCCTTGCATTATTGAGGGTCATAATTTTTAAGGAAATTTTCTTATTCCCAAAATCAGTTTGTACAGAACCTGTAGTTGTAGAAAGGACAATAAAAAAACATCCTAATAGTGAAAATTGACTCAAAGCATGGTAAAATAATTAAATACTACATCTTAGGGGGCAAAGCCATTGAAAATTGGAATAGGCATAGATACCGGTGGAACATATACAGACGCTGTTGTATACGATTTTGATACAGCCTCAATCTTGGGCAGTGCTAAAGCATTAACAACAAAAGACGATTTATCAATCGGTATATTAAATGCCCTGGATGGGCTTTCTTATGATCTTTTACAAAAGGCAGAAATCATATCCTTATCTACGACCCTAGCTACAAACGCCTGTGTGGAAGACAGGGGCGGCAGGGCAAAACTCATATTTTTTGGCGGAGATAAAAAGGTTATTGATGAAAACGGCAGCCGATATGGCCTGCCCCCATCAGGGGATATGTATATTCAGGAAAGCTATACAAACTTTTCTGGCGAAACGGCCCAGGAACCGGATTGGGAACTGTTTAAAGAGGAGATTAAAAACGGATATGACTGTTTTGACGGCGTGGGGATTATCGAAATGAACGCCATGAAAAATGGGGCTGCTACGGAAAAAAAGGCAAAAGCTCTCTTTAACGAAAGGTATAATATTCCCGTTATCTGTGGCCATGAACTCTTTTCTGAATTAAATAGCTTGCAGCGGGGAGCAAGCACCCTATTAAACGCGAGGCTGTTTCCTGTAATAAAAGAATTTTTAGAAGCCATAAAAAAATCTGTCTCGGAGCGTAAGATCGATGCTACTTTGATAATAGTGCGAAGTGATGGCAGTATGATGGACGAGAAGTTTGCATCAGTACGGCCAGTGGAAACACTTTTATGCGGGCCGGCAGCAAGCACTATAGGCGGCCACAGCCTTTGTCGGGAAAAGAACAGCATAATAATAGACATGGGCGGCACAACCACAGATATTGCCCTGGTGAGGGACAACCTTCCGGTGACTGTGGTAGACGGAGTTTCCATCGGAAAATGGAAAACCTTTGTCAATGGCCTATATGTAAAAACCTTTGGCCTGGGTGGTGATAGCGCTGTTCATTATGATAGCAGACGGATTTTCCTAGAAGATTATCGTGTAGTACCATTATGTGTAGCAGCTGATCAATACCCGGTGGTTATTGATAATTTAAGAGGGCTACTAAACAAAAAAAGAAAACATACCATGTTCTTGTACGAACATTTTACGCTGATAAAAGACATAAAGGATAGTCCGCTGTATACAGACGAAGAAAAAGGGTTTTGCAGGGCTTTAACGGATAGGCCGCTGATGCTTGAAGAGGCTGCCACGATCCTTGATAAGGATATATATAATCTCAATATAGACAGGCTTATAAAAGACGGTGTAGTTCAGATATGCGGATTGACACCTACAGACATAATGCACATTAGGGGGGATTTCAATAGATATTCAAAAGAAGCCTCCATGCTGGGTGCAGAATTTGCAGCCTTTAACCTGGGGATCTCTATAGAAGACCTGTGTGATCGGGTTTATATTGAAGCAAAGAGAAAGATCTATATGAACGTAGTTAAAATAGCCCTGGAAAACAAATATCCCCACTATATGAAGGGTGGTATAGGAGCCGAGGTTGAGAGAATTATCAATGAAGGCTTTGAAAGTGCAAGAAAGGGCAATAAAGACAACTTAATCAATATAGGGTTTAATACGGAATTCACTTTAGTAGGAATAGGTGCCCCAATACGTGTTTTTCTTGATGATGTGGCAGATATGCTTAATACAAAAGCTTTTATCCCGGAAAACTACGAAGTCGCCAATGCTCTCGGTGCTATCGTGGGGAATGTCAGCGCCACTCATACGATTGAGATAAGGCCCATGAGTGATGCAGGGGGAATAATAGGATACACCGTTTATGGAAACGATGGCAGAAGGAATTTCAAAGAGCGGACAGATGCAGAGACCTTTGCCATCAGTGAAGCCAAAGACGGGGCAAGGGTCGAGGCCACCAATCGCGGAGCAAAAGGTGACATAACTGTTACCTATAACATAGAGAGTGAAGAGGCAGAGGCCAAGGACTGCAATATCTACCTGGGAACAACCGTAACTGCCCATGCCGTAGGCGCCTCAGGATTCTGACCGCTGGGGACGGGTACCTTTGGGCATTGGGGACGGAGGGCATTGGGGACGGGTACCTTAATCATGTATATAATCAGCCCTCCTGTTCCTTTGCCCCCTCATAGATAGCGGCGATCTCATCATCTTTTAGAATTTTTGTCATTACAAAGGTCATTATCAAGATAATGGGGATGTTTACGGCCAGCCTGGTTAACATAAAATTTAACCCCAAAGAAGTCGATTCAAATAATAGCATGGGAATCTTCGTCGTCGACCATGCTCCAATCAGGATTAGAATATTTGAAAATTTTACGCCCTTTTTCATAAAGGCTATAGCTACCGGGAAAACCACATATAAAGGTCCGGCTGCAGCAGAACCTATTATAAAGGATAAAATCCCGCCTATGATTCCGGAACCCTCGCCCATAAATTTGACCATGGTATCTCTGGGCACCCAAACATCCATAAGCCCCAACAGGATAAAAATAGGGGGGAGAATCAGAATCATTTCCTTTGAACTGGATTTGATGGTGCTAACAGCTTTAAAGCCCATATCTTTATTTATAAGGAATAAAACTCCTATCAGAATTGCTGCAATAATAAAGATAATATATTTTTTAAATGTTTTCAATCTATCCAACCACCTTTCCTATGATAAATGCTGTTAAGAATGAAAAAACAAAGGCTAAAATATTTCTCAGGAAAGCGAACTTTTTCCCGAAGAATTTGATTTCCATGGGCATAGTTAAAACGCCCACCATGGTCAAGGTTGATAGGAAGGCAGCAAGCTGCATTTTACCTGCCCCATTCTCCAATAAAATAGCTGCCATGGGAAAGGCGACAAAGGCGGGAATCAAGGTTACTGAGCCAACCACAGCCCCGAGAACGACCCCAAACCACCCGGATGCCCCCCCAATTATCTTACTGATAGTTTCCGGGCTCAATATAGCCAGAGCCAATCCTATAAACGTGATCATCCCAAGCATTTGCGGAAAGATATTTTCAAAGGATTTCCAAGCTTTCTTCAAGGATTGCTTTGTCTTGGTCTTATCTTTAAAAAATGATAGAGCCAATAGAATAACAGCTAGCGAATACATAATAATATTTTGCATTATCAGTCCCCCAAATAAGAAATAGAATCCACTGGATGCCAAAGCATCTAAACACAATAGATTATATACCCCCGGGGGGTATCCAGTAAACAGGAAAATAATATTTAAATTGGGGGAATTCCGGAAATTCAGGTGGGCGTTGGGGGGATGGATAATATGCTATAATTTATATTATGTGAAAAAGCAGGGAACGACCACTGTGCCGTCCCGGGTTCATGTACCGTATATATTGGCGGAACGACACAGGGGTCGTTCCCTACTTTTTTGCAACATGTATAACCCAAAATATGATAAAATAAAATTGGATAAAACCACATTTATTGAATTATCCATTATTAAATTATCCATAGGGGTGGGGACAAAATGAAAATATCATTTATAGAGGTTAAAAAATTATTCGGCACCTATAATTACAGGATTGAATTCAAAAAGGACGAAAAAGTTACAATTCTCCATGCACCTAATGGCTATGGGAAAACCACGATTTTACGGTTGATTAAGGCTACCATGGAAGGGGATATGCTTTATTTGGATGACACCCCTTTCGAGTCTTTGGAATTATCTTTTGATACCGGGGATTATATAAAGGTAATTAAGGACGATATATTTGACTCGTTTTTTAACAGTGATTTCAGATCATTAAGGAATGAAATGGCTCACCTTGGTGAGGAAAAGGCGATTCCCATCCATTATAATATTTCTGGTGTGCCCTATGAACTTTTTTTAAATCCAGCCATTGTTTTAAATATGTATAAGCAGTATTATACCCAATCCACCCTGATGGCCCCTGGACTAAAAATCCCATCAATCTCATTCGCTGAGAAGATATTGGACGATTCACTGAATAGGGAGATCTTTAAGGATGGGGTGTTCTTCAAAATGCTGGATGCTTTTTCGGAAAATGTCCAGATAAATTTAATTGAATCCAATAGGCTCTTCAAATCCCGGCAAGAGGCAGGTGAACTGGGGCGGGGAAGGATGCCCGATAGTATTGACAGATTTGGGGTGGTAGACACCGTCGAAGTCTATTCCCGGGAATTAAAGGACAGGATAACCAAAGTCAGAAACGAGATAGGAAATCTATCCGATGAAATGGATAGAAGCTTTCCAAACAGGGTGCTGGATTCGATTATTAACCAAAGGGATTATCCGGTATTATCTATAGAGGAAATCCGGGATGGATTAAACGAACTGGAAAGTAAGAGAAAAGAATTGGAGGCCCTGGGTCTGATAAATGAGGGCAGGACAGCCAGCATCCCCGAAAATGCAGATATTAGTATAGATGCCCGAAAGATCCTCAGCGTCTATGTAGAAGATAACAGAAAGAAGCTATCTGTATACGATGAGATAAAAGACAAGATCGACATATTGACAGATATAATCAATCTAAAGAACCAGTTTAGTAATAAGAAGATGAAGATAGATAAGGATAGGGGCATAATATTCCTCTTGG
This sequence comes from Clostridiales bacterium, assembly GCA_012518395.1. GTDB lineage: Bacteria > Bacillota > Clostridia > Caldicoprobacterales > UBA3941 > JAAYSJ01. The sequence goes on from JAAYSJ010000037.1 coordinate 5,212, forward strand.
ATAATGAGAGGGAAGTACCGCTAAATAAACTGTCCTCAGGAGAAAAAAATGATTTCATCCTATTCTATGAACTGCTTTTTAAGAGCAAAGAAAATTCTATAATCCTAATCGACGAGCCGGAGATTTCCCTCCATATAACCTGGCAACAGGAGTTTATCAGGGAACTTATCCATATATGCGATATTAATGGCCTTCAGGCCGTAGTAGCCACCCATTCCCCCCATATTGTTGATGAATACTGGGATCTCATGGTAGATCTGGAGGGGGAGGATTAGGATGAGAAGGTATATAAACCCCCATTCAGTTATAAGCGAAATAAGGATGGCTCGCAGTGCCAGACCGAACCTAGCTTATATATTGGTGGAAGGCATTTCCGATCAAAGGCTTTTTACAAAGTTCGTAGAAAGGCAGTATTGCAAGATCAAAGGGGTAGAGGGTAAAAGCAATGTGCTTTTTGCCATAGAAAACTTAAGGAAAGGCAATGTAAAAGGGGTAATTGCAATAATAGATCAAGACTATGATTCGTTGTTGGGAAAGGTAAATGTGGCGGAAAATGTTTTTGTTACTGATACCCACGATATTGAAACCATGATAATCAAAACAGGGGATCTAAGCAGCTTCTATGCTGAGTATTTTGATTTAGACAGAATGGAAAGAGTCGAAAAGAGATGGAAAACGAGCTTCATCCAAAAAGTAATTCAGGCCACCCGGATCATAGGGAATTTAAGGTTTGTTTCCGAATATCATCAATTATTTTTAGGATTCAAAGGGCTCCGGTACAAAGATTTTATTGATGCAAATTATAATGTGGATTGCGATAAATTGATTTTGCAGGCCGCTATAAATATTAATTATAGTGAGACCTGGCTGTTGGATGATATTAAGAGGAAGCTGATGATTGAAATTCAAAACAGGCATGATAAATGGCAAGTATGTTGTGGCCATGACCTGACCAATATAATAGCCTTGGCTCTAGACAGGGATTTTGTTGGTAATTTCCTTGGGAATAGTACTGCCCGGAGGGTAAAAGGAACAACTATTGAAATGGCACTGCGCCTGACATATACTAAGCCCCAATTTATGGAGACTGATCTGTTCAAGGCTATGACCAGGTGGCAAGAGAATAACCCTGCATGGATAATCTTTGCTGCCTCAAGCACCCAAGCTGCCTGAATTGGTACAAGAGGAAGGCATTCATGACCACCGGGGACGTGACCACCGGGGACGGGTAATCTGATCATTTTGAAAATAAAGGGATAAAAAGAATTACTATGAGTGAAAAGGCAAGCCAAAATGTGGTAGAATATAGGTACCGTATTGTTATATGAGAGGAATAACCCTATATGAAAGAACGCTTATTGGATAAACTGATGAAGGAAAAGGAAGCGGGGCTGAAGGGTGGTCTGTATCATCAGACTCAGATAAAGCTCGCTTTTAATTCCAATCGGATTGAGGGTAGCCGTCTTTCCGAGGATCATACCCGGTTTATCTATGAAACTAATACAATAGACATAAAACAGGGAGAGTCGGCGAATATTGATGATATTATTGAAACCGTAAACCATTTTTCCTGTTTTGATTATATGCTTGACCATTGTGATGAGGAATTATCTGAGGAAATAATAAAAAAATACCATAGGATATTGAAAAGAAATACTTCCGATGAACGTAAAGAATGGTTCCGAACTGGTGAATACAAATTAATACCGAATATGGTTGGGGATAAAAAGACTACTGAGCCGGAAAAGGTGAAGAATGAAATGCAAAAATTATTGGCTAATTACCGCAAACTAGACGATACAGATTTTGTAGATATAGTAGATTTTCACCATCGCTTTGAAAGTATACACCCCTTTCAGGATGGTAACGGCAGGGTAGGCCGCATTATAATGTTTAAAGAATGCCTAAGAAATGACATATTGCCCTTTATTATTGACCACGAACATAAAGTATTTTATTATCGTGGTTTGAATGAATATAGTAGGGAGAAAGGGTACCTTATAGATACATGCTTGTCGGCTCAGGATCAGTATCAGGGGCTGGTATCATATTTTTATCCAGATATCTTATGATTACAGCCTTTGCCTATACAGCGGGTAATGTTTTATAGAATATAATTAGTTTAAGGGGGATAAAGCCATGGATTATGATAAATATAAAAAACAACTTAAGGGCATTGATCCCTACATTAATTAATATTTGATATATAGGGAATATTTCTAAAAGTGCTGATAACCCTTAAAATGTAGCGGTTCTATCTTATCGCTTGCCTCAATTAAAACCCCATCGCCTTCTTCAATCTGTCCTATCAGATGCATACTTATCTTATGCCGGTTGGCTAATTCATTAAGCAAATTATAATCTTTGGATGCAAAGGTAAACAGCAGTTCATATTCTTCCCCGCCTTGTATTGCCATTTCTAATGGATCTTTATTGAGCAATCGGGCAATTTCTTCTGCAAAGGGGGACACCGGAATCTTGGCAGCATCAACCATAGCTTTTACGCCACTGGTATTGGCTATGGTGTTGATCTCTTTAGCCAAACCATCGCTGATATCTTTCATAGCGTGGATTTTTCCGGTGGCGGCCAATAAAACCCCTTCTTTTACCCTAGGTGTGGGTCGGTAATGCTTGTCCAATGCCTTAGCGCGGATATCCGGATCCAGCTCTAAATTGGGATTCATCAGCGTCAACAGACCCGCCAAAGACCCACCCAGTTTACCGGTTACTGCAATCAAATCCCCGGGCTTAGCCCCATCCTGTGAAATCACCTTTCCCTTATCTGCATATCCGGTAATGGATACGTTTATAACCATCCCAAATTTTGAAGAAGTTATATCCCCACCAACTACTTTTACGCCATATTTTAGGGCTGCCTCCTGGATTCCGTCATATAGCTGGTCAAATTCTGCTAATTTGAGATCCGGTGGCAAGCCCAAAGATATCAGCACATAGGCAGGGGTGCCGCCCATAGCAGCGATATCGCTTAGGTTCACCGCCATGGCCTTGTACCCCAAATCCTCAAAGGAAATTTGGCCTCTTATAAAATGGTTACCCTCTACCAGAATATCCGTTGCCAGAAGAAGCAGTTTATCAGATTCATTTTGGACAGCTGCAGCGTCGTCCCCAATTTCAATTCCGCATTGGGGCTTCTTATTTCCAAATCGTTTTTGTATCCTGACTATTAAATCTGTTTCGCTGACCCGGGCTATCTTCATTATGCAACCTCACTATCTGCAAATTCAATTGCGGGGTTTCATCTGTATCGAAATCAGGTATAAGTCCATATAATTCTATTATTATACCCTATTCTGCCATCCTTTTGCGGGCTATCACCCTCAGGATGATTGCTGTTACTGCGCCTGCCAAAGCAAAGACCGCCATAATATTAAATCCCGAAAGGTAGTTCTTAGAGACATCATAGGAAAAGCCTACAAGAAGGGGTCCAATAAGAATCCCCACATTGAGACATGTAGCCAATATTCCGTATCCCAGCCCCAGCTTCTCAGGCGATATATGTCTGGGTAGAAGTGAAAATGTGGGGGTTGGGATAAACCCGGAAACGATACCGATCAGGCTGCCTAACAACAGCGGATTAACATTAGTTCTGGGGATCAGGATCAATATGGCAGTCAGGATAACACTGCCTCCGGCTATAAAGTATTCTTCCCCGCCCAGCTTATCAATGAGAAAACCTGCAATAGGGCTGAAAACAAATCCCCCAACCATAAACAGGCTGGTCAAAAAAGCGGCATAGTTTACATCGTAGCCAATAGATACAAAATAATCCCCGGCAAAGGTTAGATAGGATATGGAAGAAGCATTGTATACCATCCAAATTATTGATACCAGCCATACAGGCAGGCCAGCACCTCTTATAGAAA
>JAAYSJ010000038.1 GCA_012518395.1 Clostridiales bacterium
CTATAAGCGTTTATCTGAACGCTATCTTATGATACATTAATTTCTAATGAACCGCCGTATACCGAACGGTACGTACGGTGGTGTGAGAGGACGCTGAATAAACTAATTATTCAGCTCCTACTCGATATAGAAAAAACCAGGATTAAAAGATTATTTTTGGGAAAAATAGTTGTGTCGGATCTATAGGTTCATAGAATCGAATATTTGTTTGGCTAAAAACCTATAATAAAATTTCGGTTTTAGTCAAATATATATTTATGGACTTAGTGTCTGATTAGAGAAATTTGTGATTAGATTGAAAGGAGCATATAGAATGGCCGATAACAACATACGCAGTGAAGATGAACGTCATGAGGAGGGTAAAGGCAAGAGCTGGATAGGCATTGTTATAAGGTTTATTGTAGCAGCCGTAGTCCTTATGGTTACAGCTGCTGTTACGCCGGGATTTAGTTCTATGGGCTTTGGGACGGCTTTGTTAGCCGCCTTGATTATTGCTGCATTGGACTTTGTAATCCAAAAATTATTCAAAATTGATGCAACCCCTTTTGGCAGGGGACTATCGGGCTTTATTCTTTCGGCAGTTATTATTTATCTCAGTCAATTCTTAGTGCCAGGTATGCGCATAAATATATTAGGGGCTGTTATAGCTGCCTTGGTCATTGGTATTGTAGATGCCCTAATTCCCGCCCATGTCTTCTAGTTAAGGGAAATTGTGGGGGTCAAGGGTAAGGAATAAATATGATATTAAGAGAACAAAGACTTCCAAGGAGGATAGTCCAAGGAGGAAGTTTCTTGTTCTCTTTTTATCTGATCTGCAATATGTCCTCGGTACAATCCATACATTTTTCACACCGGTGAGCAACGACCAAAGAGATTACGATTATTGTAACAAGGTTTTAAATAACATATAATATGGTTAATATAGAACACATTGTAAGGCTGATTAGGTAGACTTGAAGATCAAAAAAAGTTGAGGGGGAGTCTCCTAATGAAAAGAAGAAATTCCAGAACCAAAGCTGGTGGCAGACGAAGGCTCAGACCCAACAGAGGAAATTTTCTGTGGGGAAAATACATATATGTGACTGATCATGCAATTGCCCGCTATCAACAAAGGATAAAGGGAAGCAACACTCAAAATGCCCAAGATTCTATCGTTGCCAATGTTAAGAGAAGCAGGCTCATAGCCTTGACAAAGTATGGTGGAAGGGAAATCAGGGAGAACAGGGGGGTGCTCTATGTTTGTGAACTTCAAGGCAACTGTCTAAATGTTATAACAGTTTTAATAGGCGATGTGGATTTAAGATTTGTTATCTAATAAATACTAGGTAATATTTTAGAAAATCCATATGCTATGGTGAATCTTTATCCCGGCATATAGGCATATGTCCCTAATAAATGAGAATATATAGAAATATTTTTAGTTAGGTAGTATAATGTAAAGTAAAATAAAAATATGTAATAGAGGCGAGAATTATGAGGAACCTAACCATGCTGACAGATTTGTACCAGCTTACCATGATGTATGGTTACGAAAAGGAACAAAAGTCAGAAGAAATAGTAGCATTTGATTTGTTTTACAGAAGAACCACAGGGGATAGTGCCTATGCCATTGCGGCGGGTCTGGAGCAGGTGGTTGAACTTATTGAGAACCTGCATTTTTCCCAGGAGGATATAAGCTATCTGAGGGGGCTTGGGTTGTTCGATGAGGCTTTTTTGACCAGGCTCCAAAGCATAAAGTTTACCGGGGATATTGATGCAATGCCCGAAGGAACCGCAGTATTCCCCAATGAGCCTATAATACGCGTCAAAGGGCCGATCTTTGAAGCGCAGCTTTTGGAAACTGCCCTTCTCAATATCGTTAATCATCAAACCTTAATCGCAACCAAGGCCAGCAGGGTCGTGCAGGCAGCCCAAGGTGATAGTGTGCTGGAATTTGGATTAAGAAGAGCCCAAGGACCCGATGCAGGGATATATGGCGCCAGAGCCGCTATAATAGGCGGCTGCCATGCTACTTCAAATGTTTTAGCCGGAAAAGAATTTAATATACCTGTGCAAGGAACCCATGGCCATAGTTGGATCATGAGTTTTGATAGTGAGTTGGAAGCCTTTAGGGCTTATGCCAATGCGTTTCCCGATAGTTGTTTGTTGTTGGTAGATACTTATGATACCCTAAAGATGGGAATACCTAATGCTATAACTGTATTTCAAGAGTTAAAGGAGAAGGGAAAAAAACCTCTGGGGATCCGTCTTGATTCAGGGGATTTAGCTTACTTGAGTAAGAAGGCACGGAAAATGCTGGACAGAGCCGGGTTTCCCGATGCGAAAATTGTGGCTTCCAGCGATTTAGATGAGAACATAATCTGGGATTTGAAGGCTCAGGGAGCCGCTGTTGATATTTGGGGAGTTGGAACAGCCATGATTACCAGCAAGGATTACCCGGCATTAGGCGGCGTATATAAGCTAGTGGCAGAGGGTTCGAATGGGAAGCTGATCCCCAGGATCAAGATCTCCGAGAATGTGGCTAAAATCACTAACCCCGGTTACAAGAAGGTCGTCCGTCTTTATGATAAAGCAGCCAAAAAAGCCGTAGCTGATCTTATTATGCTTGATCATGAAACTATTGACGAGTCAAAACCATTGACAATTTTTGATCCCATTGATACATGGAAGAGAATGACCCTGACTAATTATGAAACTAAAGAATTATTAGTGCCCATATTTAGAAATGGTAAAAGGGTATACGAATTACCACCCTTATCAAAGATTCAAGATCATGCTAGACAGGAGATGGACTCCTTATGGGACGAATATAAGCGGCTTACGAAACCCCATGTTTATAAGGTAGATCTATCCCAGGAGCTATACGATTTAAAAAACATGCTACTTAAGGAATATTCTTTTAAGAAATAATATAAAATAAAACTTTTATCGACAGGGCATATGCGACGAACTTCAGAAACTGGGCGCCTTGGCCTATGGGTAAAAGCAGCGTAGCCGACAGGGTAGCGCAAAGGTCACCATAAAAGCCTACGGGGCATAAGGTATACAATATATGTAGTCTTGATAGGCGGTGAAAGTGTGAGATTTGGTCTTGCCTTATCTGGCGGTGGTATAAGAGGCGCTACCCATATTGGCGTTTTAAAAGCTTTGGAAGAGGAGGGCTTAAAGCCTTCCTGGATCGCCGGAACAAGCGCTGGCAGCATTGTTGCCGGCTTATACAGCTATGGACTCTCCCCTCAGGAGATGGAAGACATAGCCATTGACTTAAGGGGCAAATATATAGACCTGAATCTTTCGGGGTTAGCCCTTGGGTTAGGACAGTGGCTAATAGGCAAGGAACCTAGTACCGATGGTATAGTCAAGGGAAAGGCTATAGAAAAATATTTAAAGAAACTGACCGGTAGTGTAAACATTAAGGATATTCATATGCCTTTGGCCATACCTGCTGTAGATATAAACAGGGCTCAGACCGTTATTTTTATTAATAGATTGCCAAGAACTCCAGCTAAAGAAAACAGAACAATATATATTAATAATGTCTGCCTATATAAAGCCATTAGGGCCAGCATCGCTATCCCAGTCATTTTTAAGCCGATGATTTTGGATGGCAGGCGTTTAGTGGATGGGGGAGTTACCGATAATCTGCCTGTTGAAATACTTAAAAATATGGGGGCAGAAAGGGTTATTGGCGTGGATTTGGGCTATAATGGACAGCTTAGAAGGGAAGTAGATAACTTAATCGAAATTGGAAGTCAGGGCCTGGACATTATGGCATATCAAATAACCTCCCTAAAAAGCCAGGGCGCAGATTTTATTATAAGACCCGGGATATATGACGTGGCCATAAGAGATACTGAGATGCTTATTGGGTGTATAGATAGGGGCTATAATGTCGCTCAAGAAAACATGAAAAGGATAAAAAGTGCAATTAATAGTAGTTATCCGACACCATTTTTTTACACTGTACAGAGGCTTTAGGTGCTATAGTATATATAGAACAAGGGATACCTTAGTTTTTCCGGGAAAGGGGCTATTCACCAATGAAGAGGTTGTTTAAAACTTCCTTTTTTGGATATAAGAAAAGGCAGGTTAAGGCCTATGTTTTGAGTCTTAGAAAGGATTACGAAGGTGAGCTATCAAAGAAAAAAGACAGAATGCTGGAATTGAACGATGAAAATAGGGAACTCAAGATTAAAATCAATGAATATCAAGAGAGGCTCTCTCATTATGAAGGACAGGAGTTATTGATATCAAAGGCTTTAGTTAAAGCCGAGGAAAGTGCAGAGGCTTTAATGAGAGATTGCTATAAAAAAATTGATTTTGAAAAACATAAAATAGAGCAGGAAAAAGAAAAGTGGAAAATGAGGGAAAAGGAAATCATAGAGCAATTACTAGCCTTTCAGGAGCAAGTCTATATTATCATGGAAAATTGTCAATCTGAGATCAATTACCTTAAATCTAAAGGTCTTGTAAGGGCTGATGCCGAGGTGGCGCCATCATGTGACTATTCCGAAGGGAATAAAGATATCTTGAGCGCCAGTTCAATGTAAACAAGGAGCGGAAGAATGAAGGAAGGCTTCTTTGTAGTGTCACTAAGGAGGGTAGGCAAAGCATTGCTGAATTATTTAAAGCTGCTTATGATACCCTTGGCATTGGCTATAATGCTTTTTGCTTGGTTAATACAATCTATGGTAACCGTTATTCAAAAAATTAAAAAAGATAATAGACACAGTCCCTAGAGTCCTTGACTTTGTGGATATACCTGTTTATTAATCATAGAAGATATAAAAAAGCGGCTGTATAAAACAACCGCTTAAATTTATCAATTTAGCAGACTGGTTTGTTAGGCAGGACTTAATACATACCGCCCATTCCACCCATGCCGCCTCCACCTGGTGCAGGCATTGCCGGTTCTGGCTCGGGAATATCAGCTACCAGACTCTCAGTGGTCAGTACCATTGCAGCGATACTGGCTGCATTCTGAAGGGCTGTTCTTGTAACCTTTGTTGGATCTATGATACCTTTTTCGACCATATCGCCGAAATCATCTGCCAAGGCATCAAACCCATAATAGGCTCCCGTATTTTCTCTGACTCTTTCAACTACTACAGAACCTTCAAATCCTGCATTGGTTGCAATCTGTCTTACAGGTTCTTCAAGGGCTCTCTTAATAATATTGATACCGGTTTTCTCGTCGCCGGTAGCATCTATATCAGCTACTGCAGCCAGGGCTTTAATATAAGCAACACCGCCGCCAGGGACTATACCTTCTTCGACCGCTGCCCTTGTAGCATTAAGAGCATCTTCGATTCTTAGCTTTTTGTCTTTCAGCTCAGTTTCGGTAGCTGCACCGACTTTGATGACAGCCACGCCGCCTGCCAGTTTAGCTAATCGTTCTTGTAGTTTTTCCTTATCATAATCGGATGTAGTTTCCTCTATTTGAGCCTTTATGGCGCTTATTCTGTTTTTGATTTCAGTCTCTTCACCAGAACCCTGGACGATTGTTGTGTTTTCTTTATCGATAGTGACTCTGGAAGCACGGCCTAATTGATCCATATTAGTTTCTTTAATATCCAGACCTACCTCTTCGGAAATAACTACGCCACCGGTTAAGATTGCGATATCTTCTAACATAGCTTTTCTTCTGTCACCGAATCCGGGTGCTTTAACCGCTACACAGGTAAAGGTACCTCTCAATTTGTTGACAACCAATGTAGCCAGGGCCTCACCTTCGATATCCTCGGCAATAATAAGGAGCTTACCGCCCTGTTGAACAATCTGCTCAAGAATAGGCAGAATATCTTGAATGTTGGTGATTTTTTTATCAGTAATCAAGATGTAGGGATCCTCTAATTCTGCTACCATCTTTTCTGTATCAGTTACCATATAGGCAGAAACATATCCCCGGTCAAACTGCATACCTTCAACAACGTCTAATTCAGTAAGAAGGGATTTGGATTCTTCAACGGTTATTACACCGTCTTTGCCTACCTTTTCCATAGCATCAGATATGAGTTGACCAATTTCATGTTCTCCTGCAGAGATAGCTGCCACTTGGGTAATAGCTTCTTTCTTCTCAATAGGTTTGCTTAAACCCTTAAGGGATTCAACTGCTACATCAACAGCTGTTTCTATACCCCTTTTAAGTAAGGTGGGTTTTGCACCTGCTGCCACATTTTTAAGACCTTCACGAATGATAGCCTGAGCCAGTAATATTGCGGTGGTGGTTCCGTCCCCGGCAATATCGTTAGTTTTGGTTGCTACCTCTTTTACCAATTGTGCCCCCATATTCTCATAAGGGTCTTCCAATTCTATTTCTTTAGCGATGGATACACCATCATTTATAATTTGGGGAGAGCCAAATTTCCTATCAAGTACCACATTGCGTCCTTTAGGACCCAAGGTTATTTTTACTGTATCAGCCAGGGAATTGATCCCTTTTTCCAGGGTTCTTCTGGCATCTTCGCCATATTTGAGTTGCTTTGCCATAACCTATTCCTCCTTTAATTAAGTTTTTAGTCTACGATAGCTAGAATATCGCTTTGTCTGACAATTATATATTCTTCATTATCGACTTTTACTTCAGTACCGGCATATTTGGAATAAATAACTTTATCCCCAACCTTAACCTCCATAACTACTTCCTTGCCATCTACCGTGCCACCGGGGCCCACAGCCAAAATTTCCGCCATTTGGGGCTTTTCCTGGGCTGAACCGGGAAGAACGATACCACTCTTTGTGGTTTCTTCACTTTCTAACATTCTGATAACGACTCTATCAGCTAGTGGTTTGATATTCATAGATCATTACCCTCCTCTATATGTAGATAATATTTTGTTGTTAGCACTCCCTATTGATGAGTGCTAATACAAGTTATAGTTTAATAAAAAGTGTAGATGTTGGCAAATCCTATGATAGGGTATATAGTGCCGAATAGAGCCAAATATGGCCAGAATCAGGATATAAGTCTGTATTGCTCTATAAACCTATGATAACCAATTCTGAATCGGGATAGTTCCAAAGAATTATTTTTAAACGATCCTACGCTTTTTTCTAAAATGTGTTTATACTTAAAAAAACAGGTAAAAAAAACCTAAAAACATGGTATAATACAAAATATCCCCCGATGGGGGATTATAAAATTAACAGGGGTAATTTTTTATGCAATTAGCTATTATTAGAGGGAATAAAAAGTTTTTTAAAATTGGTATTGTAATAGGCATAATAACAATATTAGTAGCGGCGGGCTTTATTACTCTTGGCAGGGTCAACAGGCTTGTTGTTATAGAGGCTGGCTCCCCGACTCCCGATATCACAGATTTTCTAAAAAGCCATATTAA
>JAAYSJ010000039.1 GCA_012518395.1 Clostridiales bacterium
AGGTTAGGGATGGCCTATAACTATATTGGAAGCAGTTCCTGGATATCCACTATGAGCAAGGATCCTGTTCTTGACAATAAGGCAAGGATTTTTAATTTCTGCGATTTAGACGGTGTTCACTATAATGTAATAGGGACAGTCCAGTGTGCCACCATATCCTATGATTGGGTTATCCAAAATCTGGGGTTATACGAAAAGGAAACAGTTAAGGACAGCCCTGAGAAAGTTTTTGATATGATTCAGAACCTGGCTAAAGATTCCCCCGTTGGTTCCAGGGGAGTATTCTTTCTTCCCTATCTCATGGGAGAACGGACCCCTTATTGGGATGAGAATACCAGGGGAGGATTTATAGGGTTTACCCTGTTTCATGACAGAAAAGACCTGTTTAGGTCTGTATATGAGGGTATTTCCTATGCATTGAGATCTGTGCTGGACGTATTAGAAGAAAACAATCTAAAGATAGAGAAATTGAACTTAATTGGCGGGGGTGCCAAGAGCACTCTGTGGAATGAGATAATGTCTGATGTATATAATAAACCTCTGTCTGTCCACGCCAATCCAGGTGAGGCTACTTCCTTAGGGGCAGCCATAGCGGCGGGGGTAGGAATAGGTATATTTAAAAGTTATGATGAGGCAGGGGATATAATCAGCTTTAGCAGGAAGCTGGAACCTATTCCGGATATTGTAGCCCAGTATGAAAAATACTATGAAATATATAAGATGATGTATCCATCCTTAAAACCGGTTTATGATGCTATAGCCAAGCTATAAAACACCTATTGACAATATAATATATAGTATTAGAATGGTTTCATCCTTGAAAGTATATAGCTGAACTTTGTTTAGATGGAATAGTCTTAGAACGGTTTAATCTATATCTAGGATATTAAGTACAGTTAAAGGAGTTTGGAGATCATGAAAGTCATGGTAATCGGTGCGGGGAAACTTGGTTGTAAACTGGCGGAGTTGATGCTTAATGAGGATATCGAAGTAACCCTGGTGGATACCAACCTAAATGCCATTGATAGGGTTAGCGGCTATTTGGACGTACTCACTATTAATGCCAATGGTTTGGAATTTGAGGCCTTAAGGGAGTTAGGAATCCAGGATTATCACCTTCTTATAGCAGTAACCGATAGCGACGAAAAAAATGTGATTATTTGTTCCGTTGCCAAGAAGCTGGGTTGCAAAAAAGTCATTGCCAGGGTAAGGGATCCGGAATATGTTCATCAATTTGATTTTATTAAAGCCGAGATGGGCATAGATCATATAGTCAATCCGGATTTGGCTACCTCCAATGAAATGGCCAGGTATCTTCTTAAAACCTATAGCTTTAACAATGGGGAATTCGCCAAAGGGAAAGTATCCATGGTAGATTTTCGTGCCGATTTGATGGGGGATTTCGTCGGCAGAAAACTATCGGAGCTGGATGGATTTAACGGGTTGCTGGTAGTAGCTATATCCAGAGATGGTGATATTATTATTCCCCATGGCGGTACTATATTGCAGAAGGAAGATGTAGTATACATCATAGGTGAGAGTAGTAATATAAGTGGTTTGGCAGCCAGGTTCAAGCTTAATATGGATAAGAAACATATGAAAAGGGCTATGATATTGGGTGGCGGAAAGGTAAGTTTTTATTTGGCTCAGCGATTGATCCATTCCAATATAGGGGTTACTATATTCGAACAGGATCTTAAGCGGTGCAGATGGCTTTCCGAAAAACTGGATAACGCCTTGATTATAAATGGAGACGGTACTGATATAAATCTTCTGGAGGAAGAAAACCTTTCATCTATGGATGCCTTCGTTGGCGCTACCGGCTATGATGAACAGAACCTGTTGATGGCTTTAATGGCAAAGCAATCCGGAGTAGGGAAGGTTATCGCCAAGGTCAGCAGACCCAGCTATATACACCTTATAGATAAGCTGGGCATAGACTTTGCTCTTGATCCTACAAATATTATCGCCGGTGACATACTGAAGTTTATAAGGGGAGGAAAGGTCTTATCGGTTTCGCTGCTCTTAGGGGAGCAAGCAGAGGTAACCGAGATCGTTGCAGACAAAGGCGCAAAGGTAATAGGAAAGCCCTTGTCGGCTTTGGGTCTTCCCAAGGGGATCATTATCGGTGCCATAGTTAGAAATAAAAAGGTTATCATTCCTAAAGGGGATAGCGTAATTTTACCTGAAGATAAGGTAGTCATCTTTTGCTTGGCATCCAATGTGCCCCATTTAAGGGCTTTTATGAAGTTTGACAGGGGGGTGCAATAATGAGTTATAAGATCGTGGTCAGGGTGCTTGGGTTTCTGCTGATTCTGGAAGGGCTTTTAATGATACCATCCCTGCTTGTTTCAGTTTTCTATGGTCAGAAGGACAGCATTGCATTTTTAATCTCCATAGGATTAACTGTCCTGGTAGGATTTATTATGTCCAGGGTAAAAGAATCCGATAAAAAATTAAGAACCAAAGAAGGTCTCGCTATAGTGTCTGCCGGCTGGGTGCTGGCTTCTTTTTTTGGATGCCTCCCCTTTGTGATATCGGGGAGCATCCCCTCTTTTATCGATGCTTTCTTTGAGACTATATCAGGATTAACTACGACGGGCTCGACCCTTGTAAGGGATATAGAGATCCTGCCTAAGGGGATTCTATTTTGGCGCTCTTTCACCCATTGGATTGGGGGAATGGGTATACTGGTCTTTGCCGTTGCCATACTTCCCATAATAGGGGTAGGCGGCTTTCAGATATTTAAAGCCGAAAGCCCGGGTCCATCGCCCGATAAAATAGTACCCAGAGTAAAGGATACAGCCAGGATTCTTTATATAACCTATATATCCATTACTGTCTTACAGATTGTATTGTTGGTTGCAGGGGGTATGAGCCTATACGAATCTGCTGTCCATACCTTTGGAACAGTAGGTACAGGGGGATTCTCCACCCGAAACGCCAGCGTAGGTGCCTTTAAAAGCACCTATATACACATAGTGATTACAGTATTTATGGTGTTATCCGGGGCGAATTTTTCCCTTTATTATGGCCTTTACAGGGGTAAATGGAGGGATGTTATAAGAAACGGGGAGCTCAAGCTATATTTAGGGATAATCCTAGCTTCCGGGTTATTTATAGGGCTTAATATTTTCTACGGGAGCGATGCCTACAAAAACATAGGCACAGCCTTTCGGGATTCCTTTTTTCAGGTAGGTTCTATTATAACGACAACAGGGTATGCTACTGTAGATTTTGATCTATGGCCTGTTTTTAGTAAGATGATCCTTCTCTTTCTGATGTTTGTAGGGGGGTGCGCCGGCTCTACCGCCGGTTCCATTAAGAATATCCGATTTTTAGTCTTGGGTAAGGTGATAAAAAGGCAGGTAGCCAGAACCTTTCACCCTAATGCCTATATTCCTATCAAAGTGGACGGAAAAGTAGTAAGTGAAGATGTGGTCAGCGGAATTTCGGGCTTTCTGATGCTATATATAATTATGTTTGTTTTTGGGGTTTTACTTATCTCTTTGGAGGGACATGATATAGGCAGTACCATCAGCTCCGTAGCCACTACCTTGGGCAATGTAGGGCCGGGCTTGGGTTTTGTAGGACCTACCAGAAACTTTGCTGACTTTAGTCCCTACAGTAAGCTCTTGTTCTCCTTCCTTATGCTTATGGGGAGATTGGAGTTATTTACCATTATAGGTCTGATTGCACCAAGGGCATGGAAGAATGAAAGATAAATTTAAAGATATTGTTGTTGACATATGTTCATAAAGTGCTATTATATTTAGTGTGAGGTTCTATCCTTTTAAGGGTAGAAATGGGATATGGTAAACTCATTATTTGAAATGAATGGAGTGGCAGATATGGCAAGACCAACGAAATGGAGGAGGGTATGCTGCATACCTGAAAGCACACTTTTTGGACCCTTAAACGATGACGGGGTTCAAGGCGAAATAATTATGGCCGTTGAAGAGTACGAGACGATCCGGCTCATTGATCTTGAGGGTTTGACCCAGGAGCAATGCGCTGATCGGATGGGAGTGGCCAGAACAACGGTTCAGAGGATATACTCCGGAGCCAGGCAGAAGCTTGCTGATACTCTATTTAACGGGCATACGCTAAGAATCGAAGGCGGAGATTATAGATTCTACGAAGACAGCGAGAAAGAATTCAGATGCGTCAGATGTAGAAGAAGAGGACGAGGCCAGGGAAGGGGTCAGGGCCAGGGAAGGGGTCAGGGTATGGGATTTGGTCAACCTGGATCTGGAGGTCCTGGACGTGGTCGAGGCTACGGGAAATAAGCGTTCTGGTTTATATATATGTTGCACAGAGGAGAATATTATATGAGTGAAAAATGTAATCAAGACTGTAAGGGATGTAGTGAAGATTGTGAGGATAGGATCGAACCTAAGGCTGATTTTTCGGTAGAGGCCAATGAATTGAGTAATATTAAAAAGGTAATCGGGGTTATTAGCGGGAAAGGCGGGGTAGGTAAATCCTTGGTGACTTCTCTATTGGCAGTAGCTATGAATAGGGAGGGGTACAATACAGCTATACTAGATGCTGATGTTACCGGTCCGTCTATTCCCAAAGCTTTTGGCATAAATAAAAAGGCTACGGGCAACGAGTTGGGCATGTTTCCCGGAAAAAGCAAAACAGGGATAAATATTATGTCAATCAATATGCTCCTGGAAAATGAGACTGACCCGGTGGTCTGGAGAGGCCCCATTATATCGGGTACAGTGAAGCAGTTTTGGAGCGATGTTATCTGGGGGGACGTAGATTATATGTTTATTGATATGCCACCGGGAACAGGAGACGTCCCGTTGACAGTATTTCAGTCCATTCCGGTAGACGGTATAATAATAGTGACTTCCCCTCAGGAATTGGTATCCATGATCGTGGCCAAAGCGGTCAAGATGACAGAGATGATGAAGATTCCCATAGTAGGTATAGTAGAAAACATGTCTTACTTTAAGTGCCCCGATTGTGATTCAAAACATTTGATATTTGGTGAAAGCCACATTGAAGATATAGCAGCCCGGCACAATTTGGAGGTTCTAGCCAGGATCCCTATAGATCCCAAGCTTGCCAGGGCATGCGACAGGGGTATGATCGAACTCTTTGAGGGGGACTGGGCTGATAATATGGTAAAAGTGTTAGAAAAAAGGAGGGCATAATGATGAAAATTGCAGTAGCAAGTGAGGGCAATACCATAACCCAACATTTTGGGCATTGTGAAAACTTTAATATCTTTGATGTCCAGGATGAAGAAATCAAAGGTGTGGAGTCCGTTCCTAATCCAGGTCATAGACCCGGGTTTCTTCCAGAATTTCTAAACGATTTAGGAGTGAATGTAATTATCTCCGGTGGCATGGGAGCAGGGGCCATAGAGATTTTTCGTGAAAAAGATATTAAAGTAGTAACGGGTATCCATGGGGCTCCAAGGGAAGCTGCAGAAAATTATATTAAGGGAAGACTGGATATCACCGATGAACCTTGTAAGGATCACAGGTAGGGGTAATTTTTCAGGATCTATTAATCTTCCGAATCGTTGGAATTTGGATAAGCCAGGGTTTTTGAAAGCCCGTCTATACCTATTCTTGTATCAGGAAAAATATCAACAACGTTATTTATATGAATCTTGGGATCCTCTATAGAAGGGCTAAAGTGGGTTATCCATAATTCTTTGACCTTACCGAGCCGGGCAAGATTTGCTGTCTCCGAAAAGATCATGTGCTTATAATTGATAGCTTTTTCTATATCTTCATCGTTGCTATAAGTGCCTTCACAAATAAATAAATCGCTTTTGTGTATAAAATCCGGTATTGCCTCTATGGGTCTGGTATCTGTTACATAGCTGAATTTGATACCTGGCCTGGCTTTTCCCAGAACCATTTTAGGCAGGTAAATATTATTTCCGTCTTTAACGGTCTCACCCTTCTGAAGCCTTTTCCAATATATCTTAGGGATATCCTTTGCTAATGCCCTTTCCAGATGGAATTTAGGAGCCCTGGGTATGTACATGCTATAGGCAATACAGGGGGTGGCATGATCAAGATTTAGCGTAGAAAGGATTATATCAGAAGTTTGGCTATTCCCTACAGTATGTTCAGTGACTACGAGGCCTTGGGGCTTTAGTTGGATAAATAAGTCTGCCTTTGGGCTTTCTAATATTTCTATTTCAAAGGTGAGAAAGCCGATTGCTGATATAAGACCTTCCAGTTTATCCTTAATACCCAAAGGTCCTATAATGGTTACCGGGGTCGATCTGCCACTATTGGCCATGGTAGATAATAAACCCGGCAGGCCAAAGATGTGATCCCCATGACCATGGGTCAGGCATATTATATCCAGGGACTTAAATCCGGTATTGTTTACCCTCATAGCCACCTGGGTTCCTTCACCGCAGTCTATCAGGATTTTTCTGGATTGATACCTTAATAGGGCGGAAGAAAGGAATTTATTCGGAATAGGCATTCCGCCACCTGTACCCAACAGGGTAATATTTAACAAATCTATCATTCCTTTCTATGTTTTCGGTTATGAATATCAGGCATATTTTTACGTCTCAAGGCGTTATTTACTGCCTGATAGGTATGGCATTATATGTAGTATAATACCCATTTCCGGCTTTGTAAAATACATTGGCTCTATTCAAACCCATAAATCTTGCGGTGGTGTAGGATAAAGAATTGTGCTAAGATAAAACAATAGCTATTCCACTGTATATGTGGATAAATATTTATTTTGGAGGAAAGTTTCTTGAGGGGTATTATAACAGAGCTGGCAAAAGAGTTTAAGATAAGGGAAAAACAGGTTGAAGATACCGTAGCCCTTATAGACGAAGGCAATACCATACCTTTTATCGCCAGGTATAGAAAAGAGGTTACCGGCGGACTGGATGATGCACTATTACGTGACCTGTACGATCGGCTTACATACCTGCGCAATTTGATGACCAGACGGGAAGAAATCATCCGGCTAATAGACGAACAGGGCAAGCTGGATGAGGAACTGGAAGGCAAAATAAATAGTGCCAAGACTATGACAGAGCTTGATGATATATACAGGCCTTACAGACCAAAACGGAGAACCCGAGCCACTATTGCCAAAGAAAAAGGGCTTGAACCTCTTTCGGATATTATTTATGCCCAGGAGATAATGGGAGGTGATATTACAGATATCGCTGCATCCTTTATCGACAACGAAAAAAAGGTGAACTCACCGGAGGATGCCCTGCAGGGGGCGATGGATATAGTGGCAGAGGTTCTTTCCGATGATGCCGACCTTAGAAAGCTCATAAGAGAATACACCTTTAAGCATAGCTTACTGACTGTAAAAGGTGATTCCACTGATGGATCGGTCTATGAGATGTATTCAGAATATAGTGAAGCTGTAAGCCGAATCGTTCCCCATAGGGTTTTAGCTATCAACAGGGGTGAGAAAGAGGGCTTTCTCAGCGTTAAGATTGAGATAGACGAAGAAGCTATCCATAAACTTATGGAAAACAGGATAATTACTAATATAGACAGTATTGTTATCCCATGGCTTAGGGATTCGATTCGGGATTCCTACAAACGCCTTATAGCCCCATCTATTGAACGGGAGATTCGCAACCAGTTGACGGAAACAGCTGAGGAACAGGCAATAAGTGTCTTTGGCAAAAATCTCAATGGCCTTCTGCTGCAGCCCCCTATAAAGGGGAGAACCGTCCTAGGATTAGATCCGGGCTATCGTACCGGAAATAAGGTGGCAGTAGTAGATGAGACCGGTAAGGTGCTGGACACCGGGGTAGTATTTATGACTCTTTCTCACCATGATATTGAAAAGGCCAAGGACTATTTAAAGGCTTTAATTGCCAGACATAATGTGGAGATTATAGCCATAGGTAACGGCACAGCATCCAGGGAAACAGAAGCTATAGTAGCAGATCTTATTAAAGAATTACAAGACAGTATCTATTATGTGATTGTCAATGAGGCAGGGGCTTCAGTATACTCAGCATCTTCCCTTGGGAGCGAGGAATTCCCTGACTTTGATGTTGCCCTAAGAAGCGCGATTTCTATAGCCCGAAGGCTTCAGGATCCTCTGGCGGAGCTGGTGAAAATAGAGCCCAAAGCCATTGGGGTAGGCCAATATCAGCATGATGTAAACCAAAAAAGACTGGCTGAAACTCTTCAGGGCGTGGTGGAGGATTGTGTAAACAGTGTTGGTGTGGATTTAAATACCGCATCTGCTTCCCTTTTGCAATATGTGGCAGGGGTAAGCAAGGGTATTTCTCGAAATATAGTAGCCCATCGGGAGAAGAAAGGAAAATTTACATCTCGAAAGGATCTTCTAAAGGTTAGCAAACTAGGACCTAAAACCTTTGAACAATGCGCGGGTTTTCTCAGGATACCTGGGGCAGATAATATTTTAGATAACACTGGGGTTCATCCTGAATCTTATGAAGCTGCTGGAAAACTTTTAGAACTTAGTGGCTATTCCGAAGAAGACCCGGCTTTTGCCGGAACAAAGGAGTTGAGAGCCAAGGCAGAGGGCTGGGATATTAAAAGGCTATCTGATACCTTGAATATAGGCATACCTACACTTAAAGATATTATAGAGGAACTAAAAAAACCAGGAAGGGATCCCAGGGAAGACCTGCCTAAACCTGTACTGCGAACCGATGTTATGGATATAGACGACATTAAACCGGATATGGTCTTTACAGGAACCGTCAGAAATGTGGTAGATTTTGGAGCCTTTGTAGATATCGGAGTACATCAGGACGGTCTGGTGCATATCTCCCAGCTTTCCCATAGGTATGTAAAGCATCCCTTGGATGTGGTGCAGGTGGGGGATATAGTAGAGGTAAAAGTTTTGGCAGTGGATGCAGCCCGCAAGCGGATATCCCTTACCATGAAGGGGTTATAGATTTTGGAAGTTAGAAAAAGATATAGATTTTATTATAAAATGGGGGTCTAAAATGGTACTTATAAAGAACGGAAAAATTCTCACAATGAACGGCAAGGTTTATGAAAAAGGTGATATCCTAATCGATGGGAAACTAATTTTTCAGGTGGACGAAAATATCGAAGCGCCACCTGGGGCAGAGGTTATTGACGCTGAGGGTAAATGGGTTATGCCGGGAATTATTGATGCCCATTGTCATATCGGGATGTGGGAAGACGGGATAGGTTTTGAAGGAGCCGATGGAAATGAAGCAACCAATCCTGTCACACCTTCCCTTAGAGCGATAGATGCTGTTAACCCTGAAGATACGTGCTTTAAGGAGGCCAGGGAAAACGGTATAACCACGGTAGTGACAGGCCCCGGAAGTGCTAATGTTATTGGGGGTCAATTTGCAGCTCTTAAAACCTTTGGCCGCCGTGTAGACGATATGATATTGAAAGAGCCTTTGGCTCTGAAGGTAGCCTTCGGTGAGAATCCGAAGCGGGTGTACCACGGGCAGAAAAAAGCCCCCAGTACCCGAATGGCCACTGTTGCTATTTTAAGGGTTCATTTGGTAAAGGGTCAGGAATATAAGAAGAGGTTGGAGAAGGGGAAGGATGATCCTGACAAGATGCCTGAACGGGACTTAAATATGGAAATCTTAATGAAGGTGTTGAACAAAGAAATTCCATTAAAGGCTCATGCCCACCGGGCCGATGATATATTGACTGCACTTCGTATAGCAAAAGAATTTGATGTAGATATTACACTAGATCATTGCACAGAAGGCCATAGAATAATGGATTTTCTCATTGAAGAAGATGCCAAGGCTATTGTAGGCCCCCTTTTTAGTGATCGCAGTAAGGTAGAACTTAAAAATATGACCTTTAAGGCACCCGGGATTCTTTCAAAGGCCGGGCTAAAAATCGCGATGATGACGGATCACCCTGTTATTCCCATACAATACTTGCCTGTATGCGCCGCCATTGCTGTAAAAGAAGGTATGGACGAGATGGAAGCGCTAAAATCTATAACCATAAACGCAGCAGAAATAACCGGTATAGCAGATAGAGTAGGTAGCCTGGAGGAAGGCAAGGACGCGGATATAGTTATTTACGACGGTGATCCTCTAGATGTTCGTTCTAAAACTGAGTGGGTTTTTATCGATGGATATGCTGTTAAAAAACCTGAATAGCCTATTAAAATCCTTGACTTTTTATTAACTAATGGATATTATATTGATAACAACCGAATAAATATATACTATCTTCGGGGCAGGGTGTAATTCCCTACCGGCGGTATAGCCCGCGAGTCCTTCATTATGAAGGGTTGACCCGGTGTAATTCCGGGGCCGACAGTAAGAGTCTGGATGAGAGAAGGTGGTGACTATATGGTCATTAAATATTTGAATGGATAATCCCCCCGAAGCTTTGGGGGGATTTTATTATGGAAAAATTAGTTTTTGATAAGGAGGATTTCGATGTTGAATAATAATGTATTGAAAAACAAGAAGCTGTCCCAAAGTATCTATACGCTAAACGGGATAGTTAAGCTTGCCCTGCTGTCTGCCCTGGCTTTTGTGCTTATGCTGGTGGAGGTACCTTTGCCGCTTTTCCCCGCCTTTTTAAAGCTGGACGTAAGTGATCTGCCGGCTCTTATAGGTGGATTCGCTTTGGGTCCTGTAGCTGCCATAATAATAGAGTTTATTAAAAATATCTTTCACTTTATATTTAAAAATGATGGCACCGGTGGTATAGGAAATCTGGCGAACTTTATAGTGGGCGTTAGCTTTGTAGTACCTGCGGCTTTGGTCTATATGAAAAACAAGAGCAAAAAGGGAGCAGTCATAGGTATGGCCATTGGAACCCTATGCCTTGCTATATTGGCATCTCTGGCTAATTACTATTTCCTGATTCCCTTTTATATTAATTTTTATTTTGGCGGTGATGTGGCAAATATTATAGGGGTCATGGCCAAAGCGAACAAAAACATAGTGAGCATAGAGACCTATATCCTCTATGGCGTTGTACCCTTTAATATAATAAAGGCTATCTTTACTTCTGTAATAACATTTTTCATCTATAAGAGCATATCGCCCCTATTGCGCAAATAGGGCGGAGTACCTAAAAGCCTCTGAAGAGATTTATTAGACAGAAAAGCCCCTTTGGTACCAAACATGCCAAGAAGGGCTTTTTCATTTACCTTAAGGTTTGGATAGTACAGGGCATAGGGATATTTCCATCGGACTCCTTGTTAGGCAAGAAAAATAAGGATATAATAGTAAAGAATATTTATACGGAGTAATATAAAATGAAATATATTTATACTGGTTCAGAAGCCGATACTGAAAAACTTGGCAAAAAGATTGGGAACTTGGCCTGGCCGGGTATCATAATTCTCATAAAAGGTGATTTGGGAGCGGGAAAAACTGTATTAGCCAGGGGTATAGCAAAGGGGCTTGGGATAGACGAACCTATTACCAGCCCGACCTTCACTCTGATTCATCAATATAATGGGAGGCTGCCCCTATATCATTTTGATATGTACAGGCTCTACGATGCGGAAGAATTGTACGATCTGGGCTTTGAAGAATACTTTTTTGGTTCCGGGGTGACGGTAGTGGAATGGCCGGAAAGGCTGGAGGGGTATAAACTCTATGGGCATTTACAGATCACTATAGAAAAGGATTTTGATCTGGGAACCGATGACAGGAGAATAAGTATTGACGCCCGGGGTGAGTTATACGAAGAGCTTAAAAAGGAATTGATGATATTATGAGAATCTTAGCTGTAGAATCGTCGGGCATGGTGGCTGCAGCTGCCATAATGGAGAAAGGCAGATTGCTTGGCGAATTTTTGCTGGATCATAAAAAGACCCATTCACAACAATTAATGCCTCTAATTGCCCAGCTTTTGAATAGCTTGGATATGACCTTATCAGAGATCGATGTCTTTGCTGTATCCCAGGGGCCTGGCTCTTTTACGGGCTTGAGAATCGGCATAGCCACGGTTAAAGGTCTTGCTCAGGCTGCAGGAAAACAGGTGGTTGGTATCCCTACACTGGATGGTTTGGCATATAATTTATCCTGCAGGGAAGGATTGATATGTCCAATAATGGATGCGAGAAGGGATCAGGTGTATACTGCAGTTTATAGATCTGATGGCAGCGATATAGAGCGCCTTGAAGATTATATGGCTATTCCCGTGAAAGAGCTCGCTGAAAAATTAAAAGGATATGATGAACATGTGATTTTTAATGGGGATGGGATCCCGGTATACTGGGATGTTATAAAGGCCGAGTTAGGCGATAAGGCACGGCCAGCCCCTGCTAATTTGCTGATGCAGCATGCCTCATCTGTCGCCCGACTGGCGTTAGTTGAAGCACAACAGGGTAAGACCCAAAGCTATAATGAATTGATCCCTTTCTATTTGAGAAAATCCCAGGCAGAGCAAAAGTTTGCTCATATGGGTTAAGGAGGGCACAGGATGGAAGAGATCCGGGTACGACCCATGAATTCTGGGGATCTGGACGAAGTATTAGATATTGAAAGATTATGCTTCCCTACACCCTGGTCTTATGAAGCCTTTAAATCCGAGATAGGGGGCAACCATTGCGCCAGATATGTAGTGGCAGAGTATGAGGGCCATATAAGGGGCTATGGCGGTATGTGGATCATCCTGGACGAGGCTCACATTACCAATGTGGCGGTTCACCCCGATTACAGGGGCAAGGGCATAGGCGAAGCCTTAATGAGAGCGCTTATTAGAACTGCTTCATATCTCAGGATCGAAGGGATGACTTTGGAAGTTCGGGTCTCTAATAAAATCGCCCAAAACCTATATGAAAAATTAGGCTTTTCGGGAGTAGGGGTGAGAAAGGGCTATTATTCGGATAATGATGAGGATGCCCTAATAATGTGGAAGGATAGATTCACATATCAGTGACGGGGGGATGGATTTGGATATCAGACTATCAAAGGCAACAAGATCCATTTTAGGATTTATTGCCGCTTCTCTTTTAATCTTTATACTTTTTTTAACTGCTTTAGAATGGGTAGCTTTTGATATGAACTATTATGACAAGGAATATAAAAGTCTGGGTATATCGGCTTCGACGGGAATGTCCCATGGGGATCTATTGATGGTTACCGGGGAACTCCTTGATTATATAAAAGATAAAAGGGACGACCTGGATATTTTAGCTGCAGTTAACGGGGAAGAGCGACTGGTATTTAACCAAAGGGAAATAGACCATATGGTAGATGTTAAGGGGTTGTTCACCAAGGGTTATAAAATGAGGTGGCTTTTATTGGGGGGATTCTTACTCCTTGGAATTATATTATTTATTACAGATAAGGGCGCTTTAAGGGGATTATGTGTCTCATATCTATGGGCTCTGTCTGCACTGATTGCTTTTGCCATCATTCTTTTAATTCTGATTCTAGTGGATTTTACCGCTGTATGGACTGTATTTCACTTAATATTCTTTACAAATGACCTATGGCTTCTAGACCCGGCTACGGATATTTTAATCCGGATGGTTCCGGAGAAATTCTTTTTTGATACGGTGATGAGGGTTTTAGGATTGTTCGGGGCTATATTAGCGGCTTTAGCTGTAGGAGCGGCAGCAATACTTCGAAGGGGAAGAAGAGCCAAGGCAGGATATTAAGAGCTGGGGGGGTACAGTCATAAGTATTTCGGATCATGAAAGCCCATTAGCGCATAACAGCCAAGAATATTAGCGCATAACAGCCAAGAACAGAGAACAGGTGAAAAAATGGCATATTATATAGATATGAAAAATAAAGTGGAAAAGATAAAGCAGGAGAAAGATATCTTGATCTTGGGGATTGAAACCTCTTGCGACGATACATCAGCCGCAATCACAAGAAATGGCAGGGAGATATTAGGGCAAAAAATAGCTTCCCAGATCGAACTTCATAAAAGGTATGGCGGGGTAGTGCCTGAAATCGCATCAAGAAAGCATATTGAGACCATCAGCCCCCTGATTGAGGAGACGATAGAAGAAGCGGGGGTCTCACTGGATAGTCTACATGGGGTTGCAGTAACTTATGGCCCGGGGCTGGCAGGGGCGTTGTTAGTCGGCGTATCCGCTGCGAAGGCTCTTGCCTATGGCCTTACCATCCCCCTTATAGGGGTTCACCACATTGAGGGGCATATAAGCGCAAACTATATAGAGCATAAGGATTTAGAGCCCCCCTTTTTATGTCTGGTGGTTTCTGGGGGGCATAGCCATTTGGTTTGGGTAAAAGACTACGGCAAATACGAAATTTTAGGTCGTACCTTAGACGATGCAGCAGGAGAGGCCTATGATAAGGTAGCAAGAACTTTGGGACTTGGATACCCTGGCGGCCCTGCAATAGATAAGTTGGCTCCTAAGGGAGACCCGCATTTTATAGAATATCCCAGGCCGTATATAAAAGAAAGCCATTATAATTTCAGTTTCAGCGGGCTTAAAACCGCGGTGATAAATCATCTTCATAATATGAAACAACAGGGGCAGGATTATTGTGCGGAAGATATAGCCGCCAGTTTCCAGCAGGCTGTGGTGGATATACTGGTAGATAAAACCATAAGGGCTGCCCAGGATAAAGGTACTAAAAAAGTAGCTCTTGCAGGGGGAGTAGCGTCTAATTCAGCTTTAAGAGCTCAATTAAAAGAGAGGGCTGAAGAAAAAGGGCTGGAATTATACTATCCCAGTCCATTATTGTGTACGGACAATGGGGCTATGATCGCCTGCGCCGGTTATTACAGGCTGTTGGCAGGGGATATTTCCGATCTCACCTTAAATGCAGTTCCGGGATTGGCTCTTGTGTGAATATATGGAAGAATGTGTTTTTACACCTTGCCCTAAAACAAGCAGTGATGGGAAGTAGAAACTGATAATGGGGAAGGGAGAAAAACTGCAGAATGCTGTCTATATTGACAGTGGTAGGCTTGTTATATAATATATATTAGAAGTTAGAAGTTAGAAGTTAGAAGTTAGAAGTTAGAAGTTAGAAGTTAGAAGTTGGGTAATTTTACAGTAGGAGGTTGACATGGGGAAAAATATAGTTCAAAAAATTATTGAAAGCCATTTGGTTTCCGGGGAAATGGTACCGGGACAAGAGATCTCAATCAGAATTGATCAGACTCTCACCCAGGATTCCACGGGGACTATGGCTTATTTACAATTTGAGGCTCTGGATGTGCCCAGAGTTAGAACAAAAAAATCTGTTGCATATATTGATCATAATACAATTCAAGCCGGGTTTGAGAATGCAGACGACCATAAATATATCCAAACCGTTGCGTCTAAGTATGGAATTTACTTTTCAAGACCGGGGAATGGTATATGCCATCAGGTACACTTAGAAAGGTTTTCAAGGCCAGGCTGGACTCTTTTAGGTTCTGACAGCCATACGCCTACCTGTGGCGGTGCCGGTATGTTGGCAATAGGCGCAGGGGGTCTGGATGTAGCTGTGGCCATGGCAGGGGGCGCTTATTATCTCCCGATGCCCAAGGTATGTCGGGTAGTTTTAAAGGGCAGGTTAAGACCCTGGGTTACTGCCAAGGATATCATCCTGGAAGTTCTGAGGCGGATATCTGTAAAAGGCGGCGTGGGCAAAGTAATGGAATATGCAGGCGAAGGAGTATTGGGACTGACGGTACCAGAGCGGGCTACTATCACCAATATGGGTGCTGAATTAGGGGCTACCACATCAGTTTTTCCCAGTGACGAACAGACTAGAAAGTACTTTGCTGCCCAGGGAAGAGAAGATGAATGGGTAGAGGTCTTGGCAGATAGTAATGCACTCTACGACGAAGAAATAGAAATAGATTTAGGCGAACTGCAACCTTTGGCGGCTAAACCCCATAGTCCTGATGATGTGGACACTGTAGGGAATATCGGGTCTATAAAGGTGGATCAGGTGGCCATAGGCAGCTGTACTAATTCTTCCTATATGGATCTTATGAAAGTAGCAGGAATACTAAAGGGAAAGACGGTACACCCGGATGTAAGCCTGGTCATAGCACCGGGATCCAAACAGGTATATACCATGCTGGCCCAAAATGGCGCACTGGCTCATATGATCGATGCCGGCGCACGGATATTGGAAAGTGCATGCGGCCCATGTATCGGTATGGGACAAGCCCCTGCATCCAATGCAGTATCCGTTAGGAGCTTTAACAGAAACTTTAAGGGCAGATGTGGGACACCCAGCGCAAAGGTATATCTGACCAGTCCGGAGGTGGCAGCTACCACTGCGCTGACCGGGTATCTAACCGACCCTACAAGCCTGGGGGAGTATGATGACATTGGTTTGCCGGACAAATTTGTAATAAACGATAATTCCATTATCCCGCCAGCCGAGGAAGGCAATGATGTAGAGGTGGTAAGAGGACCCAATATCAAGCCCTTCCCCATCAATGTAGCCTTACCTCAAAGACAGGAAGGAACCGTTCTTTTAAAGATGGAGGATAATATAACCACTGACCATATTATGCCATCGGGGGCAAAGCTTTTGCCCTACAGATCCAATATACCTCACCTATCGGACTATTGCCTTACTCCCGTAGACCCCGATTTCCCCAGAAGGGCTAAGGAAGCAGGGGGCGGATTCCTTGTTGGCGGACATAATTATGGTCAGGGCTCTAGCCGTGAGCATGCAGCGCTTGTTCCCCTATATTTGGAAATAAAAGCTGTTATAGCAAAATCCTTTGC
>JAAYSJ010000040.1 GCA_012518395.1 Clostridiales bacterium
TAGAAGGATATGGGCTATCTTTTTGGCTTTTCTCATACTATTTATGTTCGCTTCTATCAATGCCTGGGCAGCGGGATCCCGGGGCATTGATGTTTTTATGGTATTGGACAATTCCGGCAGTATGATAAAAAACGATAGGGAAGGCCTACGGTTTCAGGCGGCAAAAAAGTTTATACGGAAATTAAACATAGGTGACGGCATCGGGGTTATCAACTTTGAAACTAAGACCGAGATTCAGATCCCTATAACCGAAATCAAAAACAATGCTGATCTGCAGACCTTGGAAGATCAGATAGTTCCTGTCAATTCCCGCAGGGATACGGATGTATACGCTGCATTGCAGGTGGCATATGATGAGATGAAGAATACAGCCAAATCCAACAATACAAAATTTTTTATAATGCTTACTGATGGAGAAATAGATCCGGGCAGAGAGTTCAGAGTAAATGAGAATTTCAGAAAAAAATACTATGAACAGCTGGATAATTTAATTGAACAATACGAAGAAAATATCTGGCCTATATTCGTAGTGTTTCTTAATCCCCAGGGTCTGGAAGACGATTATTTAAAAGGTATAGCCCGAAGAACAGGCGGCGATTTTTATAACTTGGACGATGCCCATCAGTTAGAAGATATATTTAGCGGGATTGCAGACAAAATCGAAGCTATTAAAGGTGATCTGGAAAAGGCAGTGGATGCAAAGATCGCAGAAGAAGCCGGCGGCTTGCCGGATATAACAGTGGATATTATATCCCCGGCGGAAGGGGGAAAATATTATTCCGGAGAAAAGATGAATATTGAGGCCAGGATAGTGGGAAATGACGGGAGATTGATTGAACGGCCTCTGGCGGAGATAGATTCTTTTGATGTAGAAATTGTTGAACCGGGCAGGGAAGATACCATCATCCTAAACCTGAATGATCTTGGGGAATTAGGCGACGCAAAGAAAGGCGATGGGATCTATTCGGCATCTAAGTCATTTGAAGAAATCGGCAAGTATGAGTTTCGATTTAGGGTATCGGGCAGATTTAGCGGAATACCCTTTATAGTTGACAGCCGAAGCGATACCGATATCCTTCCACCTGCCGTAATCAATATAGGATTAAAAGATGAAAGTGCGGGCATACAGGAGGTCATGCAAGGAAAAAAGCTAAAGGTTCATTTGGATTTTACTCCGGGGGCAGAGTCACAGCAAGTCATTGAATTTGAAGCATCTCCCGAATCGGATATCTCGATAAAGCCCATAAGGGCTTCTATCCTGCCGAACCGTCCGGAAGGAATAACTATAAAGCTTCCGATATCTGCAAAGACCCCCGTAGGGGAACAGAAAATTATATTGAAAGTAAATACCTTTGGTAAGGGGATAAAAATCGAACCCACAGAGCTAACTATCCATATGATAGTAATGCCCTATAACTTCATTGAAAGCAATCGATTGGCAATCTGCATTACAGCGGGGGTTATAGTCCTTGGCCTTATTGTTATAGGAATCGTTCTTCTATCCAGATTATTGGGTAAGGCTGTAGAAAAGAAAAGATTGGCTGGGCACACTGGCAGGGATGTACTAGGACGATTTAGGGAGGGAAGAGAAAATGAAAGGGTTAATGAAAAGATTAACTTGTAATGAAGACGGGCAGGCACTAGTATTATTCGTTCTCTTGTTGGTTGTACTGATCGGCATCGCAGCATTAGTAATAGATGTCGGCACAGCCCATGCAGCGAAAGCGAAGATGCAAAGCGCTGCCGATGCCGCTGCTCTGGCTGGAGCACAAAAATTGCCTGATGATAAAGCCGCTGCCGAAATTGCTGCAACAACTTATGCTGTTCAAAACGAAGTGGACGAATCAAAGACTGACGTTACAACTTCTTATCAAGGCGACCCAAATATGATAGAGGTTTTTTGCAGCAAGGATGTGCCGTTTTCATTAGCTAATGTTTTAGGTCTGGGCGGAACGAGTGTAACTGCCAGGGCGGTAGCTAAGAAGATGCAAACTGCAGGGGGTCCCTTCGATTATGCTGTTTTTTCCAATGATCCTAAATCGGATTTACAAATCACGGGTAAGGGCAAATACGTTCTTGGTAACGTACATTCAAATTCTGGAATTAGGATGAGTGGCGGTAAAAGTAAGGTTGAAGGAATCGCTACTGCTGTATCCAAGATCACTATAAGTGGTGCCAGAAAAGAGATAGATGTATGTCGGGCTCCCGATATAGCTATCACAGGCGCAAGCAAAGGTAAAATCAAAGAAGATCAAAAAACAGTGGCAAAAATTGAAATGCCGGATTTGAGTGATATTATAGAAGCTGAAGCAAGAAATGCAGGCCAGGTCTACGAGGGGAAAAAAACATATACAAAGAGCGATATTAATTTTAATACCGATTCTGCCATATATATAGTAGGTGATCTACATCTTTCCGGCGGTGGGTTCCAACACAAAGGTGCAATACTTGTAACTGGAGATATTCATTTAAGCGGACAGGTGAAGAGCATATTAGGAGATTCTATTTGTTTGTATTCAAAAGATGGAGACATAAAAATCACAGGCAAAGGTTCCTATTTAAAAGGAATACTATACGCCCCGAATGGGACGATACATATGACTGGTGATGCAGAAATAGTAGAGGGGAGGATTATTGCAAATTCAATAAAGTTTACTGGTAATGGTCATCAGATAATATCCGATCCAAAAGACTTGGAAAGCCTTCCAGGGTCTGGAGGCATAAAGCTGGTAGAATAAACGGGTGTTTGTGAGATTCTATACAACATGGGCAATAGGTAGCCGGATGATGAATTCCGAGCCTTTACCCAGCCCTGCACTGTTTACAGCAATGCTACCGCCATGGAGCTCTATAATGCCCTTTACTATAGCGAGGCCTAGACCCAGACTGATCCCATGGCTTGCAGATTCCTGAGCAACCTGGACAAAAGGTTTGAATAGAAATGGAAGCATTTCGCTACTTATACCAATACCGTCGTCTTTGATAATTATGATAGCCTCGTTTTCATCCTGCTTTATTGTGAGCCAGACACTGCCGTACTCCCGCGAAAACTTTAATGCGTTAGTAAGAAGATTGGAAATTACTTGGGTGATCCTTCGGGTATCAGCATGAACAAATATGGGCTGCTCATTGGCTTCAAAATTTAGCTTTATCCCTCTTTTTTCAAAACTGGCCTTTGTATCAGAGGCTATGTCTGCAAGGACATTGTTTAGATCAATATTATTTCTTTTAAGATTTATTTTATTTTGCCCAACCCTGGAGACATCTAACAGATCGTCGGTCAGGTTCTTTATCTGTTCCACCTGCCGCCTCATTATCGCCATAGTTCTTTTAGACAACTCTTCAGTAGGGGAAACAGCCAATAAATCCAGGCTGGCAGATATGGTAGTCAAAGGATTCTTAATCTCGTGGGCGAGGGTACCCATGAACCGATTTTTGTTTTCATCAGCCTTTTGGAGTTCATCTTCAATCCTTTTTCTCTCAGTTATATTGTAGCAAGCTCCTACAAAACAACTTGGTGATCCGTCATCCTTCCTGATTAACCTGGTATTCAACAGAACATGGATTGCCCTGCCGCCTTTACAATAAAAGGTGAAATCAGCTTGCCTTCCTCCCTGGTCTTGATAAGGCCATTCCTCTATTGTCCTGCCTAATTTGGCTCTGCCCTCATCATCCATTAGGTCCAAGACTGACATTTCTAATAATTCTTTTCTGTTGTATCCCAGCACCCTGCATATAGCACTATTTACAAATTTAAATTTCAAGTTATGAAAATTCACATCATATAATCCAGCGGGGAGCTGCTCTACGAGACTAAAATATCTGCGTTCGCTGGTTGCATCGTTAGAATGAAAACTATTCGTTTTTATAAAAGTGTTGCAAATATCCTCAATATCCATGGGCATACTCCACAATTATCCTAGGATTACCAAAGGTGTAAAAACTGACCACAAGCTGTGACCCAAGTATATCACATGGGGTTTACTGGAACAAGGTTTTTCCATCGGAATTTGTGGTTGTGGGCTGATCTGGGGACGGTCTGTGATTTGGCAAACCAAGCCTCGGGTATAAATAGTTTTGGTCAATATCTTATAAAAAGCATATACTAGTTATCATCAATTATCTTAATTTTTTGTTATGCAGGGGGGAAAAGTATGATTCAATGGTTGGCAGGGTTTACTCCTGTAACCCAGGCGTTGATAGGCACGATGTTCACCTGGTTGGTGACGGCTCTAGGGGCTTCTTTGGTGTTTTTCTTTAAAAAGATAAATAAAGGCGTTTTAAACGGTATGTTAGGATTTGCTGCCGGAGTAATGATAGCAGCTAGTTTTTGGTCTTTGTTAGAACCAGGTATTGAGATGGCGGGGGATCTAGGGCAGATACCCTGGCTGACAGCTGCATTGGGTTTTTTAGGCGGCGGATTGTTTTTATTCTTGGTGGATAAATTATTGCCCCATCTTCATCCCGGGCTTGATATGTCTCAGGCAGAGGGTATAAAGACAGGCTGGCAAAGAAGTGTCCTCTTGGTGTTGGCTATCACTCTACATAATATACCGGAGGGGTTGGCTGTGGGTGTGGCCTTCGGGGCTGTTGCCTATGGGCTGCCATCCGCTAGTCTAGCAGGGGCTATAACTTTGGCGCTGGGGATAGGTCTGCAAAACTTTCCGGAGGGGGCAGCTGTGTCCATACCTTTGAGAAGGGAAGGTCTCTCCCGCTGGAAGGCATTCTTTTATGGTCAGGCCTCTGGGGTGGTAGAACCAATAGCCGGTGTTGTAGGCGCATTGGCGGTAACATCTATGCGACCCATTCTCCCTTATGCATTATCTTTCGCCGCCGGGGCAATGATATATGTAGTGGTAGAGGAGTTAATACCTGAAGGTAAGCAAGGTAATCAGAAAAGGCATTCGGATATCACTACGATAGGGTGTTTGTTGGGTTTTACTGTAATGATGATTTTGGATGTGGCTTTTGGTTGACAAATAATTCTCAATGCATTAAAATGTTACATAAGTGTGAAACGATTAACAAACATGGGGAGGAGAGGTTGTAATGTTAACAACTTTCAAAGCTACCGCGAAAAGCTTACCTGATGGATTGCAGGTGGATACAGAAGCCAGAGGTTTTAAAATACTATTAGACGAGCCAAAAGAACTAGGTGGAACTGATTTGGGTATGAACCCGGTAGAGGCTGTTCTATGTGCGTTGGGCGCATGCCAAGCCATCTGTGCAAGGGCCTTTGCCGCTGCCCAGAAGTTTACCTTTGAAGAATTCCATATAGAGCTGGAAGGCGATTTGGATCCCGATGGATTCATGGGTCTGAATGAAAATGTAAGAAACGGGTTTCAGGAAATCCGCTTTTCAATGCATTTTAAAACCCAGGAGAGCCAGGAAAAGACAGAGGCTTTCGCGGACTTTATCGAGAGAACATGCCCTGTAGGGGATAATCTGGCTAATGGTGTAAAGCTGGTACGAACCAAAGTAGTAAGAGGTTAATATAAAGTATCAATAGTAAATATTAGGGGGCTGCGTATGCAGTCCCTTCGTATTTTCCTAGTTAATTCTCTGACGATTTAGGCCCAATGTACGATTCTGCTGTTTCCACATTGAAACCATTATATCCCAGCCCCAGGGGGGAATTCAAGGACAGCATCCCAAAAATTTGGGCTTGACATAAGGGAATAACCTAGTATAATTAGATTCTAATGAGACAAATAAAAACAATGACTGGGAAGAAGTAAGAAACGCTTACCCTTAAAGAAAGCGACCGGCTGATGAGAGGTGCAAGGAAACCGTTTCTGAATACATCCTAAGAGTTGCCCACCGAACAGATGAAGATCTAAGTAGGCCGGAGCCGGAGATTTGTGTCCGTTATCGTCACAAGGGTATCAAGCATTATTCAAGCTTCGTACTCTAAGAGGTTGATATTGTGAGGTATCAATAAATTAAGGTGGTAACACGGTTATAGTCCGTCCTTTGCATGATTTGCATTGGGCGTTTTTTATTTTCAAAGAATTTGCATATAAAACGGAGGAATGTATCATGGAACAGATAAAGTTTTTTAGCGGCGAACAAATACCTTTGGAAATGCATAAGGTCAAGATTGTTCAAAAAATAAATTTGCTTCCCGTAGAACAGCGCAAGGCAGCCATGGAAGAGGCAGGGAATAATACTTTCCTGCTACAAAACAGGGACGTTTATTTGGACATGCTTACAGACAGCGGTGTCAATGCCATGAGCGACAGGCAGCAGGCAGCCATGCTTATAGCCGACGACAGCTATGCAGGCAGCGAAACCTTTACCCGGATGGCGAACAAATTAAGGGAAGTATTTGGTATGGATTACTTTCTGCCCGTCCACCAGGGAAGAGCGGCAGAAAATGTTATAGGCCAAACTTTTGTAGAACCCGGGGCAATTATCCCTATGAACTATCACTTTACCACTACGAAAGCCCATATAACCATAAATGGGGGTCTTGTAGAGGAGATAATCACCGACGAGGGGCTCAAGGTTACCAGCGATCATCCCTTTAAGGGAAATATGGATCTGGACAAATTAAATGGTCTTATAGATAAGCATGGTGCTGATAAAATAGCCTTTGTGCGTATGGAAGCGGGAACTAATCTAATAGGTGGACAGCCTTTCTCTCTGGAAAACCTAAGAGATATCAGAGAAATCTGTGACAAGCATGGGCTGATGCTTGTGCTGGATGCCAGCTTGTTATCCGATAACCTATACTTTATCAAGGAAAGGGAAGCCTGTTGCCGCGATATGAGTATTAGGGAGATAACCTTGGAGTTATCTGGGCTTTGCGATATCATATATTTTTCAGCCCGGAAACTGGGTTGTGCCCGAGGCGGCGGGATCTGCGTGAAGGAAGAGGCCGTCTTTAATAAGATGCGAGAACTGATTCCTCTGTATGAAGGATTTTTGACCTACGGCGGTATGTCTGTTAGGGAGATGGAAGCTATTACCATCGGAATGGACGAGGCTATGGATGAGGAAATTATCTGTCAGGGACCGAAGTTTATATCCTTTATGGTGGACGAACTGGTGAAAAGAGGTATCCCCGTAGTCACCCCTGCAGGCGGTTTGGGTTGTCACGTAAATGCTATGGAATTTTTAGATCACATTCCACAGAATCAATACCCGGCAGGAGCCTTGGCTACAGCTCTGTATATAGCCAGTGGAGTAAGGGGGATGGAGAGAGGAACCATGTCAGAGCAGAGAAACCCCGACGGCAGTGAGGAAATTTCCAATATGGAACTTTTGAGATTAGCAGTTCCAAGACGTGTCTTCACACTGTCTCAGATAAAATATGTAATAGACAGGCTGGAATGGTTGTACGAGAATAGAAACTTAGTTGAAGGCCTTACCTTTGTAGAGGAGCCGAAAACCCTAAGATTCTTCTTTGGCAGACTGGAACCTGTATCCCCTTGGCAGGAAAAACTGGTAGAGAAGTTCAGGAAGGATTTTGGCGACAGCCTATAATTATACATTTTTATAGCTCGGTAATCTAACGTGATAATAGTTGTAGAATCATACTATTGTCACGTTATTTTTTGCTGTTTTTGTATGTCCCCACGAGAAATATTATAGTTGTGCAGGTTTATTAATCCCCGACTGGAAACAATAATCATAGGATAAAAAATTCTATAAGATAGTCCAATTCTTTTCTGGTTCAATTCCTTTGTTCAATGTGATAGACTTAGATTATTCAGGTGTCCAGCATTTTTAACAAAACTTTCAAGCCGACTCGGGTGGGATGTCCCCGGGTCAGGCTGTCATAAATCCGTGAAAGAAGGTATTGATATGAACAGGATTGAGTTCCTTGATGTACTGATGAATCAGCCTATTATAAATTCCCATTCCCATCATCTGCCTGACGAAAGGCATCATACCCTGACCCTTGAGGATATTTTCAATAATTCATATGTCGGTTGGTGCGGGGTAGCGGTTCCATCAGGAGATGACAGGAAGGAGATTGCCGAGTGGTTGGATGCAGTGGGCAACCGCAGTTATTTCGTCTGGCTGGAGAAGGCGCTTATGGAATTGTATGGCATAGAGGAACGCCTGGATGCCGACAATTGGAATATCTTTGATAGTGCTATTAGGCAGGCTCATCAGGACAAGGATTGGCATATCAACCTACTTCGTAAGAAATGCGGTTATGAGGCCATAGTCCTTGACACCTATTGGTCACCGGGGGAAGATAATGGCCATCCCAAGCTTTTTAAGCCGGCTTATCGCATTAACAGCATTTTATATGGCTATAATCAAACTGCCAAAGATCATAACGGAAACAATATTCAAATTATGCACGGCCGTTCTATTACGGATATAGACGAATATTTGGATTTTATAGACCAGGTGGTTCTGGATGCAAAGAGGGTAGGGAGCGTAGCCTTAAAATGCGCTATCGCCTATGACCGATCTTTAAACTTTGGTGAGGCATCCAAGGAAGAGGCTCAAAAGGCTATGACAGAAGATCCGGACAAAGGGGACATAAAGAAATTTCAGGATTATGTATTTGACTATCTATGCAGGCTGGCGGCCAAGCTGGATATCCCTATGCAAATCCACACCGGATTAGGTCTTATGGAAAGCAGCAATGCTATGGAATTGCAGCCAATAATAGCCAGCAACCCTGAGACAACATTTTTGCTGATGCATGGCAGCTATCCGTGGACTAGCGATATCGCCGGCCTTACCCATGTCTATCCCAATGTATGTGCAGATCTGTGCTGGCTTCCGCTGATATCGCCTGCTGCTGCCCATCGCTTACTTCATGAACTAATTGATGTCTGCAACGCCGACCGTATGGTATGGGGGTGTGATACGTGGACCAGTGAGGAAAGCTATGGGGCGAAACTTGCTTTTCTCCATGTATTATCCCGGGTGCTGTCAAAAAGGGTGGAAGCGGGGCTCATGGACGAGGAAGGAGCATTTCGTTTTGCCAAGGCGGTAATGTACGATAATGCCACGGGGTTATTTGGGGTAAGCGAAAATTAGAGGGCAATAGATATACCCCGGTTCTAAAACGGTGGATATCGATTACCCATTATTATGCCTTAATCTTCGTTGTGTTAAGGCTCTCACTAGGGAAACCGCCCCATAAACCACGCTAATAAATAATGCGATGGCGGTTCCTGAAGGGATATTCAGGGTGTATGATAGCCAAAGCCCGGTAAGGGTAAAGAATATACCGATGAGGATGGAATAGACCATAAGCCTTTTCAGGTTATGGGTAAACAGTCGTGCAATTGCCGGAGGAGCAGTCAATAGAGCCATAATCAATATTATGCCCACTACATGTATCACCACTACTACTGTAAGGGCGATGAGGATAAACAATAGATATTCTATAAATGTGGTCTTAATGCCCATTACGGTGGAAAACTCTTCATCAAAAAGATAGGCTTTAAAGTGTTGAAATAACGCAATAACTGCCAGGGCAACGAGAATATCCAAGGATAGGATTATATATAAATTGCTCCGGGAGACCGTCAATATATCTCCAAAAAGATATGTATTCATATCAGGCGGGTAGCCCGGAGTCAGGGCTACAAAGAGCACCCCCAGGCTCATCCCTGCGGCCCAAAATATGCCTATGGGTATATCGGTATTCATACTGGTTTTTCTTTTTATAGTTGCGACTCCCAAAGCCGCTCCTACTGTAATTACCAAAGCACCGATAATAGGCTCTATCCCTAGGAAAAACCCCAAGCCTATGCCGCCAAAAGCAGTATGAGCTATGCCCCCGCTCATCATTACTAATCGCTTTTCGATTATTATGGTTCCTATGATCCCGCAGGCAATGCTGGCAAGGACTGCGCTGATAACCGCATTTTGCAAGAACTGATATTGCATAATAGTTTTAAGCATGGTCATGGCCCCCCTTATTGTGTTCTTTTAAAACTCTATGGGGTACCCCATGAGCAATGAGATCCACAGGGCATCCGTAGAGTTTATTGACCAATTCATCGGTCAATTCGGGATGACCGTGGTAGTGCATATTCACGTTGAGACAGGCCAAGGTTTGGATGTGGGAGGATACTGCGCTCATATCGTGGGTAACCATGATGATGGTCATATCGTTATTTAGCTCTTCCAATATTTCATAGATGTGAGATTTTGATTCTGTGTCCAGACTGGCTGTAGGCTCATCCAGAATGAGAATCTTAGGCCTCACTGTCAGGGCTCTGGCAATCAATGTTCTTTGGAGCTGCCCCCCTGATAGCTGCCCGATCTGGCGATCTTTTAAGGAGTATATATCCAATTTATCCATCAAAGAATGGGCTATCTCATAATCTTTTTTAGTGTATTTATGAAAAAGGGGTATCCCGCCGGATAACCTCCCCATAAGAACGGTTTCTTCTACGCTGATAGGAAAATCCCTATGAAATTTAGTAAACTGGGGTATATAGCCCATGGTGCCCAGAGCTTTAGTGGGAGGCTGGCCGAATATTTTGACCTCGCCGGAATTAGGCTGGATCAGCCCTAAAATAACTTTTAGGAGGGTGCTTTTTCCACCGCCATTAGGGCCAATGATACCTAAGAATTCCTTATCACGAACCAGCATATTTACGTTGGATAAGGCGCATACATGGGTATAATATACGGTAACATTTTTGACCTCGATAACGTTTGTCATTCCAAAACCTCCCGGAAGGTATCGGCCATTCTTTTTAGGTTCTCTATATAATCTGCAGCCAACGGCGCTATTTGCTGTGTCTTACCCCCGATTTCAGCAGCAAAGGCTTCGGATTGTCTGCTGTCTACCTCTGCCTGATAAAATATGACTTTTATACCCTGTTCCTTGGCTATATCGATAACATCACGGAAGGATTGGGGGGTAGCTTCCTTACCCTCTTCCTCCAGTGCGATCATGGTAAGGCCATAATCATCGGCAAAATATCCAAAGGCCGGGTGGTAGGCTATAAAAGTTTTGGTCTTTATATTCTTCAAGGATTCTTTTATTACTTCATCAGCTTCATCCAGCTGTTTTTTATAATCTTCAGCGTTATTATTATAGGTACTTTTATTTTCAGGATCTATCAGGGACAATTCCTCAGCTATAATATCAATCATGACTTTGACCCTTTTGGGAGACAACCATATGTGGGGATCCCTCTCCCCGGGGCTTATCTCAAGATCCGGGTAAGCCAGGGCCGTATGCTCAGCCAGGGATACTATTTTAAGGTTTTTATTAAAATCTTTAGCCTTCGGCAGTATATTGGCCTCTTCCGATGGCACGCCCATAGTAAAATAAATGGAAGAGTCGCTAAAAGCCTGAAGCTGTTGAGGGTTAGGTGAATAGGTCTCAACACTGCTGCCCGGCGGAATCATGGTCACTACTTCGACTAATTCCCCGGCAATTACTTTGACAAAGGTCTCCTGGGGGACTATAGAAACCGCAACGGTCAGCTTAGCTTTATCCGGCGAAGGAGACTGGCCGCATGCCGTTGCCAAAAGAACCAATATGGCGATAAAAGATATAATAACAAAGGTTTTTGTTCTCATAATACATTTTACCTTTCCCTGTAAACTTCTGGCTTCTATTATAACACCCCGGGAAGAGTTTTGGCAATTTACACCTTCAAAGTGAAGGGCATAATCACAGCCCGATAAAGATCTTTCAGCCAACGAGTCTCCAGGATGACAGGCACCAATGGGCGGTTGCTAAAGGAACTGGAAATATACTATAATTATAGCAGATAATAAGGATTTGGCTGCAACAACTGCAGCAAAACCATATAGGCAATAAAATATAGGGGGGAGCCTATGAAAAACCTTAAATTTATCCACACTGGGGACATACATTTAGGCAGTTTTTTGCATATAGGCGGAAATCCATTGCCGCCGGCAGTTACAGAAGCCTCAGAAACTGCCACGTTGGAGGGCTTTAGCAGGGTGTGCAGGGCAGCGGTTTCAAACAAAGTGGATTTTATTGTTATATCCGGGGATCTTTTCGATAGAGAGGCCAGATCCGTAAAGGCCATGGATTTTTTTGCTCAGGAGTGCCGATGCCTGGACGATGCGGGGATCGGTGTTTTTGTAATCGCCGGGAATCATGATCCCTTGAGAGAGCAACAAGATCTTTTCGTATTGCCCGATAACGTTAAAATATTTGGTGGGGAAGAGCCCGAGGTATTTGAGGTTTTGGACGAAGGTGATAGTTTAAAAGCCAGGATAATAGGACAATCCTATCAAAACAGCCGTGAGCAAAGGAAAATTCACCTGGACTATGATGAATTAGACAGCGGCGCTTGGAATATAGCATTGCTCCATACTCAACTAGAGTCGGGAAATTCCAATTATGTACCCTGCTCTGCGGCGGAGCTTAGGGGTAGAGAAGATATCCATTACTGGGCTCTGGGCCATATCCATAAAAACATCATTATAAACGATGAAAAACCTTACATAGTATATTCGGGGATTCCCCAAGGCAGGGATTTCGGCG
Organism: Clostridiales bacterium; assembly: GCA_012518395.1. Lineage (GTDB taxonomy): Bacteria > Bacillota > Clostridia > Caldicoprobacterales > UBA3941 > JAAYSJ01. The sequence continues at coordinate 12,461 of JAAYSJ010000040.1, forward strand.
AGACAGGCCAAGGGGGCTGTTATCTGGTCGAAATGGATCCTGTGAAAGGGAATTCAATAGATTTTATCCCCCTATCGCCAGTGGTTTATAAAAGGGCGGATATTTTTATCGACCATCAAAAGGACAGTCCCCCCCAAACCCTCGATGATCTGACTGATATGATAAAAGAGGAATGTGAAAGGATGCTGGAAAACATAGATGAAGACGGGGAACACCCTATAAAAGGCTATGTGATCCAATGGACCCTCAGGGGCAGGGGAGATATACATAACCTTTTAAGGGAGCAAGAACAAGAATATATGGATCGCTTGGCTGAAGACTTGAGGAGCCGTTATGGGAATAAAAGCCCATTTATCTGGACAGAGCTCATACGCTTAAGAACCCAGCCCCAGATAGACTATGAAACTCTTATGGAAAATAACCCAGTCTTTAGCCAGCTGGAAGGCGTTATAGAAAAATGCTTGGAGGAAGAAGAAACCAAGACCAGGATAGTGAAGGAATTGGGAGATATCTGGAAGGGCAAGGGCGATCATGAGGAATGGGAAGATTTTCGTTTTCACCTGGATGATGACACCCTGGAAGATATGCTGGATAAAGCAAAACAATTGATCTTGGAAAAATGGGCCGAGGGGAGTGAGAGGGAATGAAGATCCGAAGGCTTTATATAGGGGATTTTGGGATATTGAGAAATCAGGTTCTGGAAAACGTCAATCCCGGCATAGTGGTTATAGGTGGGCTGAATCGGGCTGGTAAATCCACCTTTATGCAGGTACTTAAATACCTGGGGTTTGGTTTTCCCACAGGGAAAGGGTTGCCCCCGGCCTCCGGCAAATATGAAGTAGAGGCTGACATAGGTTTAAATGTAGGAGATACATATAATTTGAGGTTGAGCGGGTATGCCCAGCCATCTATCAGAAGAACCTTCGGTTCCGATACGGAATTTGCCTCGGCTCGGGATATCTTCGAGCTGGACGATTTCACCTATCAGCGGCTTTTTATAATTACCCTGGATGAACTAAACAGGAGCATGGCTGTACCCAGTCAGGAAAAAAGGAAATTGCAGTCCATTCTATTAGGCGCAGGTTTTAGCGATATGCTGTTCATTCCCCGGCTGGAAAAGGATTTTACTAATGAA
>JAAYSJ010000041.1 GCA_012518395.1 Clostridiales bacterium
TTATTATGGGCTTAAAGACGTTTCTTAAAACAAATTATTATGTAATGGTTAACGTCCATTTAAATTAAATCAAGGCTGCCATTTTTGGGCTATGAAGATGCAGGCATAGATAAATAAAAATAGAAAATACTATCTATATGTTTTGCATTAAACATTTTACATCTGGATGCCATAATGCAAAACATTTCCTTAATCCATATGTCGCGAAAAATACATTGCTTTTGTTCAAAATCAATTGGTCTACTGGTTTTGAAATGATAAATCTTTTTCGAGACATATCTATAAGGAAGACAATATGCAATTATCGTTTAGATATATTGATAGTATCAGAGGTGAAGGTTATGGAAGTTAGAGAGAATATCATGGTTCCCTTAGGATATGGTAAATTTGTTCGTTCCGATAAGATTATTAGCCTTGAACCGATCGAAGATGACAGGGGGCCAGGCAGGCGCACGATAGTCCATGTTGAAGAAGTGGGATCCCCATTGATAGCATCCAGAACAGAGAACTCCATACTGGGAAATATGGTGGAGAGCCCCAGGGAAGAATTAGAGGCAGCCGCCGCCCTGGAGCTTCTTAAGGATGTACAAGATGATATAATGCAGATAGGGCCTATGCTTAGAAAGAGCATAAAAAAGGAAGCCCAGTTTGACCTTAGTAAGATCGAAAGAAAGATAGACGAGATATTAAACCATGAGATCGGCCGGGATGATAATCATTGAAGACTGGTGACCTGACAGAGAAGCCTGAACAGAAGATCAGAGGGTCTGAGTTATAGATGCTGGCGTTATGACAAGAGCCGCCCTTATCCAGGGAAAACGCTTTTTGACCTCGTCATATTCCCCGCCGTTGTGCATAAACTCCCCGGTACCGGTTATTAGAAACCCGGTACCCATGGAATGAAAGCCCTCGACTTCCCGGCTACCCAGGGTCAACAATACTCTGCTATCACCTTTAATATTATTTTCCGTCTTATTCATCCTTCCTGCAGGGATAAGCAGCCGTTCATTTGCCTTTATGATGATATAGCTATTCCAGGTATTTGCCACATGCGGCCCATCCGGACCTTGGGTGACTATGGAAATTACACCTTCGTAATTCAATACCTCTAACATTTTTTCAGGAATCATATATCTCAACCTTTCTATAAATAATGTAGTATATCTGCCCGTATAACCCCATTATAACCTTATACAGGGGCCATGGCCTGTAGCTAAGAATTTGGGGTCTAGTCTGCCCAATTCTGTTTTAAGCTGTGATCTCTTTTCAGGATCGGGAATTTGCATAGGGCCGATAGTATCGATTTCTTCTTGCCAGCTGCCCGCAACAGTTTGGTCTTCTACTTTGCCGAAACGCAACATCAAATCACCACTAAAAAATATGCCCCTTTTATTTTCCATAAGCAATAACCCTTCCCATAGATGCATCTCGGAGGGATAGCTTATAAACTCCAATTCATAGTCATCAGACGATAATTTTTCACCCGATTTTTTTATAATAACATCATTGGTTATCCCAAAGCCCGAGAGCTGTCTGGCCGTAACCTCGGAGCAAATAGGCTTGGCTTGTGGAAACTCCCTTAATATTACCGATAGGCCGCCACACTCATCTGCTTCAAAATGTGATATAAAAATATACCTCAGGGGGTTGGTTCCAAGTATGGATTTCAGACCCGAAGCCAGGGATTCAGCCTGCCCCATATCTCCTGTATGCACTAATAGGGGTTCAGAAGATGCAAGCAGATATTGGTGAAAAGTCAGGTCGATGGGTCGAACATAGTTACTGAACTGAAATAAATTATCATATATAGTATTCATTAAAACGCCTCCTTGTCTACTTGTTATATTTACACATTTTCTGATAATTTAAACTCAAACATTTTAATTGCCAGCTTTTCCTTGCATTATTATGCCATACTAATTAAACTATATATATTGGAAGCAAAGGCGGGGATATCCCCCAGTATGTAGTAGGATATGTATTGGTATGCAGGTTTAAAACCTATGCCAAAACTATAAGGGGTCCTGACAGGAGCAATAATTTTATGAGGCATATTACCGATAGTGCTACAGGCCTAACGGCAAATCAAGTCCATGAACGTATGGATAAAGGACAGCATAATTCTAATACCACCATACCAAGCAAGAGCATACCCGAAATAATTTACAGCAATGTCTTTACATTATTCAACTTTTTAAATTTTGGGCTGGCTTTAGCCATCCTTTTAGTCGGCTCTTTCAAAAATATGACTTTTATGGGTGTTGTCTTTTTCAATACCCTAATCGGGGTTATACAGGAAATAAACGCAAAGAGAATTATTGATAAACTATCCCTGATGTCTGCTGTTAGGGCAAAGGTAATAAGGAACGGAAAAATCAGTGAAATCCCTACCGATCAGGTGGTGATAGACGATTTGCTGGTTGTTGGGTTTGGTGATCAGGTTGTTTGCGATTCCGTTATAATTGAAGGCGGGTGTGAGGTCGATGAATCCCTCATTACAGGCGAATCTGAACCGGTGTACAAGCACGAAGGGGATCATCTTTTGTCAGGCAGCTTCCTTGTTGCAGGCGAGATAAAAGCACAGGTTATCCATGTAGGCGATGAGAACTATAGTGCAGGAATTACTAAAGAAGCTAAAGCCTTAAAGAATAAGAAATCTTTACTTATGGATTCATTGAACAAAATAATTAAATCGATCTCCTTTGTTATAGTTCCCCTTGGTACAATATTATTTATAAAACAGCTGTCAATTGACGGTAATGGCTTATATCGGGCAGTGGTAAATACAGTAGCAGCCTTAATTGGGATGATTCCTGAAGGGTTGATATTATTGACCAGCAGTGTTCTGGCCGTGAGTATAATCCGTCTTGCCAAATACCGGGTGTTAATCCAGCAGCTTTATAGTGTGGAAACTTTAGCAAGGGTAGATACTATTTGCCTTGACAAAACTGGCACCTTAACTGATGGGCAGGTGGAATTTGTTGAATTTATTGATATAGAAAAGACCGACAATATTGATAGGATAATGTCGGAGTTGTTGGCTAATTTGAATGAGGACACTGTGGTTTTGGCACTAAAAGAAAAATACCATAGAGATGTTTCCTGGACGATCAAACAGACAATACCTTTTTCTTCTCTTCGAAAATGGTCCGGAGCCAGTTTTGAATCCATGGGCACCTTTGTCATGGGGGCGCCGGAATTCGTTATGGCTGAAGGTTACAAAGACATTGAAGATCTTGTTGAAAAAAATTCAATTCACCATAGGGTGCTGGTACTAGCCAGGAGCGATTATGAATTTAATGGGCAGGATCTACCCCGAGATTTAAAACCCCTTGGGCTTATACTACTAAGAGACAATATTAGGGAAGAGGCCGCTGAAACTCTTAAATTCTTTCGGGAGCAAGGCGTAGGTATAAAAATTATATCCGGGGACAATGCCCTGACGGTTTCAAGCATAGCCAAACGCTTAGGCATGGATGTAGATAATAATTATATAGATGCATCCTCCATAAAAGATTCTGAAGGACTAGTGGAGGCCTCCCAAAAGTATCATATATTTGGGCGGACAAGCCCGGAGCAAAAGAAGAAAATAATAGAGGCTCTGCAGGCTAAAGGCCATACTGTGGGCTTTGTAGGGGATGGGGTCAACGATGTCTTGGCCCTAAAGACCGCTGATTGCGGCATAGCTATGGCTAGCGGCAGCGATGCCGCAAGGAATGTTTCTGAATTGGTATTATTGGATTCCAACTTTGATTCTATGCCATTCGTTGTCAACGAGGGGAGGCGGACTATAAATAACATCCAGAGATCAGCGTCCCTATATCTGGTAAAAACTATTTATGCCGCAGTATTAGCTATTTTGTTTCTATTTATCAATAGGCCTTATCCCTTTGAACCGGTTCAATTTACCCTGACCGGCGTTTTTACTATCGGCATACCCTCATTTATACTAGCCATAGAGCCAAACAGGGATAGAATAAAGGGTAATTTCTTGACTAATGTTATCGGAAGGGCAATGCCGGCGGCCTTAGCCAATGTCATTAATGTAATATTGGTTATGGTAGCAGGAAAATTTCTGCACCTGTCCCACTATGAAACATCTACCCTGGCCGTTATTTTAACTGCTTTTGTAGGATTCGTCCTTTTATTTCGGGTATCACGCCCCTTTAACGCCGTCAGGCTGGGGCTTTTGATATTTTGCCTGGCAGGATTTTTGGCAAGTTGCCTGGGTCTGCCCTTTCTATTTTCATTGTCGGATATGCATCTGACCCTATGGCTGGTTATGGCTTCACTAATGGCTGTTTCTATAGTAAACATCAAATATCTAACGATGCTGTTTTACTTTCTCATTCCTGTATAGATATAGATTGCATCACGTAAAAATACAGCAGTGCCGGGTTGATCCTTATCGTAGTATGCTGTAAATCTTTCATCATCAACATAGGTTTGGGCAAGACCTGCATGGGCTTTCTTATCGTACCATCCCCAATAAAAAGTGAGCCATTGTCTGTGTAGATCCGCTGCCTTCTGGGCAATATCGCTGGAAGGATCCCCAGTTTTAAATGCCTTGGCTAGTGTTTCTGTTAGCTGCTCTGACAACCTGGTTATATTCTCATGCTCCGCTTGGGTCATGTTTATCATTTTGTCTTTTGATCTTTCTACGACTTCAACGCCATACTTCTCACGGATTTCCTTACCATATTTATGTTCATTTTCATCAATCATTCTCTTTTTAAATCCTTCAAATTTCTTTTTATCTGACATTTTAATTCTCCTTTCCTTTGAAATAATGGTTTCGTCTATATTTGCTATTAGCAGATCTAATCCCACCTTTTTTGCGAGGAGTTTTTGCCGGTGCGCTTTGAGTGCGGCTACCTCATCAAAAGAAGGCTCATTTATAATATCCTTTATGGCGGTTAAAGCAAACCCTAGCTCCCTATAAAACATGATTTGCTGCAACCTGTCGACTTCTGCCTGACCATATATACGATACCCGGAAGCATTGATTTTGGCGGGCCTGAGTAGGCCAATTTCGTCATAATACCTCAATGTTCTCCCGCTGACCCCCGCCAGCTCTGCAAGTCGTTGTACTGTATATTCCACTGACTCACCTCCCTGTAGGCTACTATACACCTTTACGCAACGTCAATGTCAATAGTATTTAGCAAAATAGTTTTTTCGTGATGGCCTTATCTTTTCTAGGTATTATGGTAAATAAATGTAAGGGGTGGAGGATATGAAAAAGCATATATTCTCTGTAGTAGGGCTATTCCTTATGATAAACGAACTATATAATCAGAAAATAAATTGGACTAACAGCATATAAGCGATGGTTCCCCCTGCTATTGAAAGAAGCATCTGCTTTTTCCAAAAATGCAGGGCTGTAACTATCCCTATGGAGATTAGTTCCGGCAGACCCCGGCTGCTTGTGAAAATATCTATATCCTTAAGACTGTAGACCACCAGCATTCCAAGCACCGCCGCGGGAAGGGCTTTGCCTAGATATTTAATATATTTTGGGGTAGGCTTATCCGGGGGAAAGAGGATAAAGGGGAGAAATCGGGTTGCGATAGTCCCTAATACCACCATTGCTATAGTGATAATTTGTTCGTTTATATTTATAGTCATTGTTGTTTACCTGCCTTTATAACTGTGTCCTTTAGTAGAGTGAGAACCAATAGAATCAACCCCATGGCGGGAATAATAAAATTCTTACTGCCAAATATAATCAATGATAGTGCTGATATTGTCAGACCTATTAAAGAACTATGGTGATTGGATTCTTTTGTCCATTGATTCAGGAACAGGACTACAAATAATGCGATCATAACGAACTCAAGTCCCTTTGTATTAAATTTGATAAAATTGCCAAACAGACCCCCAAGGGTGGCACCTGTTACCCAATATATATGGTTAAGAAGGGTGACAAAAAACTGGAACCAGCCTTTGTCCACCCCTTCTGGAATATCCACTAAATAGTTTATAGAAAAGGATTCGTCACACATACCGAATATCAGATAAAATCGTTTAAAACCGGACACCTTATATTTGCTGAGCATAGAGATTCCATAGAATAGATGGCGGGCGTTAATAGTAAGGGTTAATAATAAGGCTTTTATGGGGTCAAAGGGTCCTAATAACAGGCCGACAGCCACAAATTCGATGGAACCGGCAAAGATGGTCAGGCTCATTAGCATAGGATAGACAAAGCTAAAGCCTGAAATATTCATATATACCCCATAAGCCATACCCAAAAATAAAAACCCCGCAAGAATTGGAACAGTGTGAGGAAA
>JAAYSJ010000042.1 GCA_012518395.1 Clostridiales bacterium
ACACCCATATCCATCAGGGATCCACCGCCACCCGTAGCCTTAGTTTGCCTCCAGCTACCAGGAATATCAGGATACCAGCAAGAAAACCGTGCATAGCCAGAGACTATATCCCCTATCAGACCCTCTTCTACAGCCTTTTTCATAGCCTGAACATGGGTGCCGAAACGCATCATAACCCCGATGGCTACCTTTACACCTTTTTCCTCACAATGTTTAAGCACCTTCTCAGCCTCTTCACTATTAATAGCCAGAGGTTTTTCTAATAGTATATGTTTACCCGCATCCGCTGCCTCCATTGCCTGCCGGGCATGCATAACAACAGGTGAAGCTATATAGACCGCATCTACCTCCGGATCGGCAAGGAGTGCTTTAGAATCTGTATACGCCCGCTTTGCACCATACTTTTCTCTTAGGTTCTCCGCTAATTCTTCATTTATTTCCATCACCGCTATTAATTCTGCATTCTTTGCCAGCATCATTCCAGGGATAGTCTTTCTGTCCGCTATACCCCCGGCGCCAATAACGCCCCAACGTAATTTCTCCATTCTTTAACCTCCCCAAGCTATTTTCTATAATTTTATCATCTTTCGGCTGCTATATGTAATTTTTTTATTTTCCAGGTAAAAAAGCTTTGTTCTATTTCCATATCGTCTGAATAAATATCTAAATAATGGGAGCAATCCGTTACTATAGTTCCCATTTATCTTCCATTAGCAGGGGGCTGAAGGTTTTGAGCGATAAAAAAAGACCAATAAACGGGCTTCTTATCCTCACGGTAATGGCAGCAGCCTTGCTCTATGGTAGCTTCCTAAAGGATAATAGGGATATAAATAAGCAGTTGCAGATATTCGGCCATACCGAATCTGACTTGGAAAGCGGCGAAGCTTTACAAGCTGGAGCCTTTGCCCAAACGGGATCTCTAAACCCCCAAATTCTCGATGGTTTTAGTGAAGAGCCTATTCAGGGAGCTGTTGTGGTAGTACCTGAGACAGGCGGAAAATATATCACCGATGAGAATGGCTATACCCCTCAGATAAAAGCGCCTATAATCCCAAACCCCAATTTTCGGGATATCCATCCCCAAGTCTGGGGAGAAATAACCCTAATCGTATATAAAGAAGGATATATAGAATATATCCTTCTCCACACAAATATTTGGGAAGGACAAAACCGCCAAGGGCCAAAGATCCTCCTTTTTAAAAAGGAAGATAAACTGTTGGATCAGCCTATGTCCATAATCGAAGGTCCCAACCAGCTATGGATAAATTCCCTGGTTGAACAATATAAGCCTTAGCTACTGAATATCCCCCTTAAATAGTCTAAGGATTGGCCAAGATCATTATAGTTCCCATAATTACTCCTGTAGACCTCCATAAATAACGGACCCTTGTAATTAAGGGTTTCCAGTTCCCTATGCAGCCTCCTAAAATCAAATATCCCCCTGCCTGGCAGGGTCAAGCTCTTATCATCCTTAAAATCTATTGCGTGAATATTGATCAATCTTTCGCCCATATGCTCCAAAAAATCAAAAGTGCTTCTGCCCGTCTGCATAGCTTGCTTTATATCCAGAGTAAAAAATAGGTTTTCACTTTTTGTATTTTCGAGAATCCGATCTGCGAATTCCGGGAAAAAGAACCAGCACCAGGATACATTCTCCCAAGAGAACTTTATCCCATGATCAGCGGCAAGGTTTGCCAGCTCATCGGATATAGGACCTGCTCTTTTAAAATCAATATTGGCTTTTCTATTCAAATGTACTGCCGAGCCATGAAAGACGTATGCCTTGGCACCAAGTATTTGCGCACATTTAAAAACCTTTAAAAATATATCTTGTGAATCCTTCCTCTGTCTCTGGCTGGGGGAGAAGACCTGGGGTTCGAATTGGGTTCCCAAGGCATGAACGGAATATACTGTTAGGCCGTATCTATCTATCTCAGAGCGCAGAGCTTTACAAAATTGCATTTGGTATTCGCTATAGCCACTTAAGAAAACCTCAATTTGTTTTACCCCAAGCTCGCTTATAAGAGGGATGGTCTCCTCTGTCAAAGCCTCCGGATAGAAACTAGCTGTTGAAATCCCAACCTCCATCTAGACCTCACTTTCAGGTAAGAAATCTCCATTGTGTTCCCCTACCTGCTTTGTTCCTTCTACCCTGGCCCGAACATCTATAAATAGCAAAGTACCGGCTATATAGGCTAGGGGTGTAACAAATACCCTTGCAATAAATCCTGAAAAAACATTGATTATTGCGGAAAGTGGGGAAATGAGGGCAAATATGCCCCCCATTGAGGATAATATCCCTATAGCCAACGCTAAAAAGAGGCTTATAAGAAAGTTTATACCCAAAACCCTCCAATACTTTCTTATTACCAGCTTGAAACTTCTCCCTATAGCCTTAAAGCCATAGTTGCCTTCGATGGCAGCGGTTTGGTAAGTAAATACGGTAAAAGGACCTACAGCCATACTTATAAGGGCTATCAATAAAATTGCAGTGATCAGAAAAAATACAAAAGGTACAACAGTCCATACCGTTGCTCCGTTTGCAGCCATTAGGATCCCCATTATCCCTGTAGGAATCAGTATTATTATTGAAGCTATTATAAGAATTATCCCTATCCCCAAATAATAGGGTATAAGGGCCAAGCCTGTGAGCACAAAATTCCAAAATTTCTTCCATGAATCCCTGACCGATTCCCGAGTATCCAGTCTTTGGCCAATAATCTCCCTATAGGATAGACTAATGATTCCGCCTTGAACGAAGGGTGCAATAAATATGCTGTCTATAAATATTATTAGGGAGTGTATCCCTTGAAATATGAAGAAAGTGGGAAGCATACCCCTAAAGAAATCTAGTATCATATTTGAGTTTATCTCTGGTTCCCTGAATATTCCCATCCATTCGCTCGTAAACAATCGGATCGGTAATATTGTCTGTGTAATGAGTCCTCCTAAAAAAGTAAGAATGCCACCTATAAGAGCGCTAAAAACCATTATTGCCGCAAAATTACTTCCGTAAATCTTAAAAGTTTTGTCCAGTATTTTCGATAAAGTCATCGGCTGTAAAAGAGCTTTTGGCTCATCCAACATGATGCTCCCTCCTTATATTTTAATATGAACAACTGCAAATAGTGTTTAATCAAGGGTGAAGCCTTCCCCCATAACCTCCCTTACATCAGTTACCAACACAAAAGCCTCAGGATCTATCTCATTTATTATTCCCTTCAGCCTGGCAGTCTGAATTCTATCTGTTATGCAAAGGATTACATCCTTTTCCTTATTGGTATATGCCCCTCTCCCGTGTAGAAGAGTGACCCCCCGATCCAGTTCTTTCATTATTCTGTCAGCAATAGGAACAGAGTGGTCGGAAATAAGTATAAAAGCCTTGGCGGTATTGAGACCCTCTTGTATAAGGTCTATGATCTTGGTACCTAAAAACAAAGAAACCAAAGCATACAAAGCCAAAGTAGGGCCGAAAACAATAGCAGCAGCTATTACTACCAGAGAATCGATTACAAATAATACCCACCCTACCCCAACAAAATGAAAATGTTTATGTACTATCTTTGCGAAAAGATCTGTCCCACCGGTAGTGGCGTTCCCCCGAAAAACTATCCCTAAGCCTGCCCCCATAACCACTCCGCCATAGATGGCAGCTAATATAGGCTCGTCCGTAAGCGGGGAAACCTTTATAAAATCTATAAATAGGGACAGCAAAACTGTGGATAATAAGGTCTTCAGACCGAATTTGCCCCCCAGTTCCCTGATACCCAATAAAAACAGGGGTATATTAAGAACCAGCATAGTAACGCCAACGGGTATCTTCCCTTTAGTAAGATGGAAAATCACCGTTGCAATACCGCTTAACCCCCCCGGTGCAATCTTATGGGGGATAAGAAATAAATTGAAGGATAGCGCTGTTATCAGAGTACCTAACAATACGTATATGTAATCAGAGTATGCCGATCTTTTTTTCATAAAATCCCTCGAGTCTATTTTCCTAAGTTATTCATATATCGCAAAAACTTTAAATTTCTATAGCAACATATATGTCAGTATATATTAAAAAAAGACTGCACTATATGCAATCCTCTATATATCAATCAATCCAAAGCTTATTTGGAGACTTTCATTGACTTTATTCATTACATCAGAAGCCAGAAATCCGATTTTTTCTTTTAATCTACGCTTATCTATGGTTCTGATTTGCTCCAAGAGAATTACGGAGTCCTTTGGCAGCCCGTACTCTGAAGCACTGATCTCTATATGGGTAGGGAGTTTCCCTTTATGGATTCTGGAAGTAATGGCAGCAATTATTACTGTGGGGCTGTATTTGTTGCCTATATCATTTTGGACTATGAGTACCGGCCGTACGCCACCCTGCTCAGAACCCACAACAGGGCTTAAGTCTGCGTAATATATATCCCCTCTTTTGATCATAGTGTTATTCACGCCCGATCAAAACAGCTTCGTATTTTTCTAAGACCTCAATAGCGGAGTCAGATTCTTCCTCTGTCAACTCCCTATTGATACAGGCCATCTCCTCATAACCCTTTCTCATCTTTTCACGTATTTCGATTTTCTGTCTTTCCCTAATATAAAGCCTCATAGCTTCTCTGATAAATTCGCTTCTATTCTTTTTCCCTACAGCTACGATTTCGTCGACTTCCCTCAACAGACTATCGGGCAGGCTAACCAAAATTTTCCTAAGCTCAGCCAAGACAGCACCTCCTAATATACGGGCAGGCTCACCATGCACCATATATTCGATATTATATCCCAAAACACATGTTTTGGCAATGAAATTTGAAGCCTAATCAATACAAAAAAAGTTTTCCCCAGGTTTCCAATCTTCATTAAAGCTCTCAAAGTAAATAAGGCTGATAACATTCCCTTCTGAATCATAGGCAATCAACTTTGCAGGGCTCATTTTGTCAGAATATACCCATAGTTCTTCTGTGCAGGCAGAATTGTAAACCCCAGGGGCAGGGCAAGCAAAAACAACAAATTCCATGCCATCATCGTCCAGATGAATTCTTTTTGTCACGTCCTCTGAAGACCAAAACGAATTTAGGAAATCCCCGATAAACAGCGGTCTTTGCTGTTCCAAACCCTTAGCTTCAAACCTCAGGGAGTCTCCCTCCTTAGGATGATCTATTAGAATTTCCTTGCCATCGGAAACAATGGTCTTCCCCGCAAGACTATCGGGGGCTGTAAGCCTGATTTTAAAACTAGAGGGCATACTCACCCACTGTTCAAAACCATATTCCCGCTGTTCCTCATCGTCTACTATGATATATGTCACCTTAGCATAATAGCTTTCCAAACCGTTTAGGGCTTTTTGAGCTGCTACAAAAATATCCTCAGGGGTTCTGCTCTTGCACCCGAAAAGACCCAAAACCAAAAGAACCGGTACCAAAGCTAAAACAAATCCCCGAAGTTTCAGTACCATCTTCTCCCCCCTAAGACAGTTGTGTGCGAGCCATTGCTGTTGCAAATCTGCCTATTATTATGGTTATATAAAGGAAGGGGGAAATATTCCAAAAGTTTAGAACTTGTTAAAAGCTTATTTCGAATTAAGTCATGGAGCGGTCAATACATTTAACCCCCGGGATTCAAGTTTTTTCTTCACACTAGGATCTACAGCATTATCAGTAATCAAAGTATCCACTAATTCAAATGGAGCATAACCGATCTGTGTCACCCGGGAAAATTTGCTGGAATCGGTGAGAATAAAAACCTCCTTAGAATTTCGTATAGCAATTTCATCCAAGTTTGCTGTATTAAAATCTGTAGTAGTAAAATATTTTTTCATATCACAGCCATCGGCCCCTAAGAAACATTTTGAAAAATTCAGGCGCTCCAATGCCTTTTCAGCTATATAGCCGCAGAAATCCTTCCTGTGATCACGGTATTCCCCTCCTACCATATAGATGGTCATAGCAGTGGATAATACTTCCAGGTTTGCAAGGGAATTAGTATAGATTGTCACATCCAGTTCACCGTTTTGTACCCGTCGTGCCAATTCCATACAAAAACATAAAACTGTGGTTCCCGTATCACAGAAAATGATATCGCCATCTTCCAGTATGTCGCAGGCAACGGCTGCTATGGCATTTTTCTCGTCTAAATGGGCATGAGACACCCTTTCAAAGGAGTATTCCGTAAAGTTCATCCCCGCCTGCTGAATACCGCCATGGGTGCGAATCACCATTCCCTTCCTTTCCAGCTTTGTAAACAGCCGTCTGGCCGTAGATTCGGAAATGCTAAATTTCTCCATAACATCGGCAAGACCCAATCTGCCTTTTATCACCAACTCATTTAAAATCTCCTGTTCGCGACTATTTTTCATACCCTAACCTACCTTGTATAGTGATTTGACCTTTCTAATACAGCACTGCAGCCCAATGGGCTGCAGCTTAAACCTTATTTTTATTATAACACCGGAAGCAATTGCAGGCAATTGCAGCACACCGTTTCAACGAGACGGGGGGATTTTTATCCACCCTTTATTCTAACTAATAGGATTATTAAAGATCCTGATCCTCTATCCCGTTGTACCAGCTCCCAAAGGGTTTCGCTATGGCTTCACTAACATAGCACGTGCCTTTACCCAACCTCATAATGCTTGCCGGACAATCCATAGAAATAGGCCCATATAGTTCGATCCGGGATATCATCCTCTGCCATGAATCCCCGCCCGGGTTGACAAAATTGTGCATTTCCAATCGTTCCCTAGCGTTCACAATATCTCTTGGCCCTATGGTAACCGCTCTGTAGGGAGTGGCCCACAAGTCTCCTGAGGCTCCCATCGGCGCAAACAGCGAATTCTGGATAACTGTCAAAGGCAATTGGGTGATCAGGCGTGAACCTATCTTAATGTATTCTTCTATAGAATCAGCCTTAAATTCCTCTATCCCGGGGTCAATAAAAGCTGTATGCCCCGCCCATCCGGTAGCAGAGTAAACCATATCAGCCCCGCCGCCACCAATATCCTCGATCATCTTTGAAAAAACATCATCTTCCCTGTGCTCGTTAGTGAATACATGCCAGTTCTCCAAAGGCGGACGCAAATCCTCTCGTATCCTGTAATAGAAATGATTTAGAAAAGAATACCCCAAACTTATACCGGCGGTGACAGGTGCCACGTTTCCATCCTGGTCAGCCCATTCGTCCATAGCAAAAGCATGAACGTTGCGGCAATTTACGTTGTGCCTGTTTATCGCCTCTGCAACAGCAGAATATGCTGCCGGCCATTGATTGGGGCAAATCATGGTGAAAGTCTTATCCATTACATCACTCAGATGTATCCTATGAAACATATCCTGCACCATAACGAGGGTCGGATCCATCACTACTCTGACGCTGTACCCGTTTTCGTTAGTGTATTCCATATCTTCTCGCTTAATGTTGCGTACCCTCTCCAGCATCTCCATATCTCTGTTGGGTAGCCAAGGTGCTGGCTCGAAAATAAACTCTTTATTCATAACACAACTCACCCTTCTTTATTTATTTTATGCACACTGCACCAACGGAGCAAAAACAAGGCTATTGCCTTGCAATGGTCATGAAATTCTTTTTGATCCACAAATTCATCATATTGGTGGGCTCCGCCATAGAGCTTAAAGTCTCTGATGACACCAAAGTTTAGGCTCTCTGGGGTCCCATATTTTAGGAAGATAGATAGGTCGGACAAACAGGCACCTGAAATTTTTACATCTCTGTCTGCTGCATCCTCAGCTGCCTTCTTCATTGTCTGCAAAGTTTCATTTTCATCGGGCAGACAAAGATAATGGAAAAACCGGGTCATCGGCACAAAGCCTTCCGTCTTCATTCCCATAGACGCAAATCTGGCGTTTATACGGTTTAAAGCCTGATCTAGTTCCGCTTTAATCCCATCCTGAGGTTTATTGGTGTAAAATGCAAAACTCAATTTTCCTGAATCTAAATTGGTTCCCATATCACCTTCCCCTACCAGAAACCCAAATAGCCTGAAAGCGGATCTTTCCATATCGGTTCCGGCAAAGTAGGGGTCTGCTTTAAGTTCAGCATATCTGCTTTCAATAAATTCTCCAAGTTCTTCTCTTATTACTAACAGGGCATCTATTACTGGAGCAGACGAATCCTGGGGCTCCAAGGCAGATACCTTGATCTCCATAACTTGACCGCCCATAGAACAGCTCCAGATCTCGTAGTTTCCACCATCAGTATTGATAATGGCATCGCACTTATGCTTAAGACTGGCAGCAAGAGCCCCATTGCCCCCGCCGTATTCCTCGTCACAATAGGATTCGAGGACTACATCGTTTTCCAGCTGAATGCCGCATTCTTTTATAGCCTTAAAAGCCATAATGGCGCTGGCTATTCCAAATTTATTATCGTTGGCACCCCTTCCATAAATCCTGCCATCCTTAATCACCCCACCAAAGGGGTCTACACTCCATTTATCAGGATCCCCTATAGGCATTACATCAGTATGGGCTGCTATCATAACCCTCTTTGTTGCCCCGGGAGCCTTATATACGCCACAAAAATTTGGCCTTTTGTCGGTACCCCGCCCTGGCAAATAACCTGTGCTTTTCAAAACACCTGGAGTATTGTCGGGATAATATTTCTCAGTCTCTAACTCTAATTTTCGGTATTCCTCCATAATAAGGTCTTCACATTTTTCTTCTTTGCCATGGCTTATATAATTCACAGATGGAATCTTTATCAGTTCTGATAACAGATTGTCTAGTTCATCTGTATGTTCATCGATATAGGATAAAACTGCCTTTTCTATCTCTTTCATGACCCCTCCT
>JAAYSJ010000043.1 GCA_012518395.1 Clostridiales bacterium
GTTTTTCTTCCAATTCTTCCGGACTCCATGTACAGTTTAAGAGGAAGGTGCCGCCTTTAACCAGTCCTTTTATCAGATCAAACTGGTGAACATAGGCCTCATTGTGGCAGGCAACAAAATCCGCTTCGTCGATTAAATATGTGGATTTGATAGGCTTCTTACCAAAACGCAGGTGTGAGACTGTTACCCCGCCAGATTTCTTTGAATCATAGGAGAAATAGGCCTGGGCATACATATCTGTGTTATCGCCAATGATCTTTATAGCGTTTTTATTGGCACCTACAGTACCGTCAGAACCTAAGCCCCAGAACTTGCATCGTACTGTTCCTTTAGGGGATGTATTTATCTGCTCAAGGGGGAGTATGGATGTATGAGTTACATCATCAACTATTCCTAAGGTAAATCCATCCTTGGCATCCTCTTTTTTAAGGTTATCATATACAGCCTTGATATGGGTAGGGGTGGTATCCTTTGAGCCTAGTCCATACCTTCCACCAATGATAATTGGAGCATTTTCCCTGCGGTACAGGATAGATTTCACATCCTGATACAGTGGCTCCCCAACGGCGCCTGGTTCCTTGGTTCGGTCAAGAACAGCAATCTTCTTTACTGTTGACGGTAGCACATCAAGGAAATATTTCTCTGAGAAAGGTCTGTATAGATGTACTTTAACCAAGCCAACTTTTTCACCGGCAGCCAAGAGATAATCAATCGTTTCCTCGATGGTCTGTGTAACAGAGCCCATGGCGATGATAACATATTCGGCATCCGGGGCACCGTAGTAATTAAAGGGCTTATATTCCCGACCGGTTAATTTGGAAATCTCACCCATGTATTCGTTTACGATATCTGGTACTGCATCGTAGAAAGGATTGGAAGCTTCCCTTGCCTGGAAGAAAACATCAGGGTTCTGGGCTGTACCCCTGGTGACAGGATTCTCAGGCGATAGAGAACCCTTTCGGAATCTATCGATGGCTTCAAAATCTGTTAAGGAAGCCAGATCCTCATAATCTAAAACTTCGATCTTTTGAACTTCATGGGATGTACGGAAACCATCAAAGAAATGAAGGAAAGGAATCCTTGATTTTATAGCACTTAGATGAGCAATACCTGCCAGATCCATGACTTCCTGGACACCACCTGATGCCAGAAGAGCAAAGCCTGTCTGGCGGGCTGCCATAACGTCTGAATGATCCCCAAAGATTGATAGAGCATGGGCGGCTACAGCTCGGGCGCTTACATGCATGACCCCGGGCAATAATTCACCGGCCATCTTGTACATATTAGGAATCATCAGGAGCAAGCCCTGTGATGCAGTAAAAGTAGATGCAAGGGATCCGGTAGCTAAGGCTCCGTGCATAGCGCCGGCAGCACCTGCTTCGGATTGCAATTCTGATAATTTCACGGTCTGTCCGAATATATTTTTTCGGCCGTGGGCGCTCCATTCGTCTACGACTTCTGCCATGTTAGAAGATGGAGTGATGGGATAGATAGCAGCTACATCTGTAAAAGCATATGCAACATGGGAGGCAGCTGTATTTCCATCCATGGTACTCATTTTTTTACCCATATGAACGATCCTCCTATAAAAAGTTTTGAATATTATAAAATGCGACAAAATTTGCGATTGCTGCACAGGTTGCAACACATCATTTTAACGAGACAGGGGTGCCCCGGCCTCGTTAGTTACCTTTGCCACTACAATTCTATTACTTATAGATATATTTGTAAAGGGTATATTGCTAAATGGATATAGATGTATAGATTTCTACCGGGTCTATAATTCGACAATAGGCATATTACATAAATTATCCATAGAAATCAATTCCCAAGGGTATTAATTCAATGGGAGAAAGTCTGATATATTATAAAGTGTACATATGTGTATTAAGATCAAAACAACCATAATAGCGGGATTTAAAATAAAAAACGTAAATTTGGGGTTGAATAAATAATGCAACGGGTATATAATACCCCAGGGGGGTATGGTGTTAGGGGCTAGAGGAATTATTATGCTTATAGAGTTATAGGGAAGGTTATTGTATAGATTGTAAAAGGAGTGAAATACATGGCACTTAAGAAGGAAACATTGGAGATAGACGGGATGACCTGCACAGCCTGCGCAGTGGCCATAGAAAAGAAGGTAGGCAGATTGTCAGGCGTTGACAGGGCA
>JAAYSJ010000044.1 GCA_012518395.1 Clostridiales bacterium
CCTCACGCGGGGGCGTGGATTGAAACCTGTATGGTCTTATGTTTCCCTCTTTTAATCCTTGTCGCCCCTCACGCGGGGGCGTGGATTGAAACGCAACTTTAAATACTCATCAATAAATAGTTTTTGTCGCCCCTCACGCGGGGGCGTGGATTGAAACTAAACCATCCCATGATCTCAGATTTTTGCCTAAGTCGCCCCTCACGCGGGGGCGTGGATTGAAACTTCGAATTCATCGTCGCTTAGCGCCCTTGTTAGCGTCGCCCCTCACGCGGGGGCGTGGATTGAAACCTGTATGGTCTTATGTTTCCCTCTTTTAATCCTTGTCGCCCCTCACGCGGGGGCGTGGATTGAAACTATGCTAGTTATACCTCTTAATATCAATAAAACTGTGTCGCCCCTCACGCGGGGGCGTGGATTGAAACCTACCTCATAAGCTGTTACCACTTCCCCATACTGTCGCCCCTCACGCGGGGGCGTGGATTGAAACTTAGTAGATCACTTGCCATATCCCGCTGCACCCAGTCGCCCCTCACGCGGGGGCGTGGATTGAAACGTTAAAGGGCAGTATTTATGGACAAGGATTAAAGTCGCCCCTCACGCGGGGGCGTGGATTGAAACACGTGAAACATCATAAAATAAAATAAAGGCAGGGTCGCCCCTCACGCGGGGGCGTGGATTGAAACTGCCATCTTCCTGCAACTCTCAGCCGTATTTCCGTCGCCCCTCACGCGGGGGCGTGGATTGAAACATCGATGGAACGCTGCTGGAATCTTTGTATAAGGTCGCCCCTCACGCGGGGGCGTGGATTGAAACCCCACCCCACAAGAACCGGGACTGTTGAGCCTGTGTCGCCCCTCACGCGGGGGCGTGGATTGAAACATCAGCCATATCTTGCATAGACATTTTGTCTTCTATGTCGCCCCTCACGCGGGGGCGTGGATTGAAATTCCGTGTAATGGAATCCTTTACAAAAAAGGGTACCGTCGCCCCTCACGCGGGGGCGTGGATTGAAACAGGGTTATATTTAATTTTGTGGTGGGTTTTTTAAGTCGCCCCTCACGCGGGGGCGTGGATTGAAACGTTGACTATCTCATCGAATGTATAATCCGTGCGCCTAACGTCGCCCCTCACGCGGGGGCGTGGATTGAAACAATGTGGGATGTATAGGCGATCGCCCATGCAAAATTGGGTAGGCAAATCCCGAACTTATTACTATTCTAATTCCTTTTTCCCAGGCATGATTGAACACGTTCCAATACATATTTTAAACATCTGTACATAAATTGTATTTCTTAGAGGATTTAGACAATTTATGGCGAATCAGTAATATATCTATGGAATCTATGGTAAATTTGGTTATACAATTATGATTATATTTAAAGGGTTGGCTTATCAACAGGCTTAAGGATAATTGCTGACTTTTATTACTATAAGACAACCATATTAAACTCAGTTATTTACAGCATATGTTAGCCTGAATTTTTTGTTGTACCATAATGGGCATCAAAGTAATATATTGCAACTTTGTTTATGGCTATCGAAGCATATAAAATAATTCAAGCCATCTTGTCTATCCAGAAGACCGTTGTTTATATGCTATTTTTTAAAACGAGTGTAAGATAAGTAACAGAATATCTGATCGTGGAAACTATCTAGATAGTAGGTTGTTACCATTTTAAAAGGTAATCGACCCACTGGTCAAGCCAAATATTATTAGGTAAACTTAGATATGGAAATGCAAAATGGAAATTTTAATGAAGCCATGATTGCTACTCTGGGGTTGGAACCGCAGGTGGTTATTATTGCCTTGGATGAGTTGCTGTATCAAAAATTCAATATTAGTGAAGTTACTATAATTCATACTGCAAAACCTGGTGTCCTGTCGGCCATGGAAATTATTAAACGGGAATTCGCAGCGAACTTATATCCGGGCATACAATTACGTTCCGTTGTGGTAAATGACGGCACTGATTCATTGAGGGATTTCCATAGTGAAAAAGACCTACAGGGATTGATGCAAACTCTGTATATGGAGATGCTTAGGGGTCGGAAGAACAATTCTAGGGTGCATTTTTGTCTAACAGGCGGGAGGAAGGTTATGGGCATTCTGGGAATGGTGGTTTCCCAGCTTCTTTTTAGTCATAAAGATAAAGCTTGGTATCTAATAACTGAGGATTGGCACCCCGAGAACAAAAATAAGCTCCATATGGGGGAAAATGATAGAGCCTGGCTCCTACAAATCCCGGTATTGCGTTGGAATGAAGCTGGCACCCTGATCCAGACAGTAGCGGAATTAAAAGATCCTGCAGAGGCAATGGAATGGTATGAAAGACTAACCCGGCAGGGAAGATTCAAGCGCAAATCAGAATTTATTAAACATTGGCTTACACCGGCCCAAAGAAAAGTAGCATACCTTGCTTGTTTGGGTCTAAATAATAAAGATATTGCCTACAAATTAAAGAAAAAGGTGCAGACTGTAGCGAACCAGCTTGGGAGGATATACGAAAAACTTGATGAATGGCTGGAATTTCCCGATGCTGGGGCTAACCGCAGTGTCTTGATCGCTGAATTTGCCCCATATTTCCATCAGGTAAGGAATAGGGAGGGGGGAAATATTTAGTTTTGACACCCATTTGCGATAGAGCGGCTCGGCACCAATTTGGGAGCTGCCATTATGTATGTGCGTCAACAAAAACAATGGTTAATTTGCATATAGTCCTGGGAACATACTGCTTGTCGGATAAAGTGCCGGGTGGATTTAAAATGGGCTAGGGCGAAAACTTGCAATGTATATATAGGCGGACTGAAAAATCAAGATAATGGGAAAGGGTGTGATGAGGTGTTAAATGATTTTACCGATTTAGTTCTTCTAATAGGGACAAATCCATTGCCTAATTTTGTAACAGCCAAGTATTTTGTAAGAACTAATAAACAGCTGGAAAGGATCTGGTTGATCTTTTCAGAAAAGACAAAAAGACACGGCGAAACTAGGGATTTAGCGGCTAATATAAAAAGGGTGATAAAAGAAAAGCTCAAGTTTAATTCAATTGAGGAGATCCCCCTTAGGGATATTGGGTCTGTGCCGGCTATTCGCCAGGATTTGATGCGGAACTTTAGTAGCAGGGCTATCGGCAACAGTATATTTCATTTAAATTATACCGGGGGCACCAAGTCAATGGCGGTTCAGACCTATAGGTTCTTTGAAGGGTCTGGATACCAGTGTTCATTTTCGTATCTGGATGGCAGGGATTTTAGGCTAAAATATGATGAAGAACTATTAGGAATAACGGGGGATCTTAGATATGAAATAGGTATATCCCTCGAGGACTTAATAGCACTCCATGGGTACGAAAAGCTAAGAGCCGATGAGGCAGGGGCTTATAAGGACACCATAAAAAGATTTCAAGGGCTTATTGAACAGGATAAGCTCAGGGAATATTTGTGTTGGAAAGATGCGGTATTAAGGCGAATCTATTATAGCAGCGGTAGAATAATTGAAACAACTAAATTATTTTTAGAACATAATAAATTAAGATCAAACACGGATCGTGAAGAATATAGAAAATGCTTCAGTGACAAGATCCCGGATTTTGTTATGGATCTTCTAAAAACCTTACCTAAAAAAAAGTCTATTCTTGATGAAAGCAATAATTTATGGATTCCTAATTCTTCCTTATACAATGCAAAATTTTGTGAAAGGGTGAAGGCTACTGTAGAGCTACTGGATGGGAAATGGCTTGAAGATTATGTTTTTGATGTTATTGATAGCTCATTAAAGGCTGATTCCAAGCTGGATCCGTTATTAGCAGCAAAGCAAATTACTATTGAAAGCAACTGGGAGATAGTCAAGAAAAGTGCAGGGGGCGCTACCGGTAAAAAATTCGAATTAGACGTAATTTTATTAAATGGCTACCAGGTTTGCGGTATCTCGTGTACTACAATTAAAAAGGAGGGGTTCAGTAAAAACAAAGGATTTGAAATAGTACATAGGACCAGACAAATTGGCGGTGAGGAGGCAAGGTCGATTCTGGTTACCTGTATCGATCGAGAAGGGGATAGACATAATTTTGATAACTTTTATGAAGATTTAAAGGACAAAACCGGTTCGCGTTCCCATGAATTCACAGTATTGGGTTTACAAGATCTAAAGCCAGACAGGCTATGGGATAAGATACGCAAACATGTATGGGGGGGTATCTAATGGGCTGCATAACAGGGATGTTGATTGACACGGTTTCAATACAACAGTATGTATATTCGGGGAACAGGCTTAAGGAGAATATTGGGGCATCAAATATTGTGAGGGACATATACAAGGACTGGCTGGGGGATGCTTTGAAGGCAGTTTTAGGACATAGAGTTATGCTTGAGGACTGGTCAACAAATCCGAAACAGATCTCAATATATAATTCTGATGTGGATTTTGAGGTAGGTTACATAGGCGGAGGTAAAGCCTTGTTATTCTTCCGTGACCGGAACAGAGCAGTGAAATTTATCAGACAATGGACCGAGAAACTTTTACTCGAGGCACCGGGGCTAAATACAGCCTTTGCTTTGGCTGATTTTAATTTTAAAAATTTCTGTGAAGAATTGGACAGGCTGCACAAGGAACTGGAAATAAACAAAAACAGGTACTTTCCCCAAACACATCTACCGAAGCATGGGATTACAGCTGATTGTCCCCTTACCGGTCTTTCAGCTGAAGTTTTTTTCACACTAGAAAAGGACGGTGCAGGCGATTATATATCATCGGCGGCTTACGCAAAATATCTGGGTTTTGAGGATGACAGGGTAAAAAGCTTGGTTGAAGAAAAGTCCGGAGGCAAATACACTTGCACTTCAAATATCAATAAGCTGGGTCAGTCATTTGGGAAAGGGCATATAGCAATAGTACATATGGACGGCAATGCTATGGGGGAAAAATTTAAGGCATGCAAGGATCTGATTGATATAAGAAATCTATCTGTTCGGCTGGGAGATATTATGGATAACGCCTATGATAGATTTTTGGACTATGTGATTGGGCTAATGGATTATTTCCTGGAGAAGAAAAATGGGTTTGATATAGAAATGGAGGATGGGAAATATATCATCCCCTTTAGACCCATTCTGGTTGAGGGCGACGATATTACGTTTATAACAGATGGACGCCTGGGCTTGCCTTTTGCGGAAAAATATCTGGAACTCGTAAGTGGAGATAATCTGCCCGGGAATAAAAAAATGTCTGCCTGCGCTGGTGTGGCTATTACTAGAACCAAATACCCGTTTTTCCGGGGATATACCCTGGCGGAGGAGCTCTGCCAATCAGCCAAAGCATCTGCAAGGGAATTAAAAAACAATGAGGGTAGGGAAACATCCTGGATTGATTTCCATATTGCCTATGGGGGCTTTTCCGGATCCTTAGAAGAAATCATGAATAAAAGATATACGGTCAACGGGGACAGGCTTCATTTTGGTCCCTATCTGGTAATATGCGGTGACATGAGCAATGAAAGGAACATCGGACATTTAAAAGAAGGCATAAAACAATTTAAAGATCCGGAAAAATGGCCGCGTTCCGTAGTTAAAAGATTGCGTGACCATCTCACCTTGGGGGAAAATGCTCCAAAACACTTTATGGATGAGGCAACAATAATGGGCAGGGAGCTTCATAGCTTATCGGAAACCGGGCGTGGATATGGTATAAGTCTTTGGCGGAACGGCTACACACCATACTTTGATGCTATTGAGTTAATGGATCTATACCCGGACTATTTTTTGAATGGGGGTAAGTAAAGACATGGGTGATTATAGCATTACCATCGAAACGAAGTCATATTGTCTGCCGGGATCAGGAGAGGGTTGGGGTTCAGTTATCGACACGGATATATCTTTCGACGAGATAGGTTTGCCCCTCTTCCCTGCACGAAGATTGAAAGGCTGTCTTAGGGAAAGCGCCTTGGAAATTCTTGAAATGCTGCAGTCAGCAGGGCTGAAAAAACTTAATGATTGTGTGGTGGACAGGGTTTTCGGATCCCCGGGGGATGACGAGGGCGCAAAAGCTGTATTTAATAATCTGTATATTGCAGATTATGAGGGGATAGCGCCATGGCTTAGATGGGGATTTCAGGAATTTAATGGCCTGATTTCGCCAGATACGGTGTTGTCTGCTTTTACCTGTATCAGACAGCAAACATCTATCAGCCAGGATGGGATCGCAGAGGATGGCAGCTTGAGAACTTTTAGGGTGCTAAAACCAGGTATTACTTTTATTGGAGATTTAACCTTGAAAGAGGACAATCCAGATGATTTGAACCTTATAGCCCTAGCCTGTGCCAACCTTAGGTCTGTGGGTTCTATGAGAAACAGAGGTTATGGTAGGGTGAAATGTGTCCTTGGGAATGTCAGAACAGGCGTTGATTTGTCTGATAAAGCCATTGAGGATTTAAAAAAGGAGGCGGTATAAGTGGCGTATTTGCCAGTACGAATAAAACTTCTGTCTCCAGTAGTTCTAAGCTCAGATATTAGTGGAGGCAGCTTAACACAAACCTTGGATTACATACCGGGCACCTCCATCCTGGGATTATTTGCGGCAGAGTATATTAAGATGGTCAGACCACAAAAAGCCCATTTAGATGATAATTTTTATAAGTGGTTCCTGAGAGGTGATCTGACTTTTACCAACGCTTATCTGTTTAAGGAAGGGGAATATGGTGACCGGGAAATGCTGCCTACACCTATGGCGCTGAAAAGGGAAAAAACCGGGGGTAGAATAATTAATACATTATTTAGTGATATTGACGAGCAGTTGGTTCCATTAGCATCGTATTCCTTTATCTGGGATAAAACGATAATGAAGGCGGAACCTGAAAAAAGAATTAGTTTTCATCATGCTAGAGACAGGTTGACAGGTCACACCAAAGGTGAAGCGATTTTTGAATATGAATCGTTGCTCCCAGGTCAAATATTTAACGGGGGGATAAGGGGGACAGCGGAATATCTCAAGGTGTTTAAGGATATGTTTGGGAACAGATTCGAGGCTCGGCTTGGGAAATCCAAAAACACGGGATATGGCAGAATAAAAATAGAATTGTCTGAAATAGAAGAAGCATCCAACACAAAAACAGTCCTTATTGGGGAGCAAAGAGATGTGATTATAACCTTTGTATCCCATTGTATATTGACAAATATGCTTGGATTTTCTGAGCCATCCCTTCGCTGTTTGAAAGAATATTTGGAAAAGATTTGGGAACCAGACAGCTTTAAAATTTGTGGTGCCTCAGCAAGAAAAGTCTCTGTAGAAAACCATCTATCTGTTTGGATGATGAAACGGCCCTTGGAAATAGGGCTTAGGGCAGGTTCAACAATCAGAATTTGCTTTTATGATCACATCCCTGCCGAAGATATAGAAAGGGGTATTCAGTACATTATCGAAAATGGAATCGGTGAGAGAAGGGGCGAAGGATTTGGACAGGTAAAAGTAAATATGATTCCATTGGAAGAATACTTTGAGGCTGGAACCACCACTGAACTGCAAAAACCCTCAGGTGAGTTACCAGGTGGGGTCAAGACTATATTTAAATTGATATTAGAATCAAAACTAAAAGATGAACTAGAGATCCAAGCTTATAACGATGCAGATAAGTTTGTACCTTTAAATAAGAGCGGACTGCCCAGTAGCAGCCTGCTTGGGAAATTGGGACTTATGATTAGAAAATCAAACTATAAGGAATTCAAAGATGAAATAGGCAAATTGCGTAAAACAGGAATGGATCAGCTGCTCAATTGTAGGCAGGTGGCTGGCCCACGGCGTGTGAATCTTTTTGAATATATAAGGGGTTATGAGATAGAAAGAACAATGGAGAGCATCTGCCGCTTAAAAGGGAATTATGAAAAACTGGCAGATCTTATAGGTTATAAATTAGAAGATCATGAGGATTTTCTGTTAGAACTTTGGAGATTATATTTTAGCACTTTCTTAAAACGTCTGAGAAAGATAAAACAGGCTACATAAAGGGGGATAAAAAATGGCGACCAAGGCATCAATAGAGAGCCGATTTATAATAAACGGAAGATTGCGATTGAGATCACCGTTATTGATAGGCATGGAAAATAAGGGCTACAGCGGTACGGATAAAAAGGTGCAAAAAGATGAATATGGACATCCATATATACCGGCCTCATCACTTTGCGGCGCGTTACGACATTACTTTTTTAACAGGCTTCGGCTACCAAGTGAAGACCGCCAGGGGCTTGAATATTTTTGGGGCTCGGATAAGGCAGGTAGAATATCAGATTCGGAGATAATCCAACAAAGTGCATTTATCGTTCAGGATTTAGAGGCAATGGCTGAAACAGAAACCACTGTCAGGGACGGGATAAAAATTAACAGCCGGACAGGAGCCGCTGAAGACATGAAAAAGTATGAGTTTGAAGTGGTTGAGCCAGGTCCAACCTTTGAATTCAAAGCCGAAGTGATAGTCAGAGACGGATTTCCTGCAGATATATTTGCCAAGACCATAAATACGATAGTGAAAGCCTTGGCTAACGGGGAGATAGCTTTGGGAGCAATGACTGCCAAAGGCTTTGGCAGGTGTAAGCTAGAGGAATATAGGGTATATAAATATAATTTTGGTGATAAGGATACAACGAAAAAAGATAGAATTGATACTATTGTCGCGTGGTTAAACAGGGATCGGGCAGGCACTGCTAGTTCTACTACTGCAAGTGACAATTATGCTATAGAACTAGATTTTGACAACGTATATCCAGGTATCCATAATCGATTCGCCCTAAAGGCTGAATTCTATATTAAGAATTCCCTTATAGTTAAGGCTTACTCGGGATTGCCGGAGGATCCCGATGCTATGCATATCAGATCCAGTGGCAGGGATATTATTCCAGGCACTTCGATCAAGGGGGCAATACGAGCAAGGGCTATTAAAATTCTAAATACATTAGGAGCCGATGGCGGGGAAATGGTAAAGGATTTATTTGGTTGGGCTCCTGATACTGCTGACGAAAGCCAAAATATTGTTAGGGGAAAGAGCAGCGGGAAGAGGAAAAGCCGTTTAATAGTTGAAGAGGCATGCATAACAGGCTCCCCCAAAGAAAAAGAGATTCAGTGCAGGACTAGGATCAATAGGTTTACCGGCGGCGTAATTGGCGGTGGTCTTTTTGATTCTGCTCCAATTTGGGGCGGGGAAGACCGTGTATTAGTAAACATCAATTTGAAGATAGAGGATTTTGAACGATGGGAGGCTGGCTTGATGCTCCTAGTACTCAAGGATCTATGGGACGGGGATTTGCCTTTAGGTGGAGAAAAAAATATCGGCAGGGGCGTACTAATAGGCCGGAAAGCCCACATTAGCATAAAAGAAAAATCCTATATCTTAGAGTGTGGGGGGGACAATCTTCTAATTGAAGGCAAAGGTGAAGAACTTGAAAATCTGGTACAGTCACTGTTGGAAAAATGCACTACGGGTAAGGGGGCTTAGGCTGTGAATGGATTAAAAAAGGGATCTATAGCATCGAAGACGGAAATTTTCCAATTAGATATAAATAATTGGTTAACTCTTTGTGATCATCTAAGTGATTATTTTATCAATAAGTGCACCATTGTGGCCTATCTACGCTATAAAGTGTTAATAGGTGAGTTCACTGATGGACTATTAAAATTTTTTAAAGGGGAGACCTTCGATCCGAAATTTCTTATCAGGCTCAGGGCTTTTAATGATCAAAGGGAACTCCTGATTTGGGCAGATGATAAAGAGGGGTTCTATGCCAGATTGCGGATGGATGGTACAGGTGAAGAGGAATGGAGTTTCGTAGATGCAGATCAAGTACTATGGGGTAAGCCCAAAAATACAGATGGGGGCTGGCTCTATCTCAAAGAGCTAAGAGGACCGGAATTTTATCTGCCCTATGACCTAAAGGAGCGAAAGACCAACGTGGTAAAAATAAGAACCCGTAATTATATCGGCTATAACGAGCTGGGCCAAGCAGGGTATATTGACTGTAGGTTTGTACGGTTCTGTGGAGGGGGGAACTAAGGATGGAAAAGGCCAAGCTTACAAATATTAGAAGAAGCAAAAAGGGAAGAATCATAGGGGAGATCATGTTTTCGAATGAATCTAAGATGCAAATACCACCAGGAACAAACATTAATGAATCCATGAATAACAGGGAATGTGAGATAAGCCGATCAAATGGGATTATAGAGACGATCAGGATAGATGGGGAGGACGTCTATATGGATCCTAAAAAACCGAGCGGACGGAAAGGTAGCCCAGGGGGATCCAGGGTTGAGGGGATCGGGAACAGAAATGAAAAGAGGCAGGGTTTTCAAAGCAAGACAAACCATCAACAGCAAATGGGAGAGGCAGCCAACGCACCGTATAATTTTATCCCGCTGAATGAATCAGTAGTACCGGGAGAGGAACCACCTAGCTTTGAATGCTATTTTAATGATAACGGTGTCGGGAAGCCCAAACGATATACAGGCTATATAAACTGCCAACTGGAAACATTGACGCCCCTTTATATTAGGGATACATACACAAAGCAGGAAGAAAACCGAAGATTAAAAGAAGATATTGAAAACCCGGACTTTTTTTCGCCCTTGGGATCTATTAGAATACCCGGAAGCAGTTTGCGGGGTATGATAAGAAACCTGGTTGAGATTATGGGCTGGGGCAAATTTGGCTTTACAGATCAAGATAAAAGACTGTTCTTTAGGGCAGTTGGAGATACATCTTCCCTTGGCCGTTATTATAGGTCAATTATGCTTGATGAAGACGACAACTTATTTCCTAAGATACAATCCGGGGTATTAAAAAAAGGGCGGGATAACATTTATCGAATTCGCCCATCTGCTACAATAAAAGGCACACAGATATATAGGGTTAATTTCGATAAAGTATCCCGTGAAATTGCCGATACCAATACCGTTTTAGATGAGTTTAAGACTATGAGGATCTTTTTCAAACCTGTCAGACCAGAAAATCAAACTCACCATAGGAGGGATCGCAGAACTGGGCAACGGATACCCTATAATTTAAAATATGCTTTGGTAAAGGAAATATCCGCTAAGCCACAAGTGGGATATGTTGAGGGTATACTGGTTTCATCGGGCAATTTAGGCCGGAACAAACATATGCATTGGATTATAAATATACCAAAGGACAGCGATCCAATTATTTTAACAGAAGCCGAGATAAACCTTTATAGGCAGGATGAGGAACGGAAGAGCGGGATAGACCTATTAAAAAAAGCAGAGCAAGAGGATGGCGTGCCATGTTTCTATATTATCACAAAAACTGGGGAAAAGGCTATCGGGCATACGGGGATGTTCAGGCTCCCCTATAGGCGTACCATTAAAAACCATATTTTGCCCGAAGAACATAGGGACGAAAACAATCTGGATATAGCCGAAAGCATTTTTGGAAAAGTCTCACCTAATATAACCTTTGCATCAAGGGTATTTTTTGAGGACGCTTATTTAGGTAAAGATCAGGAAGACGTATATCTTTCTGGGAAACCATTAATACCCAAAATTTTGTCGGGGCCAAAACCAACTACCTTTCAACATTATTTGGATCAGGATCCCAAAGGCGGAAGTCGAAACCTAAACCATTGGGATACGGAAGGTATACGGATCCGGGGCAACAAGCTATATTGGCATAGGAGAGCAGACCGCAATAACTGGCGTTTTCAGGGCGGAGCAGGTGAAATTGAAAGGTTTAAAAAACAATTGACTTCCATAAAGCCAATAAGACCCCATGTTTTATTCAATTCAAAGATTAGGTTTGAGAATTTGACTGCAGTTGAGCTGGGTGCTTTGCTTTTTGCCCTCGAATTGCCCCAAGATTGCTGTCATAAGCTTGGGATGGGCAAGCCATTGGGTCTGGGGACAGTTAGAATAATCCCGGCTCTTTATCTAACCGATAGAAAGAGCCGTTATGGCAAGCTATTTATAGATGAAAACTGGCATCTGGCTGAGAAACAGTCCACCACTCAGATTTTTAAGGATTCTTTTGAAAGATATGTTTTAGATAAAGGGGCCATGAGCACAAAGTCTTTATGGGATTCCCAAAGGATGAAAGAACTCAAAGAAATGCTTATGGTAAGTCATATTCATAATAGTAATTGGCATAGAAAAACTGAATATATGGAACTAAACGAGTTTAGAAAGAGGAGGATTTTGCCCAAGCCTACAGTGGTTACGGGACAATCCAGTAAGTGGAGGTAGACAATCGATTATATAATTAGATGTTTGTCTCAGAATGGACACTAACCAAATGATATTGGGGGGAAACGGTGTGATAAAAAATTGATTGCCGGTAATTTTTTTATTACTCCACATGCAGTACGTCAATTTCAGGATAGGATAGCTCCACATCTAAATTATGAACAGGCTATGGGGGCAATAATCCGGGGTTTAAAAGACGCGAAAGGGTTTCGTTACACAAAGAACGGAAAGGCGATTTATGTCCGCGTTAAAGGACAGTGGCAATTCCGTGCAATAATTAGACAGGGAAAGGATCTTCCAGCTGTAATCACAATCCTCAGAAGCGGCAAGGGCAGGGGGTCTGGATAAATGGATGCCGAATATATAGCCCATGTTCGACAGACTGATGATGATACTTGGGCGGCACCACATTTTTTGGAGGATCACCTTAGGGGCACTGCAGATAGGGCAGGGGTATTTGCAGCTAAATTCAATTCAGGTGAATGGGGGTATGCCGCCGGAATTTCCCATGATGCAGGTAAAGGAAGACGGGAATGGCAAAAATATCTCCGTCTAAAAAGTGGCTATTTAGATGATGAGGTTCATAAGGATGGACAGCCGAGAAGGATCCCGCATGCTATACATGGTGCAAAACTAGTAGAAGAACTATATGGGAAGGGCATAGGTCGGATTCTCTCATACTGTATTGTGGGACATCATGCAGGACTTCCCGATTGGTTCGGGGGCGAGGGCGCGGGGCGTTCATCCCTGGAATTCCAAATGGGTCAAGTAAAAGAGCAATACCGTTTGGAAAGGTTTATTGTAGAAGGTGCGGAAAAGGCGAGACCTACAGCGATACCCAGAAAATTTTCAGGCGGATTGGACACTTCGTTATGGATAAGGATGCTGTATTCTTGTTTGGTGGATGCAGATTATTTGGACACAGAATTCTATATGGAAGGGGGGAAGGCAGAGTATAGGGGCAATTATTGTACCATTTCTGAATTGCTCGGGCGTTTAAACGACTTCTACAGGGAATTGGAAGAGACATCAGAAGATACACCTGTAAACAGGGTTAGAAGGAAAATCCGCGACCGATGTGTTAAGGCAGCTAAAGAACCCCAAGGGATTTTTTCGCTTACCGTCCCGACGGGTGGAGGGAAAACTCTGGCTAGCATGGCGTTTGGGTTAGAACATGCTAAAGCCCACAATCTAGATAGGATTATATACGTTATTCCATATACTAGTATTATTGAACAGAATGCAGAGGTCTTTCGCAAGGCTCTGGGAAGCGATCAGGTAATAGAGCATCATTCAAGTCTCGATGAGGAGGGCTCTACTAAAAAATCCCGTTTAGCTGCAGAAAACTGGGACGCACCTGTCATCGTAACCACTACGGTACAATTTTTCGAATCCCTATTCGCTTCAAAACCGGGGAGATGTCGCAAATTGCACAATATAGTAAATTCCGTCATCGTGTTGGATGAGGCCCAACTGCTTCCCACAGAATACTTAGCGCCCATCCTTGAGGCTATGCAGCTGTTGGTAGACTATTATCATGTCAGTTTCGTAATTTCTACAGCTACCCAACCGGCCTTTGAAGAGCGTAGTTTGGGGGATAGGACTTTTAATGGACTTAAAAATATAAATGAGATTATGGGGGGTATGAAGGAAGTAAAAGAAATATACAATTCCCTGAAGCGAGTAACCATTAAACTGCCGGATGATTTTCGTTCGTCCTCCAGTTGGGAGGAAATCGCTGAGAAACTTAAGGGGTACAAACAGGTTTTATGTATAGTGTCGGATCGTAGGAGTTGCCGGGAACTCCATAGTTTAATGCCTGAGAGTACATACCACCTATCTGCTCTTATGTGCGGACAACACCGAAGTGAAATGATAAAGACGATTAAAGACAGATTGAAAGATGGCAAGGAGGTCAGGGTCATAAGCACACAGCTAGTGGAAGCAGGTGTAGATTTTGATTTTCCAGTAGTCTATAGAGCCCTTGCAGGTTTGGACTCTATAGCACAGGCAGCGGGAAGGTGTAATAGGGAGGGGAAATTACCCGGGCTTGGCAAGGTAGTTGTATTCGTCGCCCCAAAGAAAGCACCCGTTGGCATCCTCCGTAAAGCTACGGAGACTGCCTGCCACATCCTATCATTCTTGGGGGACAAGGATCCCCTTGACAATACCATGTTCAAAAGGTACTTTGAAGAGTTATATTGGAAGGCCAATTCACTGGATATGGAAAAGATTATCCCTTTATTAACACCTGAATTTCGGGATCTCGGATTATATTTTAGGACTGCATCAGAGCGGTTCCGGATTATTGATGATTCTCGACAAAAGACTATCCTTGTCCGTTATGGTGATAGCGATAAATTAATTGACCTGCTTAGAATTAAGGGGCCGGATCGTAGCCTAATGCGGAAACTGCAAAGGTACACTGTAAACGTATATAACGAAGGGTTCTATCTAATGAGGGATCGCGGATCAATTGAGGAAGTGCAGCCTGGCATTTTCGCCATGACCTCTGGGATAGAATACTCTAAAAAGATTGGCTTAATGGTTGAGGAAACTATATTTGACCCTGAAGATTTAATAGTATAACGACATAGAAAGGAGTTGTGACAGTGCGTGGTTGGTGTTTGGAAGTGTGGGGGGATTATGCATGCTTTACCAGGCCGGAAATGAAAGTAGAAAGGGTTAGCTATGATATTATGACCCCTTCTGCTGCCAGGGGCATCTTTGAAGCAATTCTATGGAAACCAGGGATAAAGTGGAATATAACCAGTATAGAGGTCTTAAACCCCATCAAATGGATTTCAGTAAGGCGCAATGAAGTGGGAAAGGTAATCCCAAAACCCAGCAGGGGGCATATATCGGGTGACAACAAGGCTCCCTTAGGCATGTACATTGAGGATGTAAGGCAACAGAGGGCCGGACTTTTTCTAAAAGACGTCAGGTATCGAATCTATGGGTATTTTGATTTTATACCACCCGGGAAGAGACAGAATACAGAATTGATTTCCGCGGGGTCTTATGCAGACAATCGTGATACCAAACAAGGCGCAAAAGGTGATGAGACAGAAGCCAAATATGCCGCTATGTTTGGCCGAAGGGCAAGAATGGGGCAATGTTTTCATAGACCCTACCTTGGCTGCCGTGAATTTGCCTGCGATTTTAGGCTTATTGATTCTGGGGATAAACGGGAAAAGCCGATTAATGAAACACGGGATTTGGGATTTATGCTCTATGATATGGATTTTAGTGATGTGGATAATCCGCAACCCGAGTTCTTTAGGGCATATATGGAAAAGGGGGTCGTGAATACAGATCGAAGCGAAGTGGAGGTGATACAATGATACTGCAGGCCCTTAAGGAATACTATGACCGGAAAGCAGATGATCCAGATAGCGATATAGCGCCCATGGGCTGGGAGCGAAAGGAGATCCCCTTTATAGCGGTGATAGATGCTAATGGGAAATTTATAGGCATTGAAGACACCAGGGAAACCATAGGCAGGGGGGAGAAAGCAAGGGTTTTTCTTGTCCCTATGGGCGTAAAAAAGACATCGGGTGTTTGTGCCAATCTTCTTTGGGATACGGCGGGGTATGTATTTGGGATAGATAGGGGCAAAGGGGATAGGGCCAAATTGGAAAAGAAGGCCTTCATTGACAGGTTGATAAATGAACTGGGGGATATACCTGTGGTGCAAACCCTTATAAGCTTTTTACAAAGGATATCATTAGATCGGCTGGCGAAGGAGGATTGCTGGGAGGAGATCGTGAAGGTGAATCCAAATATATCCTTCCGATTTCATGGCGATATGACGCTAATATGTCGACATCCTGATATTGTAAAAAGATTATCAGAAATTGGGGGAAAGGTTGAAACTGATATTTCAAGTATCTGTATGGTGACGGGCGAAAAGACGGGGATAAGCCGGCTGCATGCACCTATAAAAGGAGTTTATGGAACCCGAAGTACTGGTGGGAACATTGTGTCTTTTAATAAAGATGCCTTTTCATCTTTTGGGAAAACACAGGGGTATAATGCACCTATAGGAATAAGTACTGAATTTGCATATACCACAGCGGTTAACAGGCTTTTAGCAAGGGATTCAAAACAGCGATTGCTAATCGGCGATGCCACAACTGTTTTTTGGTCCGAAAAACAATCCGCCTTTGAATCTGATTTTGCTTTCTTTTTCAAGGAACCGGAAAAAGACGATCCCGACTCGGGGATGGAAAAAATAAGGACCCTCTTTGACGCAGTTAATACCGGAGCCTACGGCGATGATTATGACGGCGGCGATATGGGATTCTATATCCTTGGACTTTCCCCAAATGCTTCAAGGATCTCCATAAGATTCTGGCAAACAGGAACGGTTCTTGAATTTGCGAAGCGGATTAAGGAATATTTTGAAGACTTTCAGATAGTTAAACCGCCCAATGAATTTGAATATTATTCGGTCTGGCGTATCTTAGTGAATGTTGCGACCCAGGATAAAAGTGAAAATATCCCCCCTAACCTTGCCGGGGATTTTATGCGCGCAATATTCAACGGTACACCATATCCAGCTACTTTATTGCAGGCTGCTATTCGCCGTATCCGCAGTGATACCGAAAGGCGGGTCAAGCCTGTGCGCGCAGCCCTGATCAAGGCGTATTTAAACCGGTATTATAGGTTTTATCCAGATAAAAAACAAAGGGAGGTTACGATGGAATTGGATGTAGCACAGCCATCTTTAGGTTATCAATTAGGAAGGTTATTTGCCGTTTTGGAAAAGATCCAAGAAGAGGCCAACCCAGGCATCAATGCCACCATAAGAGAACGCTATTATGGTGCTGCTTGTGCGGCGCCGGTAACAGTCTTTGCCAATTTGCTCAGGCTTAAAAATCATCATTTAGCCAAGCTTGAGAATAAGGGCAGGGTAATAAATTTGGAACGCTTGTTAGGTGAAATAATGGGGAACCTTAACGATTTCCCCGCGCACCTTGACCTTCACGAGCAGGGACGTTTCGCTATTGGATATTATCATCAGCGTCAGGCATTCTTCACCCCAAAGGATGCAGCGATATCAGAATAGTATGGTGTTTGACTGGGGAATTAAAACGAAAAATTATTAGAAAGGGTGTATTTCATGGCTAATAATAATCCTGTTCAAAGGCGTTACGATTTCATGATTCTTTTTGATGTTAAGGATGGCAACCCCAACGGAGACCCTGATGCTGGGAATCTGCCCAGGGTAGATGCAGAAACTGGGCATGGGCTAGTTACTGATGTATGCCTTAAAAGGAAGGTAAGGAACTATGTAGGGCTGAAACACGACGAACAATCTCCTTATAGGATTTTCATCAAAGAAAAGTCAGTTTTAAATAACACCATAGAAGAAGCCTATATAAGTCTGGATATTAATCTTGAAGAACCCCCTGCGGATCCAGCTGATGGGAAGAAGCGAACCAAGCCCGGTAAGGGGCAAGGCAAAGAGATTGATCGGGCAAGAATGTTTTTGTGTCAAAATTTTTATGATGTAAGAACCTTTGGTGCAGTTTTATCAACAGGTGCAAATGCGGGTCAGGTACGGGGGCCGGTACAGTTTACCTTCGGTCGTTCCATAGATCCTATAGTATCCTTGGAACATAGTATAACTCGGATGGCTGTTACGACAGAAGCTGATGCTGAAGACCAAGGTGGGGACAATCGTACTATGGGGCGTAAATTTACTGTGCCTTACGGGCTATATCGAACCCATGGTTTTGTTTCGGCTCCTTTTGCTGGACAGACGGGGTTTACAGAGGAGGATTTAGAACTTCTTTGGGAAGCCCTTATAAATATGTTCGAACATGATCGTTCTGCTGCTAGGGGGCTTATGGGAACTAGGAAATTGATTATTTTTGAGCATGAATCTAAAATGGGGAATGCTCCAGTACAACAACTTTTTGATACAATTTCTATTACCAAAAAGGATGTGAACGAACCAGCAAGAGATTTTAATGACTACACTGTTATAATTGAAAAAGATAAAATTCCCCAGAGTGTAACTCTGATTGAAAGGCTATAACAATGGATAACTATTCCGATGAAGATTTGCTTCCCCTTTCGGGGATACAGCATTTTGCTTTCTGCCGGAGACAATGGGCGCTTATACACATTGAAAGACAATGGGAAGAAAATATCCTAACCTTTGGTGGAAGGGATCTGCATGGGCGGGCAGACGACCCCTTCTTTACTGAGCAAAGGGGAATGGTATTAGTAACCCGTTCAATGCCCATTGTTTCCTACAGATTAGGGCTACACGGTGTTGCTGATGTGGTGGAATTTCATCGCGTTGAAGATGGAATACATATAGAGGGAAGGCGTGGGCGGTGGCATCCCCACCCGGTGGAATACAAATACGGATCATCAAAATCTAATGACTGTGACCATGTCCAGCTTTGTGCCCAGGCAATCTGCTTAGAAGAGATGCACCAAACGAATATCTCCGAAGGGGAAATGTTTTATGGGCGGAATCGCCGGAGGGAACCGGTTATCTTTGATAATGGTCTAAGACAGCGGGTAGAGGAGCTTTCTATGGAGATGCACCGGTTATTTAATGAAGGGGTTACCCCTCCACCGGAACAAACTAAAGCTTGCACAAGTTGTTCTTTGGTAAACTTATGCTTACCGCACATGACAAAGAGACGTTCCGTTCGTAGCTACCTTGAGCATGCCCTTTTGGTAGGGGATAGCATTAATAGACAGGGTGTTTGAAATTGAGAAAACTATTAAACGTATTGTATGTCACTTCGCCTGAGGCATATTTGGCCAGGGACGGGGAAAATGTAATGGTTTTGGTTGGTGAGGAAACAAAAATCAGAATACCCATACACAACCTGGAGGGTATTATTTGTTTTGGATATACTGGAGCAAGCCCTGCCCTAATGCATTTGTGTGTAGAAAGGGGAGTCTCTCTATCTTTTCATTCAGAAAGTGGGCGGTTTTTAGCAAGAGTAATAGGAAAAGCCAGCGGCAATGTTTTATTGAGGCGCAGACAATATCGGATTTCTGATAACATTGACGATTCCCTAGGGTTTGCACGAAACTTTGTGTTTGGAAAGATATTTAATTCAAGGTGCGCGTTGCAACGGTTTTTGCGTGACCATGGGGATAAAGGCTCTTTCCATGAAGTACACGGGAGCGTAGTATTTTTATCATCGCAATTGGAAAAGGTGATGAACTGTAACAATATAGATGTCTTGCGAGGTATCGAAGGGTATGCTGCCCGTTCTTATTATGGCGTTCTTGATAACTTAATTTTAGGGGATAAGGAAAAATTTCAATTCACCGGCAGAAGTAGAAGGCCACCACGCGATCCAATCAATGCTGTATTGTCATATCTATACACCTTACTTGCCCATGATTGTTCCTCAGCCTTAGAAACAACAGGGCTGGACACCCAGGTTGGATTCCTGCACAGAGAGCGTCCGGGGCGACCCAGTCTTTCCCTAGATCTTATGGAGGAACTGCGTCCATATCTAGTAGATAGATTGGCCATATCATTGATAAATAATCGTCAGATAGCTCCAAGAGATTTTGTAATTAAAGAATCTGGCGGGGTTTTAATGAAGGAAGAACTGCGTAAAACAATTATAGGCGCTTGGCAGAAAAGAAAACGGGAGGAGATAATACATCCTTTTCTTAGGGAAAAGATCCCCATAGGACTGATTCCATATGCGCAGGGAATGTTGCTGGCACGCCATATACGTGGGGATCTAGACGCTTACCCTCCGTTTCTATTGAGATGAGGTGAACGGGATGATGGTTTTAGTTACATATGATGTGAGTACAGAAGGTGATGACGGTAAAAGGCGTCTGCGGAAGGTAGCAAAGCAATGCGAGAATTATGGACAAAGGGTACAGAATTCTGTCTTTGAATGCTTAGTTGATCCAGTCCAATTTGCACAGTTAAAAAAGAACTTGGAACAAATTATTGAGCCTAAAAAGGATAGCTTAAGATATTATATGTTGGGCAAGAATTGGAAGAGAAGGGTTGAACATGTTGGGCCGAAACAGGGCTATGACCCAGAAGGGATTCTTACGATCTAGCGCGAAGTATAAGCTCACATGCTTTTCCTAGGATGCTCGCGGATCCGCTTATGGCAAGGGTTTGATACACTTTTTTGTTGATTTAGCCTATTGCCTTTCGTATAATATTCATAGGTTCGCGGAAAATGGCTCTGAAACTCTTGATATATCTACATTTGCGTATGGTACTGTCGCCCCTTACGCGGGGGCGTGGATTGAAACTTTGTTTAATGTCGGCCTACTTATGCCGACGATGTTGGGTCGCCCCTTACGCGGGGGCGTGGATTGAAACTACGATATGGGTATCATACCAGCGGTCAACCAAGTCGCCCCTTACGCGGGGGCGTGGATTGAAACCCTGAGCAGGGTAGCAATACGAAACTGTTGCGGAGTCGCCCCTTACGCGGGGGCGTGGATTGAAACCATCCGCCAAAAAGAAGCCCTCTACATCCTCCAGTCGCCCC
>JAAYSJ010000045.1 GCA_012518395.1 Clostridiales bacterium
ATGGAGCGGGTGATGGGAATCGAACCCACGTAGCCAGCTTGGGAAGCTGGTATTCTACCATTGAACTACACCCGCGTATCGCTTTACTATTTTATATCCTCTAATTGCGTTTGTCAACCGTCCTGGGGAAAAAATTATTTCCTTTCCTCCAGGTAGCGTTCAACCTTCCTTTTTATCCTCTGCAGAGCGTTATCAATGGACTTTACACGCCTGTCCAATTCTAGGGCAATCTCCTGGTATGTTTTGCCTTCAAGGTAGGAAGTCAGAACCTCCCATTCCAGATCACTGAGCAACTCTTCGATAACGCTTTCAATATCAGAGAATTCTTCCCGTCTTATCATGATCTCTTCAGGGTCTGTGATTTTGGCGCCAGATATTATATCTAAAAGAGTTCTGTCTGAGTCTTCATCATAAATAGGTCTATTCAGTGAGAGATAAGAATTTAGAGGAATATGTTTTTGGCGGGTAGCAGTTTTTATTGCTGTAATTATTTGTCTGGTAATGCACAATTCTGCAAAAGCACGAAAGGAAGAAAGTTTTCCGGGCTGATAATCCCTAATGGCTTTATAAAGGCCAATCATTCCTTCTTGGATAATATCCTCACGATCCGCCCCTACGAGAAAATATGTACGTGCCTTGGCTTTTACAAAATTTCTGTACTTGTTAAAAAGGTGTTCCAATGCGTATGGATCCCCATTTAAAGCCACCCTTACTGCATCTTCGTCCGTCATTAGATCGTAGTTGTCTATTCTATCTTCAGCAATACCGGTGTCCACTAAAATCCCCCCACAACACTAAGGCCATAGGCCATCAAAATACCTCTTTCTACTAATTATATATTACATAATTCCGCTAAGTCAAGCTATCTTTTCCGCCTCCAGGCCTCTAATCTGCCCTGAATTTCGGGATTAATCCTATCTCCAAGCTTATTGGCTTTAAGCCCATGGATTTTTGTATGCCTTCTATCCCTTTCGCCTTTAACCCTTAATATTTCCTCTAAAAGCTCCCTGGCCGACATCCTTATGCCTCCCCTGGACATAACGATGGTCTGTTCAAGAAAATCTGAGGTAGCCACCCATATATTTTTATCCTTCCCGTTCTCGTCCACCCATCTTTCGATATAATGATCTGCTGTTTCATTCTTTTTGGTATAGACTACCTGAACCTTTCCATAGTGCTCAGAGTGACCCACCATAGAATCAGTATTATAGGCATCAAATACAACGATTACCCCGATCCCCCTATATCCCTGATAATCCCTTAAGACATCAATGAGCCTTTCCCTGGCCTCTTCCAGGCTATGATCTTTAGTGATCCTAAGATCCGGCCATGAGTTTATTATATTATACCCATCCACCACCAGATACTCCCTCACGGCTGCTTCAACCTCCGCTTCTCTGCCTGGTCACTTCATACATCAATACCCCTGCTGCCACCGAAGCATTGAGGGAGGTTATCCTGCCCTTTTTCGGGATCTTAACCAAAAAATCACACTTTTCTTTAACCAAACGGCCAAGACCCTTCCCTTCGCTTCCAATAACCAAGGCTAAAGGACCTTTCAAATCCTGGGAAGTATATAATTCCCCCTCTACATGAGCCCCCGCTATCCATAACCCATTCTCCTTTAATCTGTCCAGGGTGGCAGCGATATTGGTCACCTTGGATATAAGCATAAATTCCGCTGCGCCTGCAGAGGCCTTTATGACCCCGGGGCTTAATCCCACTGCCCGCCTTTTGGGGATTATAATGCCATGAACCCCGGAGCATTCCGCTGTCCGTATAATAGAGCCTAAATTATGGGGGTCTGTTATCTCGTCCAAGACCATTATCAAGGGTGGCTCTTCTCTTTCGGCAGCCTCCTTTAAGATATCCTCCACCCCTACATAGGAATAGGGCGTTACAAAGGCTATTACGCCCTGGTGGGCGCCCCCTGTCATAGATATTTCGTCCAATCTCCTTCTGTCTACTTCTTGAACCACTATTCCCTCTTCTTTGGCCATCCGACGGATCTGCAG
Source organism: Clostridiales bacterium (assembly GCA_012518395.1). GTDB lineage: Bacteria > Bacillota > Clostridia > Caldicoprobacterales > UBA3941 > JAAYSJ01. The sequence goes on from JAAYSJ010000045.1 coordinate 2,016, forward strand.
GATCGAACCCTCCCTGCTGCCTTTTGCGATCAGGAGCTTATCTATGGTTCTGCCGGAACGGAAAGCCTCAAGTACAGGGTTTCTTCCCTCGATTCTGCTTTCATCGCCCTCATTATTTCTATCATCCTCGGCTGAAAACCTGTCTTTATATTTCCGGGTTCTGTTACCGGGTCTGTAGGGTTTTTTATCCATGTCCTTTCCGCCCCTTCCACCTCCGGGTTTAAAATACTTGTTATTATCCTTCATTATCCTAATTACTCCTTTATTTCCAATCTGTTTAAGTAAATCGGGTCTATCCATGCCCCCCGGTCAATATCCATCCGCCAATTTCCATAAGGCGATCCGTCTGCCCGGTCAGGTACAGATAGCCCAAGAGAGCCTCAAAGCCGGTGGCATACCTGTACTCTCCTATATCCGCATTTTTGGGTATGGTTCCTGCCTTAGCATTTCTCCCCCGCCGGACTATGTTTTTTTCGTCTTCTGTCAGTCTCTCAAGGATACCCTCAAGAATATGAGCCTGAGCTCCGGCGCTTACAAAATTGATGGCCTGGTAGTGAAGATTATGGACAGTAACGTTGCTGGTCATTATCAGATATGTCCGAACCAAAAGATCATTGATAGTATCACCAATATAGGCCAGCACCAAGGGATTCATCATCTTTACCTGGCTTTCCTCCATTGGGTTTCCCATTATATTTTTTATATACTCTAATACATTATCCATAAAGATCCTCACCATCTCGAAACATATATTCTAACCTACAGTATATCATATCAATAGGTCTTACTATCTTTAAATAATGAAAGGATTATTTAGAAATGTCCAAGATACCTTTTTTTACCCCATCGGAAATAGAAAATGTCATAGATCAGGGTATCGTTATTATCACCCTCAACCCTATGACATAGCTGAAAAGTTAAACTATAATATAATCATGGATGGCAATACAAAACCATTCCATTGGTTATCACCCATAAAGTAATATAAGCTAAATTATATCTGCCTTCCAGGGCAAAACCATTCTTATAAGCTCGCTTTTAAAACCATATTAGCAGTACTTTCGTCTATCACCAATATGTCAATTATGCCGGTACGTAAAGCACCTAAAATTGAATTCGCTTTCTCAGACCCTGAGGCAACGCAAAAGATTTTGTTGGTCTTCTTTAAGTCATCAATGCTTATTCCCAAAATCTTATCATGGACGCTATCCTCTATAAATTCCCCGTTTATATCAAAATACCTGGCACATATGTCCCCTATAGCGCCCTTCTTTTCATATTGCTTATAGATTTCAAATTCGCCCATATATGTTTCACGATCCGAATTGTTTAAATCAGGCAAAGTCCCGATACCTGAAATCACCATATCCATATTCATCCATCTCTCCAGTATGGGTTGCATAGACTGGCTTTGGATAAACAGTAATTTTTCTTCTGCCGAGGAAGTAATGCCAGGTGCATGGATAAAATAGGGTGTACCTTTTATTTTTTTCGCAAACTGTCTCACTATCTCGTTTAGTTGGAAATAGGATGCGTTCTGATTGCTTCCGCCTATAAGAGGGACAATATTAACATTAGGAAAGGGCCTGTCACTCTTATAAGCTGAGACGAATTCATAGCAGGTTCGTCCCCAGGCGATCCCTATATTGTACTGACTGGCAACTCCCATACCCAATTGTTTTTCAATTTCCTGCTTAAATACGTTGACAGCTCTTTGGGCAGCCAATTTCCTGAGATTATTTGAATCCTGAATTGCCGTTTGCAAGATTAGGCACTCTTTCAATTTAAAACGCTCTTGAAACTCTCTGGCAAGGACTTCGTTATTATGCAACGGGTTTCTTACCCTTATTTCCACAATACCGGCATCTTTGGCTTCGGTTAATATCATTGAGATAAGGGATCTGGATATCTGCAGTGTTTTCGCAATCTCCTCCTGCTTCATACCGCTCTCATAGTACATCTGTGCAACCTTTACCATCATAGAAATATCAAATCTTGTCTCCATATTTACTCCTTATACAAAGCGTCGCTATTGGAATGATACCACAAATGTAACCAAAAAAACAGCGTTCTCGGAGCCTTTAAGCAAAATCCTTTTTATTTATAAAAATTATTGAAATTATCTCATTAGCATCCCGCCGGTCACGTCGATAGTAGCCCCTGTAATGTAATCAGCCTTATCTGAAGCCAGAAAAGCTACTGTGTAAGCTACTTCTATCGGATCCGCTATTCTTCCTAAGGCTATCCTTTCAAGATATTTTGTCTCACCTTCTGCAAGTTCTTTTTCGTTCATTGGGGTTCTCATCATGCCCGGGGCTACAGCCGTAACATTGATCCCATGCTTTGCGACTTCCCTGGCAAGGGATATGGTAAAGGTCACCAAGCCGCCTTTTGCAGCCGCATAATGTGCATGCCCGCTGGTGGAGCCATGAAATGCTGCCTGGGAGACTATGTTTATAATTTTCCCTTTGCTTTTTCTGGCGATAAGGTGCTGTACTACCCTTTTACTAAACATAAACGGGCCTGTAAGGTTTATCTTCACTGCCTTCTCCCATTCCTCGTCTGTCATACTTTCCACGAAGGCGGTAGGCCATGTTCCGGCATTATTTACGAGAATATCTACCTTCCCAAATATATCTACAGTCCTTGCTATAACATTATCCACATCTTTCGGATTTGTGATATCGCCGTATAAGGGGATAGCCCTTATATCATATTTTTCATTAAGCCGGTCTGCAAATTTAAATACGTTGGCTTCGTCAAACAAATAGTTGACTATAACGTTAGCGCCTTCTTGGGCCAGGACCTCACTTATGGCGCCTCCTAAGCCACCTCCCCCACCTGTTACAATTGCTATTTTGCCTTTTAGATTTAGATCCATTATAATGCCTCCAACTATATGTTTTGCATTCAACATTTTATATTCAGATACTATAATGCAAAACGTTTTCCTTGATTCATATATTGCGAACGATACATTACTTTTGTTCAAAGTCAGATGGTTCTGCTGATTTTGGAATGATAAATCTTTTTCGCAATATATATTCCGTCTTTTCTTACAGATTATCTGTATAGAGGAGATCCATTTTCCCCCTTATTAAATCTAGACTCTTTCTTTTTTATTGCGAAACATATCAATTATCCTGCTAAACTCCTCATATTTTTTCATATATACCCTATGCATGGCTGCATTGGGATGAAATTTTATCCCATCCTTTACCATAGCGTTAGCAGCTTCTTTTATATCTTTATATTCACCTAGGGCTACTGCAGTGCAAATAGCCGTGCCCAAAGCCCCCTCCTGGGAGGCCTGAGTAGTCATTATTTCCATATTTAAAATATCAGCGAACATCTGACACCAGACATTGCTATTTGATGCGCCCCCGGACAGAACAGCCTTTTTGCGTACTATATCAGCGCCCCTTAAGATTTCAATATGCTTCAAGTGGGCAAATACTACCCCCTCAAACACAGCCCTTAGCAAATTGAATATACCGTGTTCCGCCCTTATCCCGATAAAGGATGCATCCAGGTTTTGGGATAGATGAGATTTATACAAAAATGGTGTGTATATAATATCAGAGTCCTCAGGGTGAATATTTCCTACCCCTTCGTCAATCATTTTGTATATTTGCCCTTTTGGCAGGTCACCGCCCCCAAAGCCCTTTATTATATTGGTTACAAACCATTCAAGATTCACTGATGATGTTGCACTGGATTCTACATAGATAAACTTTTTTACATCCATATACAGGGAGCATTTTATCGTTTCACCGCTGTGGATCAGCTGATCTTTAATGCCGGTATTTATGTTCCATGTCCCGGCGATCAGGCTATACTTGTCGGTATCATGAACACCACTGCCTAATGCACAAGCGATTACATCAAAAACGCCGCCCATTACCGGAGTTCCCACCTTCAATCCCGTTATCTTTGAGGCCTCCTCCGTCACATACCCTGCTATATCAGTAGTTTTCCTTAGCGGGGGGATCCCCCCCAGCATTTCTTCCAACCCATAGAGTTTTAATATTTCGGAGTCTATTTCCTTGGTGACAGGGTTCACCAGACCTGAATTGCTGGCATCCGTGTATTCCATTCCGGCTTCTCCGGTCAACCTGTAAATAATCCAGTCCTTTACCATAAATATTTTATTAATCTTGTTATAGCTTTTCTCTTCATATCTTTTGAGCCACCCCAAGATTGGAATAGCCTGACCGCTCCACAGGTTTTGATATAATCTGTCGTAGGTGCCCTTTCCTTCCTTTTCCCATTCATTTAAGAGCCCCAGAGCCCTTGCATCCATTGAGGATATGGCTTTTCTGACCGGATCCCCGTTCCCATCTATACAATAAAGCCCGGCACCATGCCCTGTATTTCCTACCCCTATTATATCTTCAGGGTTAATCTTTCCCTTTTCTATTGACTCCTTAATAACCCGGGCGGTATTTCGCCACTGTAGTTCCATATCTATCTCTGCATGGGATCCAATGCTTTCCACCACTGTATTTGTGAGACTGGAAGCTATTTCTTTACCATCTAAAGTGAATACCACTGCCTTGGTCGTAGTCAATCCGTTATCAACGGACAATATGTACTTCACCCCGATCACCTCCTGTAGCAGCAAATATTTTGGTCTATTTTTCTACTCTGTGGCCCAGTCTTTCCAGACACCGGGAGACAATCTTTACTAGTTCGTCCCTGTCCAGGCGCTGGCCGGTCTTATACATATTCTCCTGTAATGCTTTTGTTACAGCCTGTATTACTTTTCCTTTTTCCCCATCCAAGATATTGATACCCTCAGAACCGGTGTCATTATCCAATCTGTCATCTTTATTTTTATTATCATCGATTATTATTTCTATCCCATGCTCTTTAGCCCAATCTTTGGCCGATGGGGTGAATATCGTCCCCGAAGGGAAAACTGCTCTTTCCATACCCATAAACTTCATAATATCGTTTTGTGAAACAACATTTGCCATATAAACCACCCCTATACATTAAGCCTAAATCTATCACAGTATCGCTTAAGCATCGCCTATTTCCAAATAACCTCTACCCCTAATTCTTTTATGGTATCCCGGGCTAGGGGCGTACATATTACGCCTTTGTTGATGGTGAGTATTGCTTTTGTATTCCATGCATCTCTAACGGTCTCCTCCGTTACCAGCTTAATAGGTTCTTCTATTCTGGGGGTCCTGATAATACCATTCTCCGAGACTTTATCACTGCTTTTGTCGGGGATCCCCGTTGTAGAATCGTCTGTACATGTAGTGTTTACTAGAAGATAGGCTTCGTCCCCATGCTCGATCCCCATCCCATTCGCTTCATCAGCATCTATATGAAATTCCAAAGCATATTGGTCGCTCACTCTTACAATAACATTATCAAATATTGCTCCCCGTTCCCCCTGGTATTTCATCTGCACCATCTGCCTGTCTTTGATTCCATACAAATCGGCATCATGAGGTGTCATATGGATATGGCGTTGGGCTATGATAACGCCTTCTTCTAAGCATACAGACCCTGCAGGTCCAATAATTGTTATCCCCCCGGAACCCGCTAAATCTCCGGATTCCCGGATCGGTGCCTTTATACCCAGCTGAAAAGTATCGCTTCTTAGGATTTCAACCTGGGTTTGCCCCCTAGCTGGCCCTAGAACCCTCACCCTGTCGATACTTCCCTTTGGACCCGCTAATAAAACAGTTTCAAAAGCAGCGCATTGACCAGGCTGGGATAAATCCCTTTGACAGACTATTTCATATCCCTTCCCGAATAATCTTTCTACGTCCCCTTGTGAAAGGTGCATATGCCTGTTAGATACACCAATAGGTACAGGCTGGGGGTGCAAAATGGCCATATTCTTATAGGAAGCCATTTTCTGCACTACCTTTGATATGATTTTCTTCAGCACTTCCCCATCCATTTGCTACTCACCCCCTTATTTATTCCAAAGAGCCATTTCATTCTTAATAATCTGCACTCCCTTATTAAGGTGAGAAATGACTCTCTATGAACCAAATACTTCAATTATTTAGGCAGGATCAACTCCACATCCGAATGGGGTCTGGGTATCACATGGACAGATTTTAATTCGCCCACCCTGGATGCGGCAGCAGCTCCGGCGTCCGTTGCTGCTTTAACAGCCCCGACATCACCGCGAACCATAACTGTAACATATCCTGCACCGATCTTTTCCATGCCGGCCAGCCTGACATTTGCTGCCTTTACCATAGCGTCTGCTGCTTCGATGGCTCCGATTTCACCTATTGTCTCAACCATTCCTAGGGCGTTTCCCATCTTATTTTCCTCCATCTTTCTTATTATTTGGCAAAATAGATTCGACTTCTGTATGGGGTCTGGGTATTACGTGTACCGATTTAAGTTCGCCCACCCTGGAAGCAGCAGCAGCTCCGGCGTCCGTTGCCGCCTTAACAGCCCCCACATCGCCCCTGACCATGACAGTAACGTATCCACCGCCTACAAATTCTTTGCCTACCAGATTAACATTTGCGGCCTTTACCATAGCATCCGCTGCTTCTATGGCCCCAACTAGCCCTTTGGTTTCGATCATTCCTAATGCTATTTCCATTAAATTTCCCTCCAAATTCTTTGTTATTTAATAGTAGTTTATTTCTAATACGACTGCTTATCTGTAATCAGCCGCCTTTTGCCTGTTTCTTTGTTCCATTATGCCTTGAACAGCCTCTGTTATTTCGGCTTTTGTAAAGAACAGCCCCCGTGTTCTGCCGTCAGCTTTGGGTTCTCTGCCCATGGTATGATAAGCCAGACGTCTAATATTTATAAGATGCATTGGTGTCACATTGTCTGAAGTTATACTGCCCCCTATAGTGCCGCTTCCCAAAGTCATGGAAGGGGCGAGCCCCGTAGTGTAGCCTATGGCTCCATGGGTGGAAGGCGTATTGACCAAAATACGGGATACCGGTTTTTTAATAGCAAATTCCATTATTACCTCTTCATTCTTAGAATGCATGACCATGCTATGGCCTAATCCGCCATAATTGATCAATTCAATACAACGGAAACAGGCGTCTTTCCAGTCCTTTTCGATATAGAGGCCGATAATGGGACATAATTTTTCAGCCGACAGCGGAAAATCCTTTCCAACACCTTCTAAGGGTACTATTAAAAGTTTTGTTCCCTCAGGTATATCTATACCCGCAAGATCTGCAATGATCTTTGGCGATTTGCCAACTATCTGGGGATTTAAAGCGCCATTTTCTTTAACAGCAGTCTTTGTAAGGGCTGCAATATCCGATCCTTTTACAAAATAGCCGCCTTGGTTTTCAAGTTCCTGTATCACGCTTTGGGAAATGATGGTCTCCGTTACTATTGCCTCCTCTGAGGCACATACTGTACCATTATCAAAGGTCTTACTGAGCATGATCTTGCTTACGGCATCCTCTATATCGGCTGTGCGCTCGATAAATACAGGAACGTTCCCCGGGCCCACGCCATAGGCCGGATTACCCGAACTATATGCAGCCTTAACCATATTGGATCCGCCTGTAGCAAGGACTACTGAAGTCTTTGGATGGTGTAATAACTCATTAGTGGCCTCCAGGGAAACATTGGACATGCAGTTTATAAGCCCCCTGGGCGCTCCTGCCGACACTGCAGCCTCTTCCATGATCCTTGCTGCTTCCAGTGAACATTTGACAGCCCGCGGGTGTGGGGAGAGCACTATGGCATTTCGGGATTTCATTGCGATTATTGCTTTAAACAGCACAGTAGAGGTAGGGTTTGTTGTAGGAGTCAATCCTACTACTACCCCCATAGGCGTAGCTATCTCAACGACGCCCCTTAGTTTATCCTCCTTTATTATCCCTGTTGTCCGCATATTCCTTATGTATTCATACAGATTCTTTGTAGCGAATTGATTTTTGATCGTCTTATCCTCTACCCTGCCCATACCAGTTTCCTCTACGGCAAGGTCAGCCAAACGCCAAGCATTCCTATACCCGGCCTCTGCCATTGCCTCGACGATCCTGTCTACCTTGACCTGTTCCATTTCGGCTATGGATTTCTGGCTTTCAAAGGCTCTGTCCATCAAGAGATTCGCTTCGTTTAATGACAGCGCCACCCTGTCTGAAACACCTTTTTGATTTACTTTTTCCATCTTCGTCACTTCCATTTTGTTTGGCTAGTATGATGCAGTTGACGAATCGCCGCCAACCCCTGTCTGGATAATGATCCCCTTACTGGTTCCCAACCTAGTTGCTCCTGCCCTAATCAGGTTAAGGGCGATCTCACGGTTATTAACACCGGTGGATGCCTTTACCCCCATATCGGGGCCTACAGTTTTTCTCATCAGGGCTATGTCCTCAACAGTAGCACCCCCTGTGCTCATTCCTGTAGAGGTCTTTACGAAATCTGCCCCCGCATTTTTTGCCAAAAGACATGCCTTGATCTTTTCCAGATCTGTCAAGAGACAGGTCTCTATTATGACCTTGGTCAATGCCCTTCCGCCGGCAGCATCTACTACCCCTTTTATGTCCCTGGTAACCAGATCGTAATCCCCATCCTTTAAGGCGCCAATATTGATCACCATATCCACCTCTTGGGCTCCATTTGCCACAGCATCACGGACTTCCGCGGCCTTGACAAAGGGCGTAGTGGCTCCTAACGGAAACCCTATAACAGTACATGCCTTGACGTTGCTGCCTTTTAGGATGCTCGCTACATAGGGAATATGTATAGGATTTACGCAAACAGAAGCAAAGCCCCATTCCAACGCCTCCTTGCAAAAGGTTTCAACGGTCTTTTTCGTTGTGTCTGGTTTTAAAACTGTATGATCACATACAGCCGCCAGATTGTTTATGTCTATTCCATTGGGCAATACCTCTGTGGATAGGTTGTTGTTTGTAATCCTGGTTAAGCTTTCCCCCCCAAGCTCTTTTAGCACCTCTTGGGTAATGCTCTCGACAAGCTTACTTAATTCCAATTTATTCACCCCTTGTTGAAATAAAAATATATTTAACTTTATATGGTTTCATTAAATCTTTGATTGCACAAAATTTTGTATTCCTTCAGGAAACAAATCCTTGTTGACCAGGTACCTGGAGCTCTTTCCTGCCCATAGTCCGATCATCTCCCTGGCCAGCTTTGCAGGTGAATTATGGAATGCATCATTGGATCCCCCGGCCATATGAGGCGTTAAGGTGACATTTTCAAGCCTGACCAAAGGATATTCTTTTCCTGGCGGTTCCTTATCAAATACGTCTAAAGCTGCGCCTGCGATCCTATTATTTTTTAAGGCATCATATAATGCACCCTCGTCAGCAACTGAAGATCTGGAAGTGTTTATAAAATATGCCGTAGGTTTCATCTTTTCAATAAGTTCTCTGTTTATAAGATTCTCCGTCTCTTTTACCGCCCTGACATGAAGGGTTACAAAATCCGATTCTTCCATTAGCTGGGGCAGGCTTACCATTTTTATGCCATAGGGTGGATTATCTACAAAAGGATCGTAACCTAATAGATTTACATCAAAGCCTACTAACCTTTTGGCAACTTTCAGCCCTATCTCCCCAAGACCAACTATCCCAACTGTTTTCCCGGGTAAATCGGGAATCTGGCCTGAGTTTGGATAAATCCTTACCCATTGCCCGTTTTTTAGACCGAAGTGACCCCTGGCGATATTTCTACATTCGCTGAGAAGAACGCCCATAGTAAAATCCGCTACCGAATCGGCGTTCCTGCCGGGAGTATTAAAAACCATTATCCCTTTTTCCGTGGCGTATTCAAAATTGATGTTCTCATACCCTGCCCTCAGTACCCCTATCACTTTCAGTCTTGGGCAGGCGTCAATCAGTTTTTTGGTAACAGTACAAAATTGGGTTATAAATATGTCTGCATCCCTGCAAGCTTCTAAAATATACTCCGGAGGCTCATAAGCCTCACTTCCACCTTGTTCAACCAGGAAATTGATGTTTTGTAATTCCTCAAAATCCTTCAACTGCCAATCCAACACTTCGACATTAACCCCATGATCCTCAAACCCTTTGAAACCGGATACTATATGTTCTTTGGGGATAAATAGATCGCTAACTCCTACTAGTTTCATGGCAATACTCCTTAAATATGATTAGTTGTGAAAGGATAATATTAGTGGAACTCTTTCAATGTATCGATTATAACTAATTCCATAACATATGTCAATACACTATATAATATTTTGTTGGCGCTAATTTATACATCTAAATGTGCACTTAATATATCCCCGCTATTTGAGTGTATCCGGGCATGTGGTGACTATTTTTACTGAGCTGCTTGCGCCTATAGTCGTCCCCCCGCTTTCGATAACTGCAAGGGCTGTCTTGTAATCCCTAATTCCGCCGTCGGCTTTTAATCCCATCCCATCTCCAACTACCCCACGGAAAAATCTCATATCGTCGGCATTTACGCCTATGGGTCTGGTTGTGGCAGCTACCTTCAAAAAATCTGCCCCCGCGCTTTTAGCACACTGTGCTACCTTAATACATTCTTCTTCAGATAAAGCACCGAGATCGATCACAGCCTTTATTAAAGCCCTTTTGTTTGAAGCAGAAACAACAGCCTGGATATCATCTCTGATAGAACCAAATTCTCCTGCTTTAACCATCCCAATATTTATGGGCAAATCAATTTCTACTGCTCCGTTTCGGATCACTTCCAAGGTCTCTGCGACCTTCATCTCTTTTGTGGCTATACCCATAGGAAATGCAACGGCTGTGGACACATTAACACCTGTCCCCCTAAGGAGCGAATATGCCATTGATACAAAGCAGGGCGCTAAAGAAACATTCCTAAATCCGTATCTTATAGCTTCGTTGCAAAATTGTTTGACCATAGCAGGGGTAGCACTTGGGATTATCATAGAATGTTCCATCTTGGAAGCAAGACTTTTATCATAATTATCATTGGAATCCCTTACACCAAGACCCTTTGAAACATTTGCCTGTATGGAATCCGTGCTTCCCTTTTCCTTAATAATCTGGTCATAGACTTCCTCTGCCAATTTATTTAGATTGTTTATATCCATCGGATTCACCATCTTCCTTCTATAAGTTACCTTAAATCAAGTACCGGTTGCGGCCTTCATAATCCTTTCCTGAGTGGCTTCTTCCCTGCTAAATTCCCCTGTAATTTTGCCGTTGTGTATGGCTAATATCCTGTCGCACATCCCAAGGACCTCAATGAGTTCTGATGAGATAAAGATAATACTGGCACCGGATTCCGATAGTTCTTGAATTAATGTGTATATTTCACTTTTGGCTCCTACATCCACACCCCGTGTAGGTTCGTCTAATATGATTATCTTGGGGTTTCTTGTCAACCATTTAGAGATGACTACTTTTTGCTGGTTACCACCGCTAAAACTTTTGATCTGCCTGTTAGGCAATTGTGGCCGTATAGATAACTTATTAATATAATCCCTTACCATCTTGTTCTTCTTTCTTCTCTTAACTGTACCCAGGGTACTTACTAAATCTAAATTGGGCAAAGATATATTATCAGCAACTGTCATTAAAAGTACCAGCCCTTCTCTGGCTCTGTCTTCAGGAACCAAAACGATACCTTCCTTAATGGCATCACGGGTCGATTTGATTTTTTTGATTTGGCCATCTATTGCGATATCCCCACTGTCATAGTCCGTATCCCCAAAAATTGCCTTCATGATTTCTGTTCTGCCCGCACCTATAAGGCCTGCAAATCCTAATATCTCGCCCTTTTTCAACTCAAAACTGATATCCTCAAATTGCCCTTTTTTAGTAAGGTTTTTGACCTGGAGAACTGTTTCGCCGGACGTGTGTTCCTTCCTATCCGGGAAATAGTCTTTAAGGCTTCTGCCTACCATTAGCCTTATCATTTCGTCTTTGTCTATATCCCTGTTCTTGTTATCCAAGGTTTTTATAAATTCCCCATCTCTAAGTATGGTTACCCTGTCCCCTATCTCAACGAGTTCTTCAAGCCTGTGAGATATATATATGATAGATATTCCCTCGGACTTTAGCCTTTCTATCAGATCAAAAAGGACCTCTGTTTCATTATGGGTTAACGCGGCGGTGGGCTCATCCATAACCAAAATGCTTGTTTCGTTAAATAAAGCCTTACCTATTTCCACAAGTTGTTTTTGGGCAACACTTAAATTTCTGACCATGGTATTGACATTTATATTGCTCATACAAAGGTCTTGCAAGATTTCTTTAGATTTCTTTTTCATGGTAGCTGAATCTAAGCCCTTACCGACACCTTTTACCATCTCTTTGCCTAAGAATACATTTTCCCAGACCGTTAGTTCCTCTACCAGATTAAATTCCTGATAGATGATACTAATCTTATTATTCAAAGCGTCTCTGGGGTTCATAATATTTGCTGGCTTGCCGTTTAACTCAATGGTTCCTTCGTTTGGCATATATACCCCGCCGAGAACCTTCATTAATGTGCTCTTGCCTGCACCATTTTCGCCCACCAAGCCATGAACTTCTCCTGCTTTTAAATCGAAGTCAACCTTGTTTAGTGCAGTTACACCAGGAAATATTTTAGTAATACCCTTCATTGAAAGAATCATATCACTGCTCACAAGTCGTACCCCCTATTTATGATCTATGCTTTTCTGCCACGCGTTAATTTGTCAACTGTACAAACAGTAATTATTATGGCTCCGGATACTATTGTTTGCCAATACATATTAACATTTAACAATACCAATCCATTCTTTATGACCCCAAGCAATAATGAACCTAATAGGGTGCCAATTATAGTTCCCTCGCCTCCAGCCATACTGGTGCCGCCCACAATTGTTGCTGCAATCGAATCCACGTCATAGTTTACGCCTGCATTCGGGTTTCCTGCACTGAGCCTTCCGGCCATCATGACTCCGGCGATACCACAAAACAATCCGCAGAGCATAAAGATGGTAATTTTTTGTCTGTCTACATTTACCCCCGACAATCTGGTCGCCATCTCATTTCCGCCTATTGCTTTAGTCCTCATCCCGAAGGATGTATTATTCAATATATATATCCCTATGGCAACGATTACCACCATTATTATGGTCATGAAGGGGATCTTCCCTATGCCCCCCATTCCTAACCCCAGGATAAAAGGATCAGTTACTTTAATTGGAAAACCGGTGGTTATAACAAAAGAAATTCCCCTTGCTATATAGGAAGTCCCTATGGTTACAATAAAAGGGGGTAATCCGATTTTTGTTACGACCAAGCCGTTAAATAGGCCCAATACCACACTTATCCCAATGCCCAAGGCAATGGCAACCCCTGTATTAACACCGGCTTCAAGACAATATGAAAGAATGATACTAGCTAACCCCAAGGAAAATCCTACGGATAGATCAATCCCTGCCGAAGTGATAACCAAGGTTTGTCCTACAGCTATAATGGTAACCAAGCTAACTTGCCTTAAAATGTTGAACAGATTCTCGCTTGTAAAAAAGGTTCCAGGCCTGGCTAGGGACATAAGAATAACCATTACAATAAGTAAAATGAATAACCCGCTTTCTCTTTGTTCAAGAAAAATCCTTAATAAGCCCCTGGAATCGTGGGAAATCACTGCCCCATCCCTATCTGGTTTTTTCAGTTTAATAGACATATAAATAACCCCTCCAAACGATAATTATTACATATGGCCGGAGAAGACTCCGGCCATATGTAACTTGAGCTTAATAGTGTCAGCTGACAAGAGCCATTTATTTATGAGTCTTGATAAGTATCGATGTTATCAATGGTGATTTCCACTGTTCCGGTATCATCAAATTCGTCAATGGTCCCGCCATCGCAGAGGGTATTTAGGGCTTCAAATATTTTTTCTCCCCATGTGTGCTGATTTTGGGATACTAAAGCTGTTATTATCCCTTCTCTTAGGGCATCCAGGTTCTCCGGAATATTGTCAAAGGTGATAATCTTTTTATCCTCTGCAGTCCAGCCTTTGGCCTTCCATACAGCTATAGCTGCAGGTCCGCCGGCGCCGCCCATTCCTGAATAGCAGTCAAAATCCGGATGGCCTTGTATCAATGCCTCTAAGACCTCAACACTCTTTGCAGGATCTGCATAACCTGCCTGAACGTCCTTAATTACTATATCTGGATATTCCGCTTTTAGTGTGTCCTCTATACCTTTTAACCTGTCTACCAGGTTCAACTGGGTCGGGACGTCCTGAAGTATAATAATTTCACCTTTATCACCTATGTGCTTTGCGATTACATGAGCCATGTGGATACCTGCATTATAGTTATCGGTACCTATATAGCCTGCCCGCTTGGAATTTGGAGTATCAGTATCAAAAGTTATTATTGGAATTCCGTTGTCTACTGCTTTATCAACGATGGGAGCTAAAGCATCAGCATCAGTCGATCCGATGGCTATGCCATCTACTTTCATAGCGATGAGATTCTCAAGGATTTCTACCTGTTGCTGTACATCACCGGATTCAGGAGCTTTGATTATTACTTCGAATCCTTCATGTTCTGCTACATACTTTTCTGCGCTTTCTGTTACGGGGTCAAAGAATGGATGAATCACAGGGTAGATGATAGCAAAAGTTCTTTTTTCGGCTGGAGCCGCTTCGGGTTCTTCAGCGGGTGCCTCAGCCTCCGGTTCTGCTTCTTTTGGTTCCTCAGGTGCCACAGGTGCTTCTGGTGTATCGGCACCGCCACCTGCTTCGCCTCCTTTGCTACACGCAGCCAAAGCAAATACAAATATCAAAAGTAAAATGGCAGCCAGAGCGCGAATCTTTAAACTTCTTTGCATGTGTCTTCCTCCTTCTTTTTAATTAGATATTTAGCCCAAAGGCAGTTATTCCAGAAAGACCGATAGATGCCAGTCCATGAAATAACTGCTGACTCTAGTAATATCTTACGATGAAGGGGTTTTGTATACAATGTAATTAAATATGGGTTTGGTGTAATTATATATGAACTATAATTCATCTGGTCTTAGGTAAAAGCATGGAAACATGGGTGCCTTTGTCAGGCTCTGATTTTATGTCCAATCCATACTGATGGCCATAATATAGTTTTATCCTCAGATTCACATTCTTAAGGCCATAACCTTTCCCTTTTGAGCTGCTTATTGTGTCAATATTGATTGTATCCACCACTGCCTTGAGCCTTTCCTTAGTCATTCCCGCTCCGTTATCTATCACTTCCACCAGGATTTCATTGGGGCTTGCTTTACTTAATCTGATGGTAATAAGCCCGGGACCGCCTTTGTTTTTTACCCCATGATACAGAGCATTTTCTACGATAGGCTGCAGGATCAGTTTAAGTATTTTGCAGTCCAATATATCCTCATGGACTATGTCAATTTTATAGTCTAAAATGTCTTTATAACGCATTCCTTGAATAATGAGATAGCTGCGGATGTGTTCTATCTCCTCTTCAATTGTTATCCATTCTTTTCCGCTGCTCAAAGCGATCCTGTAGAACCCGGATAGGGCCTTTGTAATGTCGATAACATGGGCACTATCTCTCGCTTCACTTAGCCATACTATAGCGTCTAAGGTGTTGTATAAAAAGTGCGGGTTTATTTGAGCCTGCAACAATCTAAGCTCAGATTTCTTTAGCATCTCCTGTTCCCGTCGGTTCTTTTCAATCAGCCGTCTTAAGTTCTCCAGCATTAGATTAAAGCTATTGCAAAGATCCGCTATCTCATCCTTGTTATTACATTCTGCCTTAACGTCCAAATTTCCCCTTTCAGCCTGTTTCATTTTGTTTTTTAGATTGACAATAGGAAGGGTCAGTTTATCCGATATGAAGAAGTAAACTATTATGGTGAAGGCGATACTGATCAGAATAGCAATAATGGTTATATTTCTTATGGAATAGGCCCTTTGCATTAAATCACCCAGCTTTACCTTGCCAATGATCTTCCACCCGGTATTTCGGAGGGTATTAAATATATAAAAATATTTTACCCCTTGGGCCTTCTCGATAAAATAGCCGCTATCATCATTATTGATCATATCCACATTTTTCGTATTTATCTCAGAGTGATTAAAATAAGGATCTGAGCTGAAGATACAGGTAGGTTCCTCCCCCATGCTGATTAAGGAGAAATAACCATTGCCGCCTATCCTGATATCCCTGCACAGATCCTCTATGACTGATTTATCTATATCTACTATGATAACCCCCAACAATTCCCGGGTCACCGGCCTTAGAATACCGGTTCCCAGAGAGACTACATCACTATATTGTTCTTCCCTGGAATAATCCACCCGTTGGTTTAGAATAATATGGTTCTCTCTGGGGCTGGATAATATGGTGTTAACAGTTGATATGGAGTCCAAATCCTTAGGTAACCGATATACTCCCTGGCGATCGCATATATTTTTGCCATCCAGCCCTATTATATATACACCTTTTATCCATTGATCTTTTTCAAAAGTGCCTTTGTATAGTTTAAATACCTTATTTACTTCTTTTGCGCTTTCATACTTGTGTATTTCAGAGTTTTTATCTAAATTTAAAAACTCTATTGTAGCCTCATGCTGCCCTATTTTAAGAAACTTTTCGGCTATATCGAAGGTTAGTATTATGCTTTGGTTTACCTGATCGGCAAGCTGGGTTGTAGCGCTAATAGTGTTTTCCTGGATGGCCGAAAACGATTTGGTGAAAGACATTATTCCTACCACGCTAACAGAGACCGTTGTCAATATAGCAACGATAAAGATGAGTTTTGCCTTTAGGCTGGTATTGATTTTACTCAGCAAGAACTTCCTTCTGTTTTGGATAATAATATCTGACACTCATCTCCACACCTTTTAAAATGATACCGCAGTTAGACTCCGTTGCCAAAATCAGATATACCGGATATGGATTTTATACTACTCTTTCTATTTTAAAAATCACGGGTCTGAAACCATCAGTACAGCACACCACCTGGACTCCGTCTCTGTTTACCCAATCCATATTTCCACCTGTCATAATGGAAATTACATCTCTTTGTACATCAGCCCATGCCCATGAACAGAAACCTTGCGGCATTTCCGGCTCCTCTAAGATAAATTCCTGTCCATCGGTATAGATATCACATGGCCCCAAATTTGGATCACTTGAATATTCCTTTGCCAACTCAGGCTCAAAAGCTCTTTTTAATACAGTAATTCTACACTTATGCATTTTAATCCCCTTTTCATAATCTATTTGTATTTTGTTGTCGGTTATAGGCTAGCATATTGTCCTTTCTACTCACCCTAAAGTCTGTAGGGCTAAGGCTAACAGTCTTTTTAAATACATTGCTAAAGTAATGGGAATCGTTATAGCCTACCTTAAAGGCTATCTCATAGGCTTTCATATTGGTGGTTATCAATAATTCTTTTGCTTTTTTAATCCTGGTGTAGGTAAGGTATTCGCTAAAGGTCATACCGGTGTTTTGACTAAAAATAGCGCTAAAATGATTTGGGCTCACACATACATAATCTGCTACGCTATTAAGGGTCGTGCCAGACTTAGAGTAATTCTCGTTGATGAACTGCTTGGCTCTACTGACCACACAACCGTATTTTGAGTCTAAGCTAATGATACCGTCTTTACATAATGACTTATCCAAATCAAGAGCCACCTCGGCATCCTTGATAGATGCAGCTATCCCTTGAATGGTCTGGTGTACACACCCTATACTAATAGTTACATCGCAGAATGTATTTTTTTCAATATCATCTTTGATCCTTCGGGCATATATTTGGCAGTTTTTCTCGAGCTCCCCATAATCGTCACCCTTGAATATGAGTATTATTCTTTTAATATTCTCGCTGTATTTTATGATTTCTTTATTATCTGTTATGTTTCCATTGACTATTGTTTCCGCTTTGATATACTCATTGTATTTTTTCTCGCCAGAAATCGGTGTCATTGTTCCAAGGGCAATAATTCCTGCACAATAATATTCAGAAATGATATCTACGCCAAAATAATC